>WFWT01000068.1 GCA_015490995.1 Anaerolineae bacterium | reverse complement strand
GTGTAGGGGCCGGCGGGACGGCGCCCGGTTGCCACAAACGGCGCCACACAAAACGCCCATCAGGCGCCGCGCGCACGACAACTTGAGTAAGGCCTGCCACTGCCAGGAAGATCAACGCCGCGGTGATGTATCGCCAGAGGGTTACGTAGGCCCAATCCTCCAGCAAGGTGCCGCGTTTGCGACGCCAGTCCCAAAACGCGTGTCCCGCGCCCAGGGCCATGAGCACGGCACCTGCCAGGGCAATGTACGTGAACCACGTGCTGTGGGTAGCAATGAACTGAAATAGTGCAGCCATCGGCCGATTCGGTACCCCCGTCCTTGGTGGCTGCCCTCATCTTACCCGCATTCGTGCCGGCTGGCAATCCTGCCCCACCTCCGTCCGCGCCTCGCCCGGTGGAAGGGCCATGGGGGGAGTCCAAAGACGAGCATACTTCTTCAGAAGGGGAACGAGATCATCCACCTTGATGAGATAGTGTTCCTCCAGAGGGGTGAGGACAACGGTTGGGTCTTATGGTAAAGTGTTTTACTGCCGAACCCGGCACGTTGTGACTTCATGTGGTTGTGCCAAAAATCACATAGAGTTTGGCTCCACTTCGCTCCCCTCACATATAATGGGGGCGTTCGAGGCGGGGGGCCGGCAACGGCCTCCTTCGCGTGCTCAAACCTACCGGATGAGGGAGGCGCCTCGATGGTACATGCGTGGAAGCGCTTGCTGGCTTTGGGCGGACGGCGACGCTGGATGATCCCGACGTTCCTCGGTGTAGCCCTCGTTGTAGCTGCTGTGGTGGTGCTGCTGGTTGTCGAAAGTCCTTCCTCCACGGCTCAGTCGACGACGGTGGAACCTATTGCGCCACAACCACCTGCCCAACCTGTCCGGTTTTCCCACAAGGTGCACGTGGAACAAGTGGGCATTGCTTGTCTCTACTGCCATTCCAACGCCCCTCGCGGGCAGGTGGCTTCCATTCCCAGTGTGGAAAAGTGTATCGCCTGTCACGCGGTGATCGAGGGGCAGACTCCCCAGGCGCGCGCGGAGATTGCCAAAATCCGGGACGCGTGGGAACGCGGGGTACCCTTGCAGTGGGAGAAGAAAACAGATCTACCTGACTTTGTCTACTTCAGTCACCAACCCCACATCAAAGCGGGGGTTTCTTGTGTGGAGTGTCACGGCCAAGTGGGGAGTACGGACATGCCCCCGCGCAACTTCAACATGACCATGGGGTTCTGCCTGGATTGTCATCGCCAGCAAGCGCCGGAGAAGGTGGCGAAGCTGGTAGATTGCGCAACCTGCCACAAGTAGGGGAGGGGTGATGAGTAACAAGGGGATTACCCGACGGCAATTCCTCCAGGGAACCGCCGCGCTGGGGGCGGCAGTTGTCGCCAGCGGGTGCACGATCAACCTGAAGGGCTCAGAATACCTGGAGCCGTACGTGCGGGCACCGGAGCATGCTTTGCCCGGCGAGAGTGTCTGGTACGCGACGACGTGTCGCCAGTGCCCGGCTGCCTGTGGCCTGCTGGTCCGGGTGCACCAGGGACGGGCCAAGAAAATTGAGGGCAATCCTTTGCACCCGGTGAATGAAGGCAAGGTGTGTGCTCGGGGCCAGGCAAGCTTGCAGGTGCTGTATAACCCGGACCGACTGCGATGGCCGGTCAAGCAAAGGGCACGGGGCTCCCGCGACTTCACGGGCCTCCACTGGAACGAAGCGTTGAATGCCCTCTTTGAAAAGATCACCGCCACCGATCCGCAACGCATTGCCTTCTTGGGCGGGGAAATGCCCGATAGCCTCCTGTGGATTGTGGAGAAATTCCTGGCGGCCATCGGTGCACCACCCCCCGTGCTGTACAGCACACATTACGCCTGGGAGGGACGGCGGGTCCTGCGCGCGGTGAACCGAACCCTCTTTGGCAAAGATCGTCTGCCGGTTTACGATTTGGCCAACGCGGACGTCGTGTTCTCCTTCGGCGGCGGTTTTCTGAGCACGGAGTTATCCCCTGTGCACTACAACCGGGCTTTCGGCCGGATGCGTGGTCGTCAGGACCGCGGGGGACCGCGTGGAGTTGTGGTCCACTTTGAGGCTCGCCTTTCCCAGACCGGAGCGCCTGCCGATCGGTGGATCCCCATTTTGGCCGGCACCGAGGGGTTAATCGCCCTCGCGCTGGGCCGTCTGCTCCTGGACATGGGCCTTGCCCGCAACCCCGCGGTGCGCCCCTTCTACGCGGGTGTGAACGTGGATGAAATCGCGGAACTGGTCGAGGTAGAGGTAGGGCG
Organism: Anaerolineae bacterium; assembly: GCA_015490995.1. Taxonomy (GTDB): domain Bacteria; phylum Chloroflexota; class Anaerolineae; order JAADDB01; family JAADDB01; genus S141-23. The sequence continues at coordinate 35,695 of WFWT01000068.1, read as the reverse complement.
TCTTGTCGACTTGGCCAAGCTCTTCGGGGAGGCAGAGCGCCCTCTGGCCATCCCGGGTGGCGTGGTGGCCGCTCATACGGGAGGCTTCAACGCGGTGCTGGCTGTACAGCTGCTCAACGTGCTGATGGACAACTTGGGCCAGGAGGGAGGGCTCTGGCTTGCGCCTAACCCACAGGTGGGTGGCTTAAAGCCCGAAACCGAACCCGCTTCCCTAAGCGAGGTTCAGGCCCTCGTAGATCGCATGAAGGCCGGGGAGGTGGATCTCCTGCTCATTGACGGGAGCAATCCCGCATACAGTTTGCCGGCCACTCTGGGCTTCCCAGAGGCCCTTGCCCAAGTGGACACGGTTATCACCTTTAGTCACTTTGTGGATGAGACCGCGGTGCTGGCCGATTATGTGCTTCCTGTGCACACGCCCTTAGAGTCGTGGGGTTATCAAGTCGTTGATAACGGCACCGATCGTTTGACCATCGCCTGTCAGCAGCCGGTGGTGCAGCCGTACTTTGACACCCGAGACATGGGTGATATCTTCCTTTTCCTGGCCCAGGCCATTGACGCGGCCCGGGAAGTGCTCCCGTGGCAGAACATGATAGAGTTTATGAAGTCTCGCGTGGCGGTGCTGCAACAACTGGGCATGGAAGGGAACTTCCCGCTGGACAACGAGGCGGACGCGTGGGTGGCATGGCGGCAGTTTGGCGGTTGGTGGACGGCAGAGCCCACGTGGGAAGCCCCCCAGCTGGTGTGGCAGCCCTCGCAGGCCACGGGCGTAACGGCCGAATTTGAGGGAGGAACGGAGTATCCGCTCCTGTTCTATCCCTATGAGTCCATCGCTCTGACCGATGGGCGGGGCGCCAATGCACCCTGGCTACAGGAGCTGGCCGACCCGATGACCACAGGCATGTGGCGCACGTGGATAGAGATCAACCCCGAGACGGCAAAGGAACTGGGGGTTAAACACGACGAGGTGGTAAAGGTGATCTCCCCCTATGGGGAGGTTGAGGCCATTGTGTACGAGTATCCGGCGATCCATCCGCACGTGGTGGCCATGCCCTTGGGGCAAGGACACACCGATTATGGGCGGTACGCCGCGCAGCGTGGCGCGAACCCGTTGCGCCTGGTGGGGAGCAAAACCGTGCCCACGGCTGATGATCTGGCATGGTTGAGCGTGCGGGTGAAGATAGTGCCCACCGGCCGGAAGCAGAAGCTCCCGCGGCTGGAGAGCACAGTGGGCGTTGACCGAGCACGAGAGATCGGGTTCCCGGGGTAAGTCTGGGAACGGCTGCCCATCGGGCAGAAAGGTGATCTCAGGGACAGGAGGTAGGTGCTGATGACCAAGCCAAAGGGCGAGGGCGAGCAACACCAGTGGACGATGGTCATAGACTTGGACAAGTGTACCGGCTGTGCAGCCTGTGTGACGGCCTGTTACGCGGAAAACAACGTGCCTGTGGTGGGCGAAGAAGAGGTCAGCATGGGCCGGCACATGGGCTGGATCCGCATTGAGCGGTATTGGGAGGGTGAATACCCCGACGTGCGCGCTCGGTTTATCCCGGTTCTGTGCCAGCAGTGTGGGAAAGCCCCATGTGAACCGGTGTGCCCGGTGTTTGCCACGTATCACAGTGAAGTCGAACACCTGAACATACAAGTGTACAACCGGTGTATTGGTACCCGCTTCTGCGCGAACAACTGCCCCTACATCGCGCGCGTGTTTAACTGGTTTGCGCCTGACTTTCCCGAGCCGCTTCACGAACAGCTGAACCCAGACGTGACGGTGCGCTCGCGGGGCATTATGGAAAAGTGCACCTTCTGCATCCAGCGCATCCGTCAGGTGGAAGAAAAGGCGAAGATGGAAGAACGCCCCATCGCGGATGGGGAGGTGCAGCCCGCGTGTGCCCAGGCGTGTCCCACGGACGCGATTATTTTCGGCGACCTGCTGGACCCGAACAGCAAAGTCGCCGAGGTGGCGCGCAGTCGGCGGGGCTTCAAGCTGTTGGAGGATCTGGGCACCGAACCCGCTGTGATCTACCTCAAGGGAGGGGATATCTATGGCGTCTGAGAGCACTCGCCGGGACTGGCAGGAGGGTCAGGAGGCGGCGCTGGCACACGAGGAGCAGAAGCTGCGGGAAGAGGTGCTCCTTGTGGACCCGCGCCCCCGCAGCGAGATGAATCGCATGGTCCTGGAAGCGGTGCAGCGCATCACCCCGGGGTACATCGCGCTGCTCGTGGTGCTGGGGCTTATCACCCTGGTAGGCCTTTTCTTCGCTTGGGGATACCAGATGCGCTGGGGCATGGGGGTTGCCGGCATCCGTCGGCCCGTCTTCTGGGGAATGTACATCGCGAACTTCGTCTTCTGGATCGGTATCAGCCACTCGGGCACCTTTGTCTCCGCCATCCTGCGGGTGTTCAAGGCGGAGTATAGCCGTCCTATCACGCGCGGCGCAGAGATGATGACCACCTTCTCCCTCATGGTGGCCGGTCTCTTTCCCCTTATTCATCTGGGGCGGACCTGGCGGTTCTACTGGATGCTGCCTATCCCCAACCAGCGAGAGCTGTGGCCGAACTTCCACTCGCCGCTCATGTGGGACATGACGGCCATCTTCACCTACCTGACCGGCAGTACCCTGTACCTGTACTTGCCCCTGATACCCGACTTTGCCATGGGACGTGACCACATGACCGGGTGGCGACAGAAGCTGTATCGGGTGTTGGCCTTGGGCTGGCGGGGTACAGAGGAGGAATGGCGTCATTTAATGACCGCTATGAAGATCTTTGCCTTCGTCATCATCCCGGTCATGTTCTCGGTGCACACCATTGTGTCATGGGACTTCGCCATGACCATGAAGGTCGGGTGGCGGAGCAGTATCTTCGGACCTTACTTTGTGGTCGGGGCGATCTTCTCCGGCGTGTCCGCGGTGATCACCATGTTAATCATTGCCCGCCGTTCTTTGAAGCTTCACTATTTCATTCGCACCGAACATTTGGAATCCTTGGCATTGCTGGTGTTGATCTTCTCCTTCGCGTGGACGTACTTCTTCTTCAACGATTTCTTGGTGGAATGGTACGGTGGTGAGCGTGTGGGGCATGAGATCCTCACCTTACAAGCCCGTGGGCCTGCTGCTCCCTTGTGGTATGGGATGCTCTTCTTCAACATCCTGGTGCCGTGGGCTACGCTGTGGAACAAACGGATCCGGCGTTCTCCCACAGCTTTGTTCCTGATCACGCTGGGTGTGAACATCGGCATGTACTTGGAGCGCGTCATCATCGTGACCGGTTTCCTCCAGCGGAATCGGATGCCCTTCGACTGGGGTGAGTACAACCCCTCCATCGTGGAGATGAGCATCGTGGTGGGTTCCTTTGCCATGTTCTTCTTCCTATACATGCTCTTCACCCGCATTCTCCCGTACGTGCCTGTATGGGAGGTGCATGAAGGGCAACTGACGCATCGCATAGTGCGGTTTGGTCGCGCTGTGGTGACGGCCAGGACGAACGTGGATTAAGCGAGGGAAGTGCAGAAAACGAGGAGGCATATCCTATGGCCACCGGAAAGGCAACGGTCTTTGCCCTTTTGGACGAGATCGATCAGGCCGCAGGCGCGGTAGAGGCCCTCCGGAAAGCGGGGGTCCCCGATGACCGTATCGAGATCATGTCGGGGATTCCCTTGGAGCACGAGGTGCTGGGGCGTCCTGAGGTGCCAGAACGGATGAGCATTATCACCCCGGTGGGCGCGATCATCGGGTTTATCACGGCCATCCTTTTTACCTTTGGCACGGTGGCCTTGTACAGTATCCGGGTGGGCGGTCAAGGCTACTTTACCCTGCCCCCTAAGCTCATCATCATGTACGAGCTGACCATGCTCGGGATTATCCTGAGCACCTTCTTCGCGGGCACGTTCTGGCAGTCCGGCCTGTTGCCCTTCCGGCGAAAGCTGTATGATCCCAGCATCTCCGATGGCCGGATCGGCATTGTCGTCTCCGTCTCGGAGGACCAGCGCGCTCAGGTGGAGGACATTCTTCGCCAATGGGGCGCAGACATTAAGGATGGGGAGTGGAGGCCGCTATGACCAAGCGCATAATTATTACGCTGGTGGTTCTAGCTGTGCCCCTGCTGTCGGTGTTGTTGTTGACGTACGAGGTGATCAACATAGAGTTCAACTCGTTTATGGAAGACCAGATCTCCGTGCGCAACCAGGAAGGGCCGGTGATCCCCTTTGTGGAGGAGGCCATTCCTTTCGACGGGGTGGCGTATGTGCCGGGCGGCCGGCCTCCGCAGAACCCGTATCCCGGCGATCCCGCGTCTATCGCCCGGGGGAAGGAGTATTACGCCATTAATTGCGCGTTGTGTCATGGCGAACCGGGCGCTGCGGCCAGCACGGTAGGGCCGGTGGGCACGTATTTCGATCCACCACCCCCTCTCCTGACAACTGAGTTGTTGCGGCAGCGGGATGACGCGACCCTGTTCTTGCGCATGACGGAGGGATTTGGCCGGATGCCACGCATGGTTGAGAATCTGACGGAAAACGAACGCTGGGATGTGGTCAACTACCTGCGCTCCTTGGCGCAGCAGTAAAGGAGGGCAACGGCAATGGCGTGGCGGTATAGAGCGGTTGTCTTGCTGGTGTTGCTGTTGATGATGGTGCTTATCAGCGCGTGCGGGGATCCACGCCCCATCAGACGTCTGCCCGCGCCCACGCCAATCGCCCGCGAGGTGGGGCCAACGCCCACTCTAGTGCCCGAATTGGCCGCGGCTGCCGGTGAAGAGCAGGTGGCCACAGCGCCGGGTGGCGGCGAGCAAGCCACCTTACCGGTGCCCCCCGCACGGCCCGTCGCTGCCGAGGGTCAGCAGATCTTCGCCCAGAACTGTGCGGCGTGTCACGGCGCGGATGGCAAGGGCGTGGTTCAGGGCACGCCGAATTTCGCGGATCCTGCCTTCTGGCGAGAACGCACGCCGGCCGAGTCCTTCCAGGTCATCACCGACGGTCGTGGGGCGATGCCGGCCTGGAAGGGCACCTTGGACGAACAACAGCGGTGGAACGTGCTCTTCTACGCGTTTGACTTTGCGGTGGACGAGGAGACTCTGGCTACCGGCCAGCAGATCTTCGCCCAGAGCTGTGCGGCGTGTCACGGCGCGGATGGCAAGGGCGTGGTTCAGGGCACGCCCGATTTCACCGACCCGGCGTACTTGGCCACTACCACCATGGCTCAGCAGTTTGAGGTGGTGACCAACGGCCGGGGAGCCATGCCCGCCTGGGGCAATCAGTTAAGCGAGGATGAGCGCTGGGCAGTGATCATGTACATCCGCACGCTGGGTTACGATTCCACCCGACAACCTTAATTCGGATGTCGCTCAGGTCTTCTGGGCACGGCGCCGGCCGTTAGTCCAATCACCGGAAGATACAGACGGGGGAGCACCTCAGGGGGTGCTCCCCCGCCGCGTGTATCCCCCTCGGTATGGCGCAACGCGCGGTGCCCCTGTAACGAGGGCGGCGCGTTCGGGACGCACCCATCTCCGGGTATAATGGAGAACGGTCCTGGTCCTGCAGGCGAATCTGTGCACCGGACGCTGCGGAGGATGTACGTTCGATGATACCACCGGAGGATCCCCTGTTGGCAGGGTTGAACGAACAACAACGCGCTGCGGTGACGGCTCCGCCCGGGCCGGTTCTGGTGTTAGCCGGGCCAGGTTCCGGTAAAACGCGCGTGCTTACGCACCGTATCGCTTACCTGATTCGCAACCTGGGTATTCCACCTTATCGTATCTTGGCCGTGACGTTCACCAACAAGGCGGCCCGTGAAATGGCAGAGCGCACTGAGCAGCTCCTGGGAGGCTCCCTGCGGGGCGCGACCATTGGGACCTTTCACAGTATCTGTGCCCGAATCCTGCGCCAAGACGGCGAGCATGTGGGGTTACAGCGGGGCTTTGTCATCTACGACAGCGCAGATCAGCGCACCATCTTGCGCAACGTGATCCGGCAGCTCAACCTGGACGACAAGCTGTATCCTCCGGCCAGTGCTCAGGCCGCTATCTCGCGGGCCAAGAACGAGCTGCTATCACCTGAGCAGTTCCCCGTGCAGTCGTACCGGGATGAGGTCTACCAGCGCATTTATGAGGCATATCAGCAGACTCTACGGGCCAACCAAGGAGTAGACTTTGACGATCTGCTCATGTTGACCGTCCAGCTGCTGCGCGAGGTGCCGGCCGTGCGGACAGCCTACCAACGACGGTGGCCTCACCTCCTGATCGATGAATTTCAAGATACCAACATGGCCCAGTACACGTTGATGCGTCTTCTTGTTGGGCCGGAGGAGAGCGTGTTTGTAGTCGGTGACGAAGATCAGTCCATCTATGGATGGCGTGGCGCGGATTACCGAAACGTCCGACGGTTTCAGGAAGATTTTCCTCACGCGCAGGTGATTCTCCTGGAAGAGAACTACCGTTCCACGGCCACCATCGTAGAAGCGGCCAACGCGGTCATCCGCCAGAATCAACATCGCACGCCAAAGGTCCTGCGAACGCGGCGTCCTGCCGGGCCGCAGATTGTGGTCTTTGAAGCTTACAACGAGGTGGAAGAGGCGCAGTTTGTGGTGGATGAGATTGCTCGTTTGTTGGCCGAGGACGAAGTACGGCCTGGGGACATCGCGGTCATGTACCGGACCAACGCGCAGTCGCGCGCGCTGGAGGAAGCGTTTGTGGTTCGCAACCTGCCCTACCGCCTGGTGGGCGCTACCCGCTTCTATGAACGTCGGGAGATCAAGGACGTGCTCGCGTACTTGCGCATTGTTCACAACCCGGATGATGCCATTTCCCTGGAACGCATTATCAACGTGCCTCCACGACGGATTGGCAAGCGAACAGTGAGCGCCCTGTTCGACTACGCAGCACGGCAGGGCGAAAGTCCGTACCGCATATTGCACCGTCTGGCCGAAGGTGAGGCTATCCCGGGTGTCGGGCCGGTCGGGGAACGGGCGTTGCTTGCCTTTTTGGACCTGTGGGAGGGATGGCTCGAAGCGCGCCGGCAGATGCCCCTCAGCACGTTAGCTCGCACCATCCTGGACGACGTCGAGTACTTCGCTTACCTCGACGACGGCACAGATGAGGGCCGATCGCGCGTGGAGAACGTCCAGGAATTGCTTGGCGTCACCGAGTCGTACGACGAGCTTGGAGCCGATGGGTTGCCCCTGTTCCTGGAAGAAGTAGCCCTAATCTCCGATGTGGATGAGTTGCCTGAGGAGAGCGGCGCGCCGGTGCTGTTAACCCTGCACATGGCCAAGGGACTGGAATTTTCGGTGGTGTTCATCACCGGCCTGGAGGAAGGGTTGTTACCCCACGCGCGTTCCTTAGAAACCCCGGAAGGCGTGGAGGAGGAACGCCGCCTCTTCTACGTGGGCATCACCCGGGCGAGAGATCGCCTGTATCTCCTGCACACGTTTCGTCGTACACGCTACGGCGTTGATGATGTCAATACCCCTTCGCGATTCTTGCAGGACATCCCCGAGCATCTCATCGCCACGTCCCTTTCCCGTAGTGAGCAGCGGCCTGTGGAGCGCGCCACGCGGTGGACATCCTCTGTTGCGGCCGCGCCGACGGGACCGCGCTATCGTGTGGGGGAACGGGTACGTCACACCCGTTTCGGTGAAGGCATTGTAGTGGAAGCCCGCAATACCGGGGACGACCAGGAGTTGACCGTTGCTTTTGAGGAGGTGGGGCTCAAACGGTTGCTGGCGAGTCTGGCCCCGTTGGAGCGGTTGGACGGTCCAGCGTCCGGGCATAACGGATGAAGCCCAGCCCGGCCAGGGCAAACAGGGTCCCTACCCCTTCCGCCGGTAAGACGCCCGCCCACCGAAAAGTGAGAATCACCGCGATGTTCAACGCCGCGTGGGCCAGGACCGCGGCAGCCCACCAGCGCCATGTGCCTTCTCGAACGGCTTGCAGGACCATCAGTGTGAGGGCGATGTGCGCCGTAATTGCGATGGCTCGTTCCCACAGAGTGACCAGAACGTCACCCCAGTCCAGGCGCTGCAGTTCGGCGATGGCCTCTTCAAGGGCGGTCACCGCCTCCGGGGATGTGCCGGCAGCACGGGCCAGTAAAACGTCGCCAAAGGAGAGCAACAGAACACCGTTTAGCACGGCCAACCCAACGATGAGGATGGCCTCCATCCCGCCATGACCGGCTCCAAACATAAGCCCTTCGGCCCAGCGCCGGGCATCGCGAGCAACCCAGCGCAATAGCACGTAACGGGCGGTTTCCTCGAAGAGCCCCGCGCTGAGGCCCAAGATCAGCACGTTGAGTACTTCCCATAAGGGCGTTGCGGTCTCCGGTGGCGGTTGCAATAGAGAGATGCCCAAGAGCAGCGGGGACCGGGCCAATTGAGCCCCGACAAAGGCGACCGCGCCCCACACCCAGAGGTGCCATCCGGCATCCCACCGCCTGTGAAGTTGCCAGGCCAGCAGGCCAACCGCCACCAGGACAACGATCCATTCCCCAACCAGAAGGAACAGCGGGTTCATCGTCGGTATCTCTCCCTGGATTGATGTCGGGACATGGCCGAGTTAGCGGGTGAGCTATCACGCGAGCTGCGGAGGGTGACTTACTGCCATGGCCGTGATCGTGTCCCCGCGCACGTTCATGACATCCACCCCGCGTGAGGGAGTCTGATGTACGGATACTTCGCCGGCCGGAAACCGGAGTATCTTGGCAAACCGGGAGATACAGAAGACCTCGGCCGTGTCATCGGCCACTGCCGCAGCCACTACCTCTTCCGAGCGCATAGCGATCTTGCCCTTGCCTCCAGGACTGCGGTTGGCCGCAAAAGTTCGCATCGGTCGGCGAGTAGCCTGCCCCTGTGCCGATAGAATCAACACCGTGCTTTCTTCCTGGACCAGCGTTGCGGCTACCACCTCATCATCCGGCTGTACCAGAATGCCCCGAACACCGCGGCCGGGCGCGCTGGTGACGGGAAAGCGAATCCCCATGCCACGCCGCGTGACCAGCAGTAGGTCACCGGTCTCGGTACCGGTGAAGGCCACGACCGGCCTGCCCCCTTCTCTTTGCGGTGTGACCAGCACGGTGCCAGGGTTTAGACGTGGGCCTACGTAATTACTGCGCAGCCGTTTGACCCACCCCTGCGCGGTAATAATGAACAGGTGCGTCCACGGAGTTGCGTCGTCCAGGACCGCAACCGCGGTAACCTGTTCGTCAGGCAACAGTGTCAGGTGAGGTTTCAGCAGCGCGCCGTTCTCCCGAATCTCCCCTTGGGGGATCACCCGCACAGGCACCCGAAAGGCACGGCCTTGGTCGGTCAAGCAGAGCAACGTGCTTTGCACGTCGGCCACCAGGAGATGCGCGGGTGCATCGTCTTCAGGCAGTTTGATGTCAAACACGCCTACCCCGCCCCGGTGCTGGGGGGTATAGGCGTTGATGGGAGTGCGCTTGCCTCGTCCGTGACGGCTCAAGGTGATGACCATCACCGTTTCAGGGTACTTGGGTTTGGGCAGCGCGCTGGGCCGTTCACGGGCGGGAGAGCGCGATGGTGGTGCTTGGCGGCGTTCGGCCAGCTGTTCCCGTAAACGCGCAATTTCCTCCTTCAGCCGCTGATTTTCCGCAATAAGCGCTTCAATGTACTCGCGCACGTGCGCAGGCAGCTGTGTTATGTCTAGACGCTCCATGGTTTCATCTCCGCGGGACAGGTGAGCTTCGCGCGTGTTCCCTTCGCAACACACCTTACACGCGGTCTGTCCTGGGCATCTCCCGTGAGGAGGTGCATTCCTGTGTTGGGGAGACCGGGCGATCCCGACAGACCGCGGTCCCCTTACCGGGCCATGGCCCGAGCGCGAGTCAGACGGCTTGCCAGGCCGCAGTGTTAGAACAGACCCACTACACGGCCCTGTTCATCGATGTCCACCCGTTCGGCGGCCGGGTGTTTGGGTAAGCCCGGCATAGTACGGATGTCACCGGCCAAAGGATATACAAACCCGGCCCCGGCGGCAACTCGTACGTCCGTGATGGGGAAAGAATAGCCGGTGGGCGCGCCCTTTAGTTGAGGGTCATGGCTCAGGCTAAGGTGTGTTTTGGCAATACAGATGGGCAAATTGCCGAATCCGGACGCTTCATATCGGCGGATCTGTCGTTCGGCCCGAGGCTCATACACCACTTCGGCCGCGCCGTAGATTTCCCGGGCGATGGTCTCGATTTTCTTCTTGATGGGCCAATCTAAGGGATAAAGAAAGCGAAATTCGCTGGCTTGGTCCGTCGCGTCCGCTACCATCTCGGCTAGGGCCACCGCACCTCGGCCTCCTTCTGCCCAGTGGGTTGCCACGGCAGCCCCGTGAGCCCCGGCCTCCACCGCGATGCGCTGGATGGCCTGAAGCTCCTCCACGTGGTCGGTGGGGAACTTGTTGATGGCCACTACTACCGGCACCCCATGCTTGCGCACGTTCTCGATTTGTTTGATCATGTTGAGTGCGCCTGCCTCCACATCGGCCACGTTCTTCTCCAGCAATTCCGGCGGCAACGGTTTGCCCGGTACAATGCGGTACCTGCCCGTGTGAGCCTTAAGGGCACGCACCGTCACCACCAAGACGGCGGCATTCGGTGTCAGCCCACTGTAACGGCATTTAATGTTGAAGAACTTCTCCGCGCCAATGTCCGCGCCGAAACCGGCCTCGGTGATGAGGTAGTCTCCACAGCGAATGCCGATCAGGTCCGCCAGGATAGAGGAGTTGCCGTGGGCGATGTTGGCGAAGGGGCCGGCATGGACCAGTGCGGGCGTGTGTTCCAGTGTTTGCAGGAGGTTCGGTTTAATGGCTTCCATGAGCAGCACGGTCATCGCACCGGCGGCCTTGATGTCCTCCGCGGTAAGAGGGGTTTTATCCCGCGTGTATCCCCATACAATGCGCCCCAGGCGTTGACGCAGGTCATGCAGGCCGGTCGTTAACGCCAAGATCGCCATCACCTCTGAGGCCACGGCGATGTCAAAGCCTGTTTCTCTGGGGATCCCGTCAGATTTGCCCCCCAGCCCGATGACAATGTGGCGTAAAGCTCGGTCGCTGATGTCCACCACTCGTCGCCAGGTGATGGAGAAGGGGTCTACGTTCAAGGCGTTGCCATGGTGTAAGTGGTTGTCGATCATGGCAGCTAGGAGATTGTTCGCGGCGGTGACCGCGTGAATGTCCCCGGTGAGGTGCAGGTTGAAGGGTTCCATGGGCACCACTTGGCTGTATCCGCCGCCAGCTGCTCCACCCTTGATGCCGAAGGTAGGTCCCATGCTGGGCTGACGAATGGCGATAACGGCCCGCTTGCCCAGGTGTTTGAACGCTTGGCCCAGACCGACGGTGGTAGTGGTCTTCCCTTCGCCAAGGGGGGTCGGGGTGATGGCGGTGACGAGGATGTACTTCCCTTGGGGGTGCTTTGCCAGCTTCTCCAGGACGTCCAGGTGGATCTTGGCGATGTACCGGCCGTAGAGGTCCAGGTCTTCGGCACAGAGGCCCATCTGGTCGGCAATTTCTTCAATGGGGCGTAACTCTGCGGCTTGGGCAATTTCCAGATCGGTGGGCATGGTACTCGCTCCTTTGCGAGGGAGTTCATTTGGGCCGGGCCCGCGCCGCGCCAGCACCGTTCATTATAACATGAACCTGGCAAAGAAACTTAAACGGTGGACAGAAGAAGGGCACGGCTCCGGAACCGGGTAGGGGACCGTTGAAAAATCGTCTTGACACCCCCTTAGGGTGGTGATATACTATGAGTGCCCTAAAGCATGAAGGAGGGAACGTTGCGCCCGTTGACACGACCTGTGGTGTCAGCCCGGTGGCGAAGCTATTTTCCCCAGGGAGACCTCCCACCGCCCTGAGCGCACAGGTGTGAGGGAGGTGTATGTGTACACACCTGACTCGGATGTCTCCCTGGGACATCCGAGTTTTTTATTATACGCTCGGTGATGGTTAACAACAGGTAGAGAGCGTTCGGAAACTTACCATGTTGGCCTTTTGGCCCTTACCCCCATCCCTTGCGGACAGATAGAACGAGGCAAGTAGCCTATTACCCCTCCCTCTCTCCCGAATTTTGGAAGAGAAGAGGGGGACGGAAAGGGGGTGAGGCTCCCGGATTTCCGAACGTTCTCCAGATATAGGGCGGCCCGGCGACGCAGACGGGGCGTGTCGCGGCATGGCAGGGGTCCCGGTCGGCAGGACGGACGGACACGTGGGACCAGGTGACCTTCCCGGTGGGAGGGCGAACAGTTCGGTGGAGGAGGGGCGTCCACGGGTAAATAGGGGCGAAAACTTTTTACCAACGGGGTGGCATCGTGCAGAACGGGGAGCGTAACCATTGGTCGGAAGAATTGGCCGACGATCTGGACCTGTTTGAGAAGTGGTTGCAGCAGGAACACATCGCGGTCGTGCGTCCTGAACGGGGAGACCTGCTGGAGGGCACGATCGTGGAGATCACACCGCGCGAGGTGGTCGTGGACATCGGTGCTAAGTACGATGGGATCGTCCCTATCTCCGACGTAGAACGGCTGCCCCCTGACGTCCGGGAACAACTCCACGTGGGCCAGAAGGTCCCGGTGGTGGTGACGTTCGTGTTTGAGGAGCTTAACGAAATTGAGTTGAGCATTTCCTTGGCATTGCAGGAACAGGATTGGCTGCGGGCCCGGGAGCTCATGCAACGGGGTGAGTTGGTCGAATGTGAGGTGATCGCGTACAACCGGGGAGGGTTGATTGTGCGTTTTGGCCAGCTACGGGGATTTGTGCCCCTCTCCCACATGACCGATGTGCCGCGGAACATCTCACCCGAGGAGCGAGCCCATTATATGGAGCGCTTGGTGGGTGAGCGCTTATTGCTTCAGATCATCGAGGTGAACCGTCCCCAACGGCGCCTGATCTTCTCCCAGCGTGAGGCGCAGAAGACGTGGCGGGAACGCCGCAAGGACGAGCTGTTGGCCACCCTCCAGGAAGGGCAGGTAGTGCGGGGGCGCGTGCGCAGTTTCGCCGATTTCGGGGTCTTTGTAGATCTGGGAGGCGTAGACGGTTTGATCCACAAGTCGGAGCTGGCGTGGGAACACGTGGAAGACCCCCGTTCCCTGTTGCAACATGGCCAGGAAATCGAGGCGATGGTTATCAAGGTAGACAAGGAGGAGCGCAAGATTGGCCTGAGCCTAAAGCGCTTGCAACCCAACCCCTGGCTGGAAAAGGTGGCCCGTTATGAGGTCGGCCAGGTGGTTAAAGCACACATTACCAATGTGGTGGACTTTGGCGCCTTCGCCCGGTTGGAGGAGGGGGTGGAAGGGTTAATTCACGCTTCTGAGATCGGTTTACGGCCAGGGCAGAAGGCCACCGAGGTGTTGCACCCAGGCGATGAGGTCTACGTTAAGATCCTGGATATTGATAAGGAACGTCATCGGATCTCGCTCAGTTTACGACAGGCGCTTCCGGAGGCCTCTGCACCGGAGGAGGAGAGTGCCCCATCTGCCCCGGAACCCGCGGCTTCCCCCGGCTCTGGCGACTCCCCGTCTGTGGAAGCCCGGGAAGGGAAGGACGGCGCCTCCGAAGAGACGCTGTCGTCCGCACCGCTCGATGCGGAGCCATCACAGGCCGACGTGCTACCCGTGAAACCCAAGCAGGGTGAGAGGAGGGAGCAATGAGCAACGCGCCCTTAACCAACGCGCAGGAGCGTGAGAAGGAGCTCGAGCGACTCCGTCGCGAACTCGCGGAAGCAGAAGCAGAGCTGGCCGAAGTGCTTCAGGAACTGGAGGATAAACCGGAATTCGGGCTGGGCGTGGGTAGCCCCCGGTTGGTGGAATGGGAGATGAACTTGGCTCGGCGAGATCAACTCCGTGAGCGGATCGCGCTGTTGAAGGAGGCCATCGCCCGCCTGGAACAGGGACAGTATGGCATTTGTGAGTCCTGCGGAAATCCCATAGAGCCCGAACGATTGGAGTTGTTTCCCGAAACCACGTTGTGCGCGGCGTGTGCTCGTGCTCAGAGCAAACGCCGTCGTTGAACCACCTCCCCCTTCAGGGCCGCCCGAGGCGGCCCTTTTTTGTGCGCGCCTACGTGAGCGAACTCCCTCCTTCCTGGCATTGTTCCGGATGTTGGACACAAAACGGTCGTATGCCCGGAAGATAGTGGCGGTGACGGGCTACCCACCGATATACCGTTTCCGACACTGTGTGTACCCATGGAACCCGATACCACCGTAACAGCCACGGCCAGTCCAGCGCGTGGGCGAGCACCGCATATACCGCCCCGGCTCCGGAGTAGGCTTCCCCGGTATAAGTGACACACCAGGCAGCTTGCCGGCATGCTTCCGGTGAGACTCTGAGGCGACGCACTACCGCGACGTTTTGGCAGGGAATGACCGCCACGCGGCCGTAACGGTCCAGCGCTTGCAGGAGGCGCGCGCTGGCCGTACAAAACCCTCACCAACCGTCAAAAATCAACACAGCCCGGGCGTCGGACCACGGCCAAAACATAGGCGCCCTCACTTTTGCCTTTTCCTTACCCCGTCATGATAACCTCGTCATGATAGGCCGACGTACATATTGTGCCTCAACTGTGCGATGAGCGTGTTGTCTGCCCTGGCCTCACGTTGGGGTATAATCCCTCGGGTAGCTTACGTACGATAAAGGACGCCGAACCGCCCCGTCACAGGGCAGAATACCGATTGGCGGGTGAGAAAGTTCACCGAGGAGATGGAAACGGGAGGGCGCGTTTGATGCACGAGCGCACGGCAAAAGGACTGGAATGGGATGCTATCCGGCAAGCGCTGGCCAGGCATACGTCGTTTTCCGCAGGAAAGACCCTTGCGTTGCGCCTGGAACCGGCCACGGACCTGCAGACGGTGCGACGGCTGCTGGAAGAGACTCGAGAAGCGCGGCTTTTGCTGGATACCCACAACGTCCACCTGGGCGGGGTGCACGACGTGCGTCCGGTTGTGGATCAGGCAGAGCGTGGTCGGGTGCTGCTGCCCCAGGAACTGCTGGCCGTGCGCAGCACCTTGCAGCGTGCTAGACTCCTGCGCCAGACCATCTTGCGGGCTGCCAATCAGTTTCCCAACTTGGCCGATTGGGCGGCCCAAATGGAGCCGTGTCCCCATGTGGCGGATGAGATAGGGCGGTGTTTGGACGACCAGGGAAACGTGCAGGATGACGCCAGTCCGCAGCTGGCCCGCATTCGGGCCCAGCTGCGAGCCCAACGAGAACGCCTCACCCACACTTTAGAACGCCTCCTGCGGGATCCGGACATTGCCCCCTATCTTCAGGAGCCCTTGATTACCCAGCGGGGGGGGCGGTACGTCATCCCGGTGAAGGCCGAGTTTAAGAACAAGGTGCCGGGGTTAATCCACGACCAGTCGGCGAGTGGCGCGACGTTCTTCATTGAACCTCTCAGTGTGGTGGAGTTGGGCAACCTAGTTCGGGAGTTAGAGCTGGAAGAGGAACGAGAAGTACGTCGTGTGCTGATGGAACTGAGTACCCTGGTGGCTGAGGAGGCCCCTTACATTCACCGTACCGTTGAGGTGCTGGCTTACCTGGACCTGGCCTTTGCCAAAGCCCATTACGCGAACGCGCTCGACGCGGTAATTCCGGAGGTTCTGCCCTTTCAGCCCCCGCATCGGGTGTCGCCCCGGTTGGGCAATGAGGACCCGCGCCGTCTTCCCATGCATCCAGGGTCGGTGCTGGACCTGCGCCGGGCCCGGCATCCCCTGATCCCGCCCGATCAGGTGGTGCCGGTGGATGTGTACATTGATGATGACTGGTTCATTCTCCTGATCACCGGGCCTAATACAGGGGGCAAAACGGTTACCTTGAAAACTGTAGGGCTGCTGGTCAGCATGGCCCAGGCGGGGTTGGCGATTCCGGCCGCGGAAGGGTCCCGATTTACCGTGTTTGACGGCATTTACGCGGATATAGGCGATGAGCAGTCGATAGAACAGTCTCTCTCCACGTTTTCCTCACACATGACCAACATTATCGACATTCTGCGGCGGGCAACCCGTCATTCCCTTGTTCTGTTGGACGAGTTGGGTGCCGGGACCGACCCGGAAGAGGGAGCCGCGTTGGCTCGCGCGATCCTGATGACCTTGCTTGAGCGTTCTATCACGACGCTGGCGACTTCCCACTACTCAGAGTTGAAGGTGTTCGCCCACAACACACCCGGTGTGATGAACGCCAGCGTGGAATTTGACCCGGAAACGTTGCGTCCTACGTATGAGCTGACAATTGGATTGCCGGGACGTTCCAACGCGCTGGCCATCGCTCGTCGTTTGGGGTTGGAGGAAGAGATTCTGGAACGGGCAGCGCGCATGGTGCGGCCTGAAAGCCTGGAGGCGGACGCGTTGTTAGCCGAGATCCGAGAAGCGCGGGAGCGGGCACGGCGGCTAGAACAGGAATTGACGGCCCGCCTGGAAGAGGTCACCCGCCGTGACGCCGAATTGCGTGAACGGCTGACGCAACTGGAGCAGGAGCGCCGTCGCATTCTGGAGGAGGCACGCGCCAGCGCAGAAGCCGAACTGGAGGCGTTGCGCCGTGAGATCCGGCGGGTCCGCAGTCGTCTCCGGCGGGCCTATCCCACATCCCGACCGCCGGAAGCTGAGGATGTGTTGCGTGAGGCAGAGGCTGTGCTCGAAGCCCAGGCCGAGACATGGACGCAAACGCCTGAACCCCTGCAGGAAGCGGAAACGGCCATCCTACAGCCGGGCGATAAGGTCTACGTGCCTAACCTGCAAGCGGAGGGCGAGGTGGTGGCCGTTCACAACGGTGAGGTGGAGGTGCAGGTGGGCACGTTTCGCCTGCGCTTGCCACGTGAGCGGGTGGAATATCGGGGACGCGAACAGGCGCGCCCGGGACCCGCGCTCGCGAACCGGCCGGTAAAGGATACCGTTCGACCGGAGATAGACGTGCGCGGCATGACCGTCGACGAGGCCTTGCGGGCCCTGGACAAGTACCTGGATGACGCTTATTTGGCGGGATTGCCGTGGGTGCGCGTGATTCACGGCAAAGGAACGGGCACGTTGCGGCGGGCGGTGCGGGAAATGTTGCGTCAGCACCCCCTTGTGAACGCATATCGACCAGGTGCGGCAGAGGAAGGCGGGGATGGGGTGACGGTGGTGACCTTTGTGGGCGAGTAAGCGGCAAAGCCAAATGCACACCCTAGACTGTTGGGTAGGGGGCTCAAAGCGTTCAGGTATGGCCACGTCGCCGACGGCGGCGAGAACGTCGCGCAGAAGCACGTTGCACGCGGGCGCGCCGTTGTGAACGCCAGGGTTCCGCGTCGGCCAGCAGGGATGCGAGGTGGGGAAAAGGATCATGGCGGTGGGGGATGTGCAGCGCGGCGACGAATTCCTCTTGGAAGTCCGCCTCCAGCGCAGTGCCCACATAGGTCACCCAGCGGGCGAGTTGCCGGGCTTCTTCTCGTGCATCTTGGTCCAAGAGGGCCATAAGCGCGCCGTCTCCTGCCGCGTTTCCGACCGCCACCACCCGGTCGAGGGCCGCGTCCGGGATCATGCCCAGCATCAGGGCGTGGGCCGGGCTGATGTAACTGCCGAACCCCCCGGCTAACTTGATGCGGTCCACGTGTTCGATGCCGGCGCGTTTCATGAGCAGTTTGGTCCCGGTGTAGAGGGCGGCCTTGGCCAGTTGCACTGCCCGGATGTCGTCCGAGTGCACGACGATAGATTGTCCGGTGGCCGTTTCATGAGGCCAGGCGAGGATAAAGGCTCCTTTCTCCCCTTCCGGCACAAAGCGCGGCGTTTCGTCCGCGAGGCCCGGCACGAAGCGACCACTGTCGTCCAGCGCGCCCACTCGCCATAGTTCGGCCACTGCTTCTATGATACCTGACCCACAAATACCGCGAGCCTTCACTACCGTCGGTCGCTGCTTCTGCCCTGCGCGACGCGCGGTTATGTCGAACGCGTCGAGCGCGTTGTCAGGCCACTCGGTGTTCCATCGCGCCTCGCCGATGACCTTAAAGCGCACTTCCAGTGTCTCTGGATCCAGGCGTACCCGCTCGATAGCGCCCGCTGCAGCCCGCATTCCGTGTCGGATCTGGGCACCCTCAAAGGCGGGTCCCGTCGGGCTAGAGGCGACCCACATGCTCTCCCGGTTGCCGAGCAAGATTTCACCATTTGTGCCCACGTCGATCACCAGGTGTATTTCCCCTTCCACCCGGTGGGGTGCTTCGGCAAGAAGGACGGCCACGTTGTCCGCGCCCACGTGACCGGCCTCGCAGGGCAGGACGTGCACGTTACCACCGGGGGCAATGTCCAGCCCGAAATCGCGCGCCTTGATATCGACGGCGTCCTGAATGGCAAGGGTGAAGGGCGCGGTGCCCAGGGTGGTGGGATCTAGTCCCAAAAAGAGGTGGTGCATCACCGTGTTGCCCACTAGCACGACTTCCACGATGTCCTGGGGGGTGATGCCCGCGTCGCTTGTGGCCTGTCGGATCAGGTCGTTGAGCCCGTTCAGGATAGCTTGGTGTAGCCGTTCTCGGCCCTCTGGGTGGCGCATGGCATAGGCAATCCGGGACATGATGTCCTCACCGTACGTGACTTGTGGGTTCATCATGGACACGGTGGCCAGTACGTCGCCCGTGCGCAGGTGAGCCAGGTGACCGGCCATGGTAGTCGTGCCCACGTCGATGGCCATACCGTAAATGTCTTCGTGGTACCCCGGCTGTACCCGGATTGCCTCCCGCCCTTGTCGGACGCTCAGGGTGATACCGCGCTTTCCCTCGCGCAGGCTCCGTTGCACTTCTTGCAACACGGTCACGTCCGGTTGTACCCCTTCCAGGCCAAAATGGGTCGCTAGTTCCTCCTGCACCCGTTCCCATTCCCCACGGCTTTCTTCCAGTGCAGGTTCAGGAACCTCCACGTAGTACAGTCGAACGGCCGGATTCACCCGCAGCGTACGGGAACCCACATCTTTGCGAATGACCTGGCGTTTTTCCCGGCTGACCTCGGGTATCTCGATGACGACGTCGCCCAGGATGCGTGCCGAGCACCCCAGGCGCTCATCGGGGGCCAGGCCACATCGCTCCGCGCACGCTTGTTCCCCCGCGTCGGGTGGAGAGAGGTGCTCCGTTGTGGAAAGGAGACCGTACGTGTCGAAGCGGCCGTTGGCCACCCGGATGCGGCATTTGCCACACGTTTGGCGGCCGCCACAAATGGACTCGATGTACACGCCCAGTTCCCGGGCGACTTCCAGCACCGTTTGGCCTTCTCGGGCCATGCCCTGGCGACCATCCGGCTGAAACACAACCCGGTACATTTTTCCAGATTCACCGCCCATGATCGTCCCTTTCGTCCAATGTCGAAGGTGACGGATACCAGCAGCGAGGCACGCGGGGAAAGCCTTCCGGTGAGCACGTTCGTACCCTTTTGGGGGATGATAGCACACTTTGGGCGGGTTCTGGTCAACAGCCCCCCACGATGGGACACCACGGTCCAGGCGTGATCCTGATTTGACGGGGTTAACAGCCCGGCAGTAAACTACCCTAGTGGGGTATGTGGGCCGCTAGCTCAATTGGTAGAGCAAGGGACTTTTAATCCCGAGGTTGCAGGTTCGAGTCCTGCGCGGCCCACCTGGAAGGCGGGCGTACGCTGCCCGCCTTTTTTGTCCCATCCACGCCTGATCACAATCCATCGGGGGGAACACGTCATATGCCGCGCATCTTGTTGACCAACGATGATGGGGTGGACGCGCCGGGCTTGCTGGCGCTCAAACAGGCCGTCGCTGTCCTGGGAGAAGTGATCGTTTTCGCGCCGGACCATAATTGGTCCGCGGCAGGACATACCAAAACGATGCACAAACCCTTGCGGGTAGAGGAAGTGACCCTGGCCGATGGTAGTCGAGCTTTGACCAGTAACGGCGCCCCTTCGGATTGCGTTGCCCTCGCGGTGTTAGGCCTGGTGGAAGGGCCGATTGACCTGGTTATTTCGGGCATCAATTACGGTGCGAACCTGGGGTATGACATTACTTACTCCGGGACAGTGGCCGGCGCGATGGAGGCGGTGGTCAACGGGATTCCGGCCATTGCCGTGTCCCAGGAGTTTGTGCGGGATGAACCGGTAGACTTCAAGGTGGCCGCGGCCGTGGCGCGAGAGGTAGCCGCGTTGGTCTTAGCGCGGGGCCTGCCCCCCGATACCTTCTTGAACGTGAACTGTCCGGCCCGTCCTGCCCGTGTCCCTCCCGAAATTGTGGTTACCCGCCTGGGACGCCGGGTGTACCGGGATGCCCTGGTGCGACGGGTAGACCCGCGCGGTCGTCCGTATTACTGGATCGGTGGTGACCCGCCCACCGGCATTCCTGAGCCGGGCACCGACGTGGGCGCTGTGGCCCGAGGACAGGTTTCCATTACACCCATTACGATGGACATGACCCATTACCGTTTCCTTGCCGACTTACGCACCTGGCCTTGGACGGAACACCTCATGGTTGAGGATAACGCATGAGCTTTCCGGCTGTACGTCCTGCTCGATGGCAATGGTGGGCATTCCTCCTCCTGGGGGGATGGATAGGTTGGCTGGTAGGGGGAAGGTACCTGACCACCCAACCGTTTGGATTTCTCACTTATCTGGGATGGGTGGCATGGGGTGGCGTTGGTCTGGGATTGGCCTACCTTACATACCACGGGTGGGCTGTGTTGCGGCTTCAGTACATCGTTACCCGGGATGGTATCGGCATCTGCTGGGGGTGGAACAGGTTCTTTGTGCCTATGCAGGAGGTGACGCAAGTGGCGTCCGCCGCTGGGGTTGCCCGCACCACCTTCTGGTGGCGCGGGCCGGCGTTATACGTGGGGACAACGCGCGAGGAAGGACGCCGTGTTTACGGGTTCAGCACCATCCCCTGGGATCGGGCCCTTATCTTAGGTGGGCCGCGCGTTCTCCTGGTCATGTCGCCTCAGGACCGAGAGGGATTTCTCAACGCGTTGAACGCGCGGCGCCGCCTGGGTCCCAACCGGGTGCTTTCTCTGGGTTGGGAACGCCCGCGTTGGGCGCGTTGGGCCCTGTGGAGGGACGCACCGGCGTTGCTGGCGCTCATCACCGCCGGCATGCTCGTCCTTCTCCTGTGGGGTGAGGCTGCTTGGCGGGTGGAGAACTCCCGGTTGCTGGGCCTGGTGCAGCTGGCCTCCTTGCTCTTAATGGCCAACACGCTGTTAGGTCTGTTGGTATATGCACGGGAACGGCCAGCCGCCCTGGCCCTGTGGTGGGGCGGTGTGGGCATCTTGCTGGTATTGCTCATCGGACTGTGGACGGGATATCTCCTCAGTTAGCAGCGCCCTGGTTTCTGGGGGCCGGGTTCAGCGCCCTCGTCGCGGGTGTGGCCTACCGCGCCCGCACGTTGACCTTCTCAGGCGCAGTGGCAGCCTGGGGAGTCGGGTGGCTTACCTTTGGGAGCGGAACATGGCTGGCCGCGCTGACGGTGCTGGCATTTTTCACCTCCTCCAGTGTGCTCTCCCGGTGGGGTAGCCGCCGTAAAGTGAGGGCGGCACGCGAGTATGCCAAAAGTGCGCGGCGGGATGGTGCGCAGGTGTTGGCCAACGGTAGCGTGGCCACCCTCGCCGCGCTCTTGGTTTGGCTATGTGCTTCGGAGGTAGCCTTCGCCCAGGGAGCCGGCCTCGCCTTTGCCGCCGCACTGGCTGCTGCGACAGCAGACACCTGGGCTACGGAGGTGGGCAGCGCCCACCCCCGTCCTCGCCACATCCTGACGGGACGCCCGGTGCCCCCGGGCACCTCGGGAGCCGTGTCTTCCTGGGGAACGCTTGCAGCCCTGGGTGGAAGTATATGGCTGGCAGGGCTATTTGTAGTTGGCCTTTATGCGTTGCCCTTGGAACCCGGATGGATGGGGTTGCGTCATGTTCCGGTAAGACAGATACTCCTGAGCGTGGGTGTCGGGGGAGTCGGGGGGAGCCTGATGGATAGTTTGCTGGGTGCTACTCTGCAACGGGTGTATATGTGCCCGACCTGTGGGGTGGAAACCGAGCGAACCCGTCACCACTGTGGCACGCTTACCCGTCCTCTCCGGGGCGTGCGCTGGGTTTCGAACGATGTGGTAAATTTTCTAGGCACCTTGAGCGGCAGTATAATAGCCGTGCTGTTGCAGATGGCCGTACTGGGGAAGTAACGTGTTCGGTCCGGTATTGCGCCACATCCAACCAGCGAATGTGCGCCTGTTAAAGGCCACTCCCCCGATGGCAGACGGGGAAGGGGGTGGGGCAGGTGATACCTTCATCAACGGACATCTCAGGTGATTGTATGACCAGGCGATGGGGAATGGAGACCGTTGACGCGCAGGCCGCGGAGCCCGCCGCGGTGGCCGCGGCGGCCGAGGTTTTCTTGTCCATCATTATCCCAGCTTATAATGAGGAGAAACGGTTGCCCACTACTTTGCGCCACATCGACGTGTTCCTCCGCCAGCAGCCTTACACGTACGAAGTCCTTGTGGTGGAAAACGGCAGCACCGACCGCACCACCGAGATCGCGGAGGCTTTCGCGGCCGAACACCCTTATGTGCGGGTGTTGCATAGCCCTAAGGGTAAAGGCGCAGCGGTGAAAACCGGCATGCTGAACGCGCGTGGCCAGTACATGTTCATCTGCGATGCGGACCTCTCTATGCCTATTGAGGAGGTGGAGAAGTTCCTTCCCCCGGTGCTAGACGGGTTTGACGTGGCCATCGCTTCGCGGGAGGTGCCCGGAGCGCGGCGGTACTACGAACCCTTTTATCGCCACCTGGAAGGCCGGGTTTTCAATTGGATTGTGCGGTTGCTGGCGGTGCCCGGCATACAAGATACCCAGTGTGGTTTCAAATGCTTCCGCCGGGAGGTTGCCCTGGACATTTTCCCTTATCAAACCATGACCGGATGGAGTTTCGACGTGGAGATCCTGTACATCGCGCGCAGCCGGGGTTACCGCCTGGTGGAAGTGCCCATTCACTGGTATTACAAGGAAAACAGCCGCATTCATCCCATCCGCGACGCGATCACCATGTTCCTTGAAGTGCTTCGCATTCGTTATAACGCGTGGAAGGGCCTATACGACCGGCGCCCACCCGCCCCCACCTGACCCCGTGCGCACTCGAGCAATTCCGTCTTCCCCTTGGAGAACATGCCATGGCAGAACGCTGGTCCTTGCACCCTGAAGCAAGCGCGGGCTCATTGCCGAAGGTGATCGTTGTCGGCGCCGGGATCGCCGGGCTCACGGCTGCTCGCCTCCTCCACGATACCGGTTTTCAGGTTACGGTTCTGGAAGCTCGGGCGCGCATCGGTGGACGCATCTGGACGACCCAGCGCCTTGGCGTGCAGTGTGAACTGGGCGCGTCCTGGATCCACCGGGCTGAGTTCAACCCTCTGACGTCGCTGTGTCGTCACTTGGGGATTTCCCTGTTGCTTCCGGCGGAGCGAGGAACCTACGCGTGGGTGAACGGCCATCGGGTGCCTTTGAGCGATCTGGTGTGGCAGGCCCGGCGAGGGGTTGCGCGGGCCGGTTTGGCCCTGGCGTGGCACTACATGCGGGCTGTGTTAGGCTGGCGCCTCGGTAGGCCGTACGACATTTCCGTAGCCGCCGCAGTGACTCCCCTCCTCCGCAACGGCCATTTGCCCCCTCTGGACCGGGCTCTCCTCACCTGGGGGCTGGGCATGGTGGAATCCATCTTCGGCGCGCCGGCCGATCAAATCACGATTCGCTCCCTAGACCCCCGAGAGCTGCGAGGACACAACGCATTGCCCTTGGGGGGGTACGCCCAGATTGTAGAGGCTATGGCAGAGGGCGTGGACATTCGCCTGAACACGCCCGTGGAGGCCGTCGCTATCGACTCACAGGGCGTCACCGTTCACACTCGCGAGGGCACCCTCACGGCCGATGTGGTAATCGTGACCGTGCCGCTGGGCGTGCTGCGGAGCGGCGTGATCACGTTCGATCCTCCCCTGCCCTCAAGTTATCATCACGCCATGCGTCGCATTGGATACGGTGGTGATGCGGTGTTGAACAAGATCTGGTTACGTTTTCCTGCCCGTTTCTGGCCGGAAGACTGTCAGCGCATCGTCGCGCTGCCCGATCAACACCTCTGTTCCGGATGTTTTGTGACCTGGATTGACAAACAACACGTTACCGGCGCGCCTGTGTTGGAAACGTTCCTCAGTGGGTACCGTGCTGCCCAGTGGGATCGAGAAGGCGCGGACGAGGATGTGGTGGAGGCCGGGTTGCGCGTGCTGCGTGCCAGCTTTCCGGGAGGGGTGCCCGATCCGGTGGATTTCTTTGTCACCCGCTGGTTGTCCGACCCGTGGACCCGTGGTAGTTTCGCTTATGAGCACGTGGGTACGCGCCCTGTGGACTGGCAGGTCCTTCAACGGCCGGTGGGGAACCGCCTCTTTTTGGCCGGGGAAGCCACGGACCAAGAGAATTACGGCACGGTGGAAGCCGGGCTCCTCTCAGGCGAGCGAGCTGCTCGCGACGTACATCGTCTCTGGTGTTGTCCGAGGGAACATATCCGGCACCTTCCTTGGCGCCGCCTCCCGGTGTAAACCGTCGGATGAGCGAGGGCACTTCGGGAGTATAGCTCTTTTGTGCTATAATTTGGAATGTCTGCCGACTGTACACAAAGCTTCGGCAGGGTTGGAAAGCCTACACCGACGTCCACCACGTTGGTGAAGATACGAAGGATAGCCGATGATCGAGAGCAAGGTAGACACCAAACCTATCGGTGTGATCGAAGCCCTTTCGGCGGGATACCGGATGTTAAACAGGGCCTGGGCCGTGTGGGTGATCCCCTTTGGCCTGGATGTGCTCTTCTGGCTAGGCCCACAGCTCACCCCGTGGGAAGCGTTACGCCGTCTCTATGAACAGTTGGACCCGGAGATGCGTCGTTTGATGGCCAACAACATGGGTTTAGAGGCCATCGACTGGTCGCAGCCTCCCCCTGGGCCTAACCTGTTGACCCTTTTGAGCCTGGGGCCTGGGGCTCCCAGCACCTTGGCGTCGGCCTTCGGGTTTTTGCCGGCACCGGACATGTGGGACCGGCCGGTGGTGTCCCTGGCATCTGCCTGGGGATTGGTGGGGCTGATGCTGCTCTTGCTGGTCTTGGGGGCGCCGGTGGCAGCACTGTACTTGAGCCTGGCGGCGCGCGCGGTGGCGGCGCACACATCCGCAAATGAGATGCCTTTCCTGTCCCGATGGGGGTGGACCACCGGACAGCTGGTGCTGTTGATGGTGGTGCTGGTGGTGGTGGCCGGCGCGGCCGTTGTTGGTCTGAGCTTGGGGATGGTGGTGGGCTTGTTATTGAACCCGGCCCTCGGCGCGGTGATCGTGGGCATGGGTACGCTGGTACTGACCTGGCTGCTTCTCAGCGCGTGGGTGCTCTTCTATTTCACGCCCGTGAGCATCGCCCTAGACCGTCAAAACGCGTGGGAAGCGCTGGTCCGCAGCGCGAAGCTGGTCACCCGTAACCTGGGCAGCAGTCTGGGCTTGATCTTGCTGTCCTTGCTTATTGCAGAGGGGTTTGCCCTCGTCTGGCGCCGCTTCTTCTTCGCCTGGCCCGGCGTGCTGCTCAGCTTGTTGGGGAATGCGTATCTTACATCGGGCCTGACCCTGGCCGCGTTCATCTTCTATCACGACCGCTGGCCACGTTTGGCCCAGGCATCCGTCCCATCGAAGCCGGCATCGCACAGAGAGCAGGAGGAACAACCGTGACTCAGAAAAAATCTGCCACGCAGGACACACTCCACTACACGGCGAAAGATATTCAGGTCCTGGAGGGGTTGGAAGCTGTCCGACGACGGCCAGGCATGTATGTGGGAGGTACCGATCTCCGCGCGTTGCACCACATGGTGTACGAAGTGGTGGACAACGCGGTGGACGAGGCCCTGGCCGGCTACTGTAACTACATCGAAATCATCATCCATCCGGACAACTCGGTCACCGTCGCGGACAACGGTCGAGGCATTCCGGTGGACATTCACCCCCAAGTAAAACGACCCGCTCTGGAAGTGGTCATGACTCGCCTCCACGCAGGCGGTAAGTTCGGTGGTGGGGGCTACAAGGTCTCCGGCGGCCTCCACGGAGTGGGTGTCTCCGCGGTGAATGCCTTGTCCCAGTGGCTGGAAGTAGAGGTCAAACGGGATGGCAAGATCTGGCGACAGCGATACGAGCGCGGTCGACCGGTGACCGATGTTGAGGTCATCGGCAAGATGAAGAAGGGGGAAAGCACCGGCACCCGGGTCACGTTCCTACGCGACCCGGAGATCTTTGAGGTCCTGGAGTACCGGGCCGACATCCTGGCCCAACGGTTCCGAGAGATTGCCTTCCTTACCCGGGGGGTGCACATCCGCTTTGTGGATGAGCGGGAATCCCCACCTCGCGAGATGAACTTCTACTTTGAAGGGGGCATTGCCACCTTCGTGCGTTACCTGAACCGCAATCGCAAACCCCTGCACGACCCCGTGTACGTGGAAAAGCAGGTGGATGCCATTCTTGTGGAAGCGGCCATCCAGTACACCGAGGAATACGTGGAGTCGGTGTACTCCTTTGCCAACACCATCAACACGCCGGATGGGGGTACCCACCTCACCGGGTTGCGGTCCGCGATTACCCGCACCTTGAACGATTATGCCCGCAAACAAGGGCTGCTGAAGGATGATGAACCCAATTTCACCGGTGAGGACACCCGAGAAGGGCTCACAGCCATTATCAGCGTGAAACTGCCCGAACCCCAGTTCGAATCCCAGACCAAGGTCAAGCTCCTGAACGCGGAAGTGCGGAACATCGTCGAATCAGTAGTAGGTGATGCGTTTGGCAGCTGGTTGGAGTCCCACCCACGAGAGGCCAAGCGCATTATCGAGAAATGTAAGACGTCCTATCGCGCCCGACTGGCTGCCCGTCAGGCGCGGGATCTGGTGATTCGTAAGAGCGTGCTGGAATCCACCACCCTGCCTGGTAAACTGGCCGACTGCTCCGAACGGGACCCGAGCAAGAGCGAGCTTTTCATCGTAGAGGGCGAGAGCGCGGGAGGTTCGGCCAAACAGGGAAGAGACCGTCGATTCCAGGCCATCCTTCCCTTGCGGGGGAAAATCATCAACGTGGAGAAGGCCCGCCTGGATAAAGCCCTCAGCAATAAGGAGATTCAGGCCATCATCACCGCGCTGGGTACCGGCATTGGGGACGATTTTGACATCAGTAAGCTCCGATACGATCGGGTCATCCTCATGTGCGATGCGGACGTGGACGGCGCGCACATCCGCACCCTGCTCCTGACGTTCTTCTTCCGTTACATGCCCCAGCTCATTGAAGAGGGACACCTTTACATTGCGCAGCCGCCCTTATACCTGATTCAGACGGGCAAAGATCGATATTACGCCTACAGCGATGAGGAGCGAGACCGGATCCTCAAGCGGCTGGGCAATCAGAAAGTCACCGTCCAGCGGTATAAGGGTCTGGGGGAAATGAACCCCGAACAGCTATGGGAAACCACCATGAACCCCGAAAAGCGGGTACTGTTGCAGGTGACCGTCAACGACGCGGCGGAGGCGGACCGCATGTTCGACATGCTTATGGGGGATGAGGTGGCACCCCGGCGGCGTTTCATCCAGACCCACGCGAAGGCCGTGCAGAACCTGGACGTGTAACGCCGGGCGGAGCAACGTGGCCGGAGGCCCTACTCCGCCCGGGCTTGTTAGTCCTCACCTACCACCCGAAACCGGCGCCCCGACGGCCGTTCCAAGGGCTCTTCGTCGTCCAGCGGCGGCAGATATGTAGGGCCATAGGGCCATCCAGCCCCGGGTGGAGGGCCGGCTACCGGCGGGGTAATGATGATGGTCGGTTGCTCGCGACGTCCTCCCTCCGGGTGTGTACGCCGGTCCTGTGCTCGGCGCATGGCAAAGAGTAGAAACAAACTCGCGGGCACGCTGGCCAGCACCCCGAAGATGACGCCGATAACCACGGCCATCGCGGTCTCGTTAAGCCGCACACCGATGACATATGCCAGGGTGGCCACGAAGATCAGCACGGCCCATGGTCCTAGGTTGCGCATGAGGCCTCCTCCTGCTTCGCCCTGAGAGATGTGCCCATGTGGACAATGCTATTCCCCTTAATACACCTGCCGGAGCGGGACACATTATCCTTTGCTGATGGCCAGGAGCCGTCGGGCTCGCCGGCCAATCTCGGTCACGGTAGGCCGTCCCCGGGCACGTATCTGCGCGACCAATCGTTGTATCGCCTCACCGTCCACGTAGGCGGTCTGAAAGGGAATGACATCCCCTCCGCTCACCAAGAGAAATGCCCCACGACCACGTAACTTCTCCGCTCCTGTTCCCGCAATGCCTGCGGCCACACGCGCGTCGTCGGCACTGGCCACCCGCCCTACCAGACGGACGGGGAAGTTTCCCTTGAGAACGCTGCCTAAAATGCTGGCGGCCGGCTTTTGGGTGGCGGCCACCACGTGAATGCCGGCCTCCCGCCCGCGTTGGACCAACCGTACAAGGGCCTGGTGGGCTGCCCGACCTCCCAAGTGAAGGACCTCCGCCAGCTCATCGACCAGCACAATGACCCGTGGCCAGCTCTGTCCTACCCGATCTCGATGCTCCATCAGGGCTACCAGACGTTCCAGCACGGCCACAACGGCCTCCGGCCGGGCATAGACCCCTTCCCCCCACACGTGGGGCAACCGGGCCAGCGGCGCCAGCCCCCGCCGTTTAGGATCCACCAACACCAACTGCACGTGCGCCTGTCGGTTCCAATGGGCGAGGGTAATCCCTATTAAACGCAACAAAATCGTCTTTCCCGAACCTGTCGTGCCGGCCACCAGCACATGTGCCACGTCCGGGCTGTCCACCCGTAGCAGGAGCGGAATGCCTTCGCCATCCACACCTAACAGCGCGGTGACACGCGGGATGCGTGTTATTCGGGAGAGGAGGCGTTCTACCGGCACCGGCTTGCATCTCTGACGGGGGATTTCGATTTCGATGTATCCCTTGCCGCGACGCACTTGGACCTGGGGCACCCCCAAGGCCAAGGCCAACTCCTCCGCCAGGGCCGAGACCCGACGCACTCGCGTGCCCAGCGGGGTCATGAGCTCAAACGTGATGGCCTGGGGGGTGATACGCCCTCCCCGCACGCGAGCCTGAATGCGGTGACTGGCCAACACCATCTCTATGCGGTCCGCCTGGATGTCCAGCGTACGTCGCATGGTTGTTCCTGCTCCCTCCCGTGTCGGAATGAGCAACCGGGCACCCCCGGCATCGGTCCATCGTGCCCGCACGACTTTTCGTCGCTGTTGTCCCGACCGGGGATGCCCTTTGGTGTCTCTTAGTATAGCACATATGTTCTATACATTCAAGGGGGAGACCGTGTCTTCAGGAGATCTCGTTTGGGTTAATGGATAGCCGCTTGGCTAAACTTGGGAAAATGGCCGTTCGCCCGAGTATGTCCCTGCCGGATTTGTGGGAGCCCTGGAAACGGGATGGTCGGACGTGTGCTCCGGGGGAGAGGGAACTTGCCTGCGGGGTTGGACCGTATGTATGATGGGCGATGGTCGTGCGCCTGGCGCCGGTAAGGGTCACTCCTTGTCGGCGTTAGAAAAGAATACGGATCGGCACCCGGAAGGGGGAAGGGATAACGGGGCCATGAAAGCAACGTATCACATTGTGCGTCGACGACGCCGACGTCGCTTAGCTCGTCGACCGACGTCACCTGCCGTGTGGATGGCGCGTGGTGTGGCGGTGTTGTTGGTGCTGGTACTCCTCAGCGTGACCACTGTGGTGGCCATGGCGGCCGGGGCTACCGTCGGCGTTTACATGTACTTCGCCCGTCAGTTGCCTGACCCCAGCGTGATTGAGGCAGCGCAGGAAGAGTTCCAGACGGTTAAGATCTACGACCGGACCGGTCGGTATTTGCTGTATGAGGCCATTGATCCTCGCCCCTTCCGTGGGGACCGCACGTATGTGCCTTTGAGCGAGATCTCCCCATGGGTTATCAAAGCCACCATCGCGTTGGAAGACCGGAGCTTCTACGACAATCCCGGGGTGAACGTGCGGGGTATTATACGGGCGTTTTTTGCCAACCTGCGGGGTGGGCCCATTCAAGGGGGGTCGTCCATCACCCAGCAGCTCATCAAGAATGTGGTTTTCGATTACGAGGAGCGGATTCAACGTTCATACACCCGCAAAATTAAAGAGGTGATCCTTGCTTTAGAGATTACCCGTCGCTATCCCAAGGACAAGATCCTGGAGTGGTATTTGAACTACAACTTCTACGGCAACAACGCGTACGGCATTGAAGCGGCTGCTCAGGTGTATTTCAACAAGTCGGCTAAGGACCTGAACCTGGCCGAAGCGGCGATGCTGGCCCACCTGCCGCAGTTTCCGGCCCTCAACCCCTTCCAGAACCCGGAAATTGCCAAGCGGCGGCAATGGCGTGTTCTGCAGGCGATGGTCGCGGCCGGATACATCACCCCTGAGGAAGCTGAAGCCGCGTATGCCCAGGAATTGGACCTGCGAGATTCGGTGGCGGAGCGTTATAACATCTCGGCGGCCCCTCATTTCGCCCTCTATGTGTTGGAGCAGCTGGAGAAGAAGTTCAACACGCCAGAAGATCCTTTCTTCATTTGGCGCAAGGGTTTGGTAGTGTACACCACGCTGGATTACGAATTACAAAAGGAGGCCGAGCGCATCGTCCGGGAGCAGGTTCAGCGTCTCCAGGAGGAGGGCCGGGAGGCGCGCAACGCGGCCGCGGTGGTCTTGCGGGCTAACACAGGCGAAATCTTGGCCATGGTGGGGAGTGTGGACTTTTACAACGAGGAGATCGATGGTGAGGTGAACATGGCCATTTCCCCGCGCCAACCCGGCTCCAGTTTTAAACCCTTTACGTACGCGTATGCCTTCAGCACGAAGGAATTCTACCCCGCGAAAATGGTCTTGGACGTGCGACAGGTCTTTCCCGACCCGGAGACGGGCATTTACGTGCCGGAGAACTTTGACCGCCGTTACCACGGGCCGGAGACCATGCGGGAAGCCCTGCAACGCTCTCACAACATCCCTGCGGTGTGGACCCTGGCCCAGGTGGGGGTGAAGAACGTGGTGGATTTCGCCCACCGGATGGGCATCACCACCCTTAACAAGGATTATTATGGCCTGTCCCTGACCCTCGGCGGGGGTGAGGTCACGTTACTGGACATGACGTACGCGTTCAGCGTGTTTGCCAACAACGGTGTGATGGTGGGCGAGCCTGTCCCACCCGCGGAACAGCGCCCAGGATACCGCACCCTTAACCCCGTGGCCATTCTTCAGGTGCGGGACAGTGTCGGAAACATCTTGTACCAATACGACGAGCCGCAAAGCGAACGCATTATCTCCCCGCAGCTGGCCTACATGATGAATCATGTGCTTTCCGACCCCACTCCCCGTCCACCCGAGTTTGGCCGGTACGCGCAGTACTTGGTGCTGGAAGATCGTCCTGTAGCCGCAAAGACGGGTACCAGCAACGACTTTCGCGATGCGTGGACCATCGGGTATACCCCGCAGGTAGTGGTAGGCGTGTGGGTCGGGAACGCGGACAACACCCCCATGAAACGGGTGTCGGGCGCGGTGGGCGCCGCGCCTATCTTCCACCGCATCATGCAGGCCGCCACGCGCGACCTGCCCCCCACACCCTTCTACCGTCCTCCCGGGATTGTAGAAGTGGACGTGTGCTGGCCCAGTGGCCTTCTTCCCACCCCAGAGTGCCGAGAAGCCGGTCAGGTGCGTACCGACATCTTTTTTGAGGACGCGGTCCCTACCGAGTATGACAACGTCTGGCGCGCGTTCGAGATCAACCGTAACAACGGCAAACTGGCCACCCCCTATACGCCCCCCGAACTGCGAGAGCGCCGAGTTTACATGATTCTGCCCCCAGAAGCAGCCGACTGGCTGCGGGAGCAGAACGTGCCCCAGCCTCCACGGGTGTACGACGATGAGTACGGCCCAACGGTGTTTAACGAGGAGGTGGCCATTATCACCCCGCGCCCCTTCAGCTACGTGCGGGACATTGTGGAGATTCAGGGGAACGCCCGGGGCCCGAATTTCAGCCGTTATCGGGTGGAGTTTGGAGCCGGCCTTAGCCCTACCCGGTGGACGCCTATCGGACCGGAACATTATAACCAAGTTGAGCGAAACATCCTGGAGTTCTGGGATACCCGTGGGCTCCCTGAGGGCCTTTACACGCTACGGTTGAGCGTGTTCGGCAATGATGGCAGCGTACGTACCGCGGAGACACAGGTAACGGTGGATAACACTCCCCCCCGTGTTCGTTTGAGTAAGCCCATGGAAGGGGATGTGTACGTGATGGAGGACGATGAATGGGTGACCGTTCAGCCTGAAATTGAGGAAGAATGGGCCGTGGATCGGGTGGAGTTTTTCCTGGACGGGGTAAAGTTCGCCGAGAGCACGGTGCCTCCCTTTAACCAAAAGTGGACCATTACCATGTCGGACACGATCCCCTTGGCCGACATGGCACCCATCACCGCCACACGCCCCCTTACTTTGCCGGATGGCACGGTGGTGGAAGAGGTGTACACCGTGACCCAGGTCATCACCGAGACGTTGCCCGATGGCAGTCTGCGCCTGATTCAGATGTGGGACAACGGTATGATGGTCATATCGGACACCCAAGGATACACCGAGAGCCACGTGATCACGGTCAAGGTGTTTGACAAAGCGGGCAACGAGGCGGAAAGTCCCCCCGTGCGCATTTACGTGGTGCACAAGGAGGAGGAAACGGCTTCCAATAACGGCCATGAACGCTGGGTGCGACGTGAGGTGCCGCTCGTTGGCGTGGTGTCCTCGCGTGTTCGGTCATACCGTCCTGTCCTTCCCGTTCCTCGCGTGCGTTTGCCCATCGCGTTTCCTCGCGGCCATCCCTCCTGAGCTATCTTCTCCGTCGGACCTGCCGCGACGTTGGTGCAGGCAGGGACGACCGGCGGGGAACTCCCGGGTCGTGTAGCCCGTCCTAGTGAAGGGCTGCCACCCACAGGACCCTTGCCATCCGCAAGCTGGGTCGGACGGTGGGGAAGGACACTATGCGGACGTTTATCACGGCATACATTACAGGGCTCATTCTTGGCATTTCGCTGATGATTCTGAGTTTGGGCGCGGCGGTGGTGGTTTACGCGCGGGTCGCTTCGACCCTGCCGCCCGTCAGTGCGTTGCCGCGCGCGGCTACCGGAGAGGTCACAACACGCATCTATGACCGACAAGGACGCCTGCTGAACGAGGTCTTTGACCCCGAGCAAGGACGGCATACCTTGGTCCGGTTAGAGGAGATCTCGCCCTTTCTCATCGCAGCCGTCATCGCGACGGAGGACGCTAATTTCTACAAGCATCCCGGGGTGGACCCGGTGGGCATTGCACGGGCAATTTACCTGGCCTGGCGGGAGCGGGAATTCGTCAGCGGTGGCAGTACCATCGTTCAGCAGCTGGTGAAAATTACCCTTCTCTCACCGGAGCGCACCTTCGCCCGCAAGGTGAAGGAGATCATCCTGGCCGCAGAGGTAAATCGGCGTTATGACAAGGATACTATCCTGGAGATGTACCTGAACCGCGTGTATTTCGGCCGTTCGGCCTATGGCGCGGAGGCCGCGGCCCAAACCTTCTTCGGCAAGTCGGCCGCCGAGCTCACCCTGGCCCAGGCGGCCTTGCTGGCTGGCCTGATTCAGGCGCCCAGTTATTATGACCCCTACACCAACCCCCAGGCCGCCCGGGAACGTCAACGCATCGTGTTGAACCTAATGGTCAAACAGGGATATATCACCCGCGAGCAAGCCGAGGCCGCCTTACAGGAGCCGTGGAACCTCGTCCAGCCGCGGGTGGCCTTCGACGCACCACACTTTGTGCTCTACGTGCGCCAGGAATTGGAGCGCCTTTACGGGCCGGAGCTGGTGTACGGCGGTGGGTTGCAAGTGTATACCACCCTTGACCTGGACCTTCAACGCGCGGTGGAACGGATAGCCCGAGAGCACGTGGCGCGGTTGCGTGAGCGCAACGTCAACAACGCAGCAGTGGTGGTCATCCGTCCCGGTACAGGGGAGATCCTGGCCATGATGGGGAGCCTGGATTACAACGACGCGGACATTGACGGTCAGATCAACATGGCCCTGGTCCCCCGCCAGCCAGGTTCGGCCATCAAACCGTTGACGTATTTGGCCGCCTTTGAAATGCCCCCCCTTTCCCCCGACGAGATGCGTCGGCTGCCCGACCCGGTTCTTCCACCCGGGGGCTGGAATCCCGCAACGTTGATCCCGGACATCAAAACGGAATTTCCCGACCCCAACGGCCCCTACGTGCCGGAAAATTACGATCGCCGTGAACACGGTTTGGTGACGGCCCGTATCGCCCTGGCGAACTCGTACAACATCCCTGCCGTGTACACCTTGCAGCATATCGGCATCGAACGCTTGCTGGACATGGCCCGTCGTCTGGGTATCACCACGCTCACACGGCCGGATTATGGTTTTTCCCTCACCCTAGGCGGAGGAGAAGTTACGCTCCTAGAGCTCACCAACGCGTACGCGACTCTGGCCAACCAGGGGCAATACGTGCCTCCTGCGGCCATTGTGTGTGTGCGTAACCTGAAGGGGGAATTGCTCCAAGTGTTCGTGGACACGGCAGACGTGCCGGCCTGTCAGGCCGAAGCCTTGCCGCCTGCGGTGGGCTGGGCCGGACGGGTCGACGCCGTGCCCAAACCCCAACCGGTGGTGGATCCCCGATATGTTTACCAGATCACCAGCATTCTCAGCGATAACGAGGCACGGTTGCCCGCGTTCGGTCCCAACAACGCGCTGGAATTGGACCGTCCCGCGGCGGTGAAGACCGGCACCACGAACGACTATCGCGATGCGTGGACCGTTGGTTATACGCCGGATCTGGCTGTGGGGGTTTGGGTGGGCAACGCGGATTATTCCCCCATGCTGGAAGTGCCCGGATCTCTGGGTGCCGCACCCATCTGGCGTGGTATTATGCAATATGCTTTGCAGGATGTACCACCCAAAGCCTTCCCCGTCCCCCAAGGGGTGGTCTTCATTGAAGTCTGTCGGGACACGGGTACCCTGCCCTCAGAAGTGTGTCCGGAACGCTATCGGGAAGTGTTTGTCCCACCCCAACAACCCTTTGGCCCGGAATTTGACCTGCATCGCCGCGTGCGGCTGGACCGGATGACAGGTCTCCTTGCACCGGAGGCTTGCCCTGAGCACCTGGTGGAGGAGAAAGAGTACTTAGTGTATCCGGAGCCTTATCGCCGTTGGGCCGAGGAGAAAGGCATCCCGCAACCACCCACGGAACGCTCGGAAACGTGCTTTGCCCCTGAGGTGACTATCGCCTTGCCTCGCGAGGGGGAACGCCTGTGGGGGGACTTGGTTATCGTGGGTTCGGCAAGGGTGCCGTACATGAGCGGTTATCGGGTGTTATACGGTGAGACCCACTCCCCCCTGGGGTTTGGCGTCATTCAGGATTTCACCACCGCACCGGTGGTGATGGCTCCGCTTGCCCGCTGGGATACGCGGGCGCTGCGTGAGGGGCCGTACACGATTCGACTGGAAGTTCTGGATCAGACCGGATACACATACACGGTGGACCGACGCATCTGGCTGCAGTGCACCAGCGTCGCGTGTTACACGCCTACACCTACTCCCACACCCACCCCCACACCTACGGCAACCCCCACTCCTACATCGACTGTCTCTTATACACATCTGAC
>WFWT01000067.1 GCA_015490995.1 Anaerolineae bacterium | reverse complement strand
GAGGGTGTGGAGATGGTGATGCCTGGGGACAATGTGAATTTGACGGTGGAGTTAATGAAGCCGGTGGCGGTGGAGCAGGGGATGCGGTTTGCGATACGTGAAGGTGGGCGCACCGTGGGCGCCGGCGTTGTCACCGATATCATCGAATAAGTCACACGGGGAAGGGATGTTTCCGTTCCCATGTCGGGATAGAGAGGTGGGGGTGAACGTATGGCTGCGCAACGGATCCGCATTAAATTGAAGGCGTACGATCACAGGGTGCTGGACCGGTCCGTCCGCGATATCGTGGAGGTCGCGGAGAAAACCGGGGCGCGGGTGATTGGTCCCGTTCCCCTGCCGACCAAAATAGAGCGCTTCACCGTGATTCGAGGGCCGTTTATTGACAAGGACTCCCGGGAACAGTTTGAGATTCGCACTCATAAGCGCCTTATTGAGCTGGTGGATCCCAGCCAGAAAACCATTGACAGCTTGATGCGGCTGAGCCTGCCCGCGGGCGTGGACATCGAGATCAAACTCTAAAAGGGTGTTCGCCAGGATGGGCGAACGGGGGATGATGTGGCCCGGTCAGGGCCAACAGTCCCGAGGAGAGGTGCAGATGACACGGACAAAAGGCATCATCGGACGCAAAATCGGCATGACCCAGATCTTCACCGAGGATGGGGAGATGATCCCGGTCACGGTGATTCAGGCCGGGCCGTGTTATGTCACTCAGGTAAAGACCCGGGAGACGGACGGGTACGAGGCCATTCAGCTGGGCTTCGAGCAGGTGGCCCCCAAGCGGCTCAACAAGCCGGAGCTGGGGCATTTGCGCAAGCACGATCTGCCCCCCTTGCGCATATTGCGCGAGATTCGGGTGGAGAACGCCCGTCAGTATGAGGTGGGGCAGGTGCTCACGGTGGAGATCTTCCAGCCGGGCGAGTACGTGGACGTCACCGGCACCTCAAAGGGACGAGGATTTACCGGCGTGGTGAAGCGCTGGGGCTTTGGCGGTGGTCCCAAGACCCACGGTCAATCGGACCGGTGGCGGGCCCCAGGGTCCATTGGCGCGGGGACTTTCCCGGGCCGGGTGTTGCCCGGCACCCGCATGGCGGGCCGCATGGGCAACGAGAAGATCACGGTGCGCAACCTGCAGGTGGTCCGGGTTGACCCGGAAAACCACTTGATCCTGGTAAAGGGTGCCGTGCCCGGCCACAAGAAGGGGCTGGTCATCATTCGTGATGCTGTCCGGCCGCCCAAACAGGCGCGTAAGAAGCAGGTGGAATAGCCGGAAGGGATAGGGAGAGATAGCCATGCGAGTGCCGGTGTACAACATAGAGGGGGAACAGGTCGGCGAGGTAGAGTTGAACGATGCCATTTTCGGCATCACACCCCACATTCCGGTGATGCACCAGGCATTGGTGCGCCAGTTGGCCAACGCGCGGCAGGGTACCCACAGCACTAAAACCCGTGGTGAGGTGTCCGGTGGTGGGCGCAAGCCTTGGCCGCAGAAAGGGACCGGCCGAGCTCGTCAGGGCAGTATCCGTGCGCCCCAGTGGGTCGGTGGCGGCACGGTTTTTGGCCCGAAGCCGCGGTCGTACTACCAGAAGATGCCCAGGAAGATGCGGCGGCTGGCTCTACGTTCCGCGCTTTCGGTGAAGGCTGCCGCCGGCCAGATCAAGGTGCTGGATGCCCTTCAGCTGCCCGAAATTAAGACCAAGCGCATGGTCCAGGTGTTGCAGAACCTGGGCGTCGAAGGCAGTGCCCTGATCCTGTTGCCCGAGCGTGATGAGGTGGTGGAGCTTTCGGCCCGTAACCTGCCCGATGTGAAAACTCTGCGTGCATCGTACCTGAACGTGCGAGACCTTTTGGGATACGAGACCATCATCATGCCTTTGGCGTCCCTGGAAGTGGTGGAGAGCATTCTGGGGTCATAACCTGGGAGGGGGATGGACGCCATGAACCCGTATCAGATCATTAAGCGACCCTTGATCACTGAAAAGGCGACCCAACTGCGGGAGCAGGGGGTGTACGTCTTTGAGGTGGACCGAAAGGCGAACAAGATCGAGATCAAAAAGGCCATCGAACAGATCTACAACGTGAAGGTGGCCAAGGTACGGACGGTCAACGTGAAGCCCAAGTACCGCCGGTGGGGTTTTCGCCGGGTGAAACGACAGGGCGCGTGGAAGAAGGCGTACGTCCAACTGGAGGAAGGCTATTCTATCGAGCTGTTTGAGGGGGTATAAGGAGCGGCAGCCATGGGTATTAAGGTGTACAAGCCCACGTCGCCCGGGCGGCGGGGCATGAGCGTGTTAACCTTTGAGGAAATCACGCGCACGGAGCCCGAGCGGTCCCTGTTGGCCCCGCGCAAGCAGAAGGCGGGGCGTAACAACCAGGGGCGTATCACGGTGCGCCACCGCGGGGGTGGACACAAGCGTCGGTACCGGATCATTGATTTCAAGCGTGATAAGTGGGGCGTGCCCGGCAAGGTGGTGTCCATCGAGTACGACCCCAACCGCTCGGCGCGGATCGCGCTGATCGCGTACATGGACGGTGAAAAGCGGTACATCATTGCCCCCCTGGGCCTAAAGGTGGGGGACATGGTCATGTCCGGTCCGGGGGCCGAGGTTAAGGTGGGCAACGCGTTGCCCTTGGGTGAGATTCCGGTGGGCACAATGATCCACAACATTGAACTGACCCCGGGACGGGGCGGACAGTTAGTGCGCGCGGCCGGCACCTCGGCACAGCTTATGGCCAAAGAGGGGGACTACGCCATTGTGCGTTTGCCCAGCGGGGAAATGCGCAAGATTCACATCACGTGCATGGCCACCATTGGCCAGGTCAGCAACCCGGACCACATCAACGTCAACCTGGGCAAGGCCGGGCGCAAACGGTGGTTGGGCTGGCGGCCGACCGTGCGCGGTTCGGCCATGGACCCGGAAGCGCACCCGCACGGCGGTGGCGAGGGTCGCGCGCCCATCGGTTTGCCCCATCCCAAGACGCCGTGGGGCAAGCCGGCCTTGGGTTACAAGACCCGTCGCAAATTCAAGCCGTCGGATCGGTTTATTGTGCGTCGGCGCAAGTAATACCCGATACCTGATACCTGGTACCAGGTCTGGGTATTGGGTATTGAAGGGTACCTGTGATGGGGAGAGGATGCTATGGGGCGCTCACTGAAAAAGGGACCTTACTGTCACCCGAAGTTGCTGCGGAAAATTGAAGAGTTGAACCAGCGCGGGGAGCGCCGTGTGATCAAAACGTGGTCCCGCGCGTCGGTTATCTTCCCCCAAATGGTGGGGCACACCATCGCCGTTCATGACGGGCGGCGTCACGTGCCCATCTACATTACGGAAGAGATGGTCGGGCATCGTCTGGGGGAGTTTGTGCCCACTCGTACCTTCCGTGGGCACATTGTGAAGGAAAAGAAGACCGGCCGCAGGTAGGTCAAGGGCACAGGATGCTAGGAGGCAGGGATGGCGGCTGAATATGAAGTAGGAGCACCGCGGGTACGTGCGGTCGCGCGGTATGTGCCTATGTCGCCCCAGAAGGTGCGCCTGGTGGTGAACAAGGTGCGGGGCATGCGGGCTCTGGACGCGCTGGAGTTGCTGCGGTTCATGCCGCAGCGGGCCGCGCGGCCGGTAGCCAAGGTTATCCAGAGCGCCATCGCCAACGCGGATCACAATGAGGGATTGGACGTGGAATCCCTCTACATTTACCGCATTTACGTCGATGATGGGCCGCGGCGACGATGGCGGCGCTTTGCAGCTCGTGGCCGAGTGCGGCCAATTATCCGCCGCACGTGCCATATCACTGTGGAATTGGAAGAACGGCCCGAATAACGCGGGCGCTTCACCGTGTCACAGCACATTTAGAGGGCATAGCGAAGGAGGGGAATTTTGGGGCGCAAAGTACATCCCATCGGTTTCCGGTTGGGCATTATCAAGGCCTGGGAGTCTCGGTGGTACGCTGAGGGACGGCGTTACGCCGAACTCCTGGAAGAGGACCGCATGATTCGCACGTATATCCGGGATCATCTGCCCGGCGCGGGGATCTCGCGCATAGAGATTGAGCGCTATCCACAGCAGGTGAACATCACCATACACACCGCCAAGCCGGGCATCGTCATCGGTCGCAAGGGACAGACGGTGAACGAGTTGCGGGAAGCCCTGAGCGAGATGACGGGCAAACGGGTCAAGATCGACGTGGCAGAGGTGAAGCGGCCCGAACTGGATGCCCGGTTGGTGGCGGAGAGCATCGCGGAACAGCTGGAGCGTCGGGTATCGTTTCGGCGGGCCATGAAACAGGCGGTGAGCCGAGCCATACGTATGGGCGCGAAGGGCGCCATGGTGCAGGTGAAAGGCCGTCTGGCCGGCGCGGAGATGGCCCGTAAGGAAGCCGTGCGTGAAGGTCGCATCCCGCGCCATACCATTCGCGCGGATATTGATTACGCCATGGCCGAGGCGCTCACGAAGTATGGCCGGATCGGCGTGAAGGTCTGGATTTACAAAGGGGATATCCTACCGGAGAAGAAGAAGGCGGAAGAGGCCGTGCCGGCTGTGGAGGGAAGCGTCCTCGAGGGGACGGAGGCCTCCGCTGAGGAGGGCGCGTCCCCGCCGGCAACCGCCTAGTTCTGGGAATAGACGGGTAAAGGAGTGGACCCATGTTGATGCCCAAGCGCGTGAAGTACCGCAAGCAACAGCGGGGCCGATTGAAGGGAATGGCCGCGCGGGGCAATTATGTTGCCTTTGGTGAGTATGGCCTGCAGGCCCTGGAGCCGGCCTGGGTGACGGCTCGGCAGCTGGAGGCCGCCCGTCGCGCGATCGTCCGTCATTTGCGGCGTGGTGGAAAGTACTGGATGCGCGTCTTTCCGGACAAGCCGGTGACCAAAAAGCCGGCCGAGACGCGCATGGGCAGCGGCAAGGGGAATGTGGACCACTGGGTAGCGGTGGTGAAACCGGGCCGGGTGATCTTCGAGATCGCTGGCGTCCGCAAGGAACAAGCCTTGGAGGCTTTGCGCCTCGCATCCCACAAGTTGCCCATCCGCACCCAGATTATCAAACGTGAGGGCCTGGTGGAGGAGGAATGATGAAAGCCAGTGAACTGCGGGCCCTGTCCACAGATGAACTTCGCGCTCGCCTGGAAGCGGCCTACGAGGAACTGTACAAGCTGCGGGTGAGTCACCGCATCGGGCAGCTCAAGAACACGGCCCGATTGCGGGAGCTTCGCGGCGACATCGCGCGCATAAAGACCATCCTGCGCGAACGGGAGCTGCAAGGGGAGGCATGATCATGCCCAAAAAGGAGCTGGTCGGTCGCGTGGTCAGCGACAAGATGGATAAAACAGTGGTGGTGCTCGTGGAACGTCGTTTCCCTCACCCCTTATATCAGAAGGTGGTGACCAAGCGCAAGAAGTACAAGGCTCACGACCGGAACAACGAATGTCGGGTGGGGGATTTGGTGCGCATTCGCGAGTCTCGCCCGTTGAGCAAGACGAAGCGCTGGGTGGTCATCGAGATCATCGAGCGCGCCAGGGACCGGGAACTTCCCGCGCGCGGCGAAACGCCACCCGCGGACGCGGAAGGGGCCGTGTAAGGCGGCGCGTGGGCGGAGGATGGAACCATGATTCAGCAGGAAAGCCGATTGGTCGTGGCAGACAACACGGGCGCTAAGGAAATCTTGTGCATTCGTGTGTTGGGTGGCTCGTACCGCCGGTACGGCCATGTTGGGGATGTTATCGTGGCTTCGGTGAAGGACGCGGCCCCCAACAGTAACGTGAGCAAGGGGGACGTGGTCAAGGCGGTGATTGTGCGCACTGCGAAGGAGTACCGGCGGCCCGACGGCTCGTATATTAAGTTCGATGACAACGCCGCGGTCCTGGTGGACGACCACTTGCAACCGCGGGGCACGCGCATCTTTGGCCCCGTCGCGCGTGAGCTGCGCGAGAAGGGCTTCATGAGCATTGTCTCGTTAGCTCCGGAGGTCCTTTAACGCTCGCGTTCGATAGTGGGCATGCGGTTGAGTGGGGAAGCAGGGAAGGGGAGGCAAGTAACCCATGGGGAAGAAAAAGAAGCCGGTGAGCAAGCGCCCGCCCAAAACACGCATCAAAAAGGGCGATCTGGTGGAGATCATCGCGGGTGATTACAAAGGCTACCGCGGGGTGGTCCAGCGGGTGATCCGCAAAAAGTACACCGGACGCCTCGCGGGACTGTGGAACCCCAACGACGTGTGGGTAATTGTCCAAGGCGCGAACTTGGTCACCAAGCATCAGCGTCCCACAGGGGACGTACGTACCCAAACGGGGCGCATCCAGGTGGAAGCGCCCATCCACATTTCCAACGTGATGCTGGTGGCCAAAGGTGCCGACAAACCCACCCGGGTTAGTTACCAGCTCACCGAAGGTGGAGAGAAGGTGCGCTACAGCCGTAAGTACGATGAATACCTGGATGAAGGATAACAGCGCCTAGAACGTGAACGGCGCAGAGAAATCACTCCGTGTCCCGGATGGCATCGGGGCACAAAGGGAGGGTGATACCGTCATGACTCAAGTGCCGCGGTTGTTGGAACGCTATCGTAAGGAAGTGGTGCCCGCGCTGCGGGAGATGTTCGGGTATAAGAACATTATGCAGGTGCCCAAAGTGGAGAAGGTGGTGGTCAACATCGGCCTGGGGGAAGCCCTTCAAAATCCCAAGGCCATTGAAAACGCGTCGCGGGACCTGATGTTGATCACCGGCCAGAAGCCGGTGGTGACGCGAGCGCGTAAGTCCATTGCGGCCTTCAAGTTGCGCAAGGGAGCCCCTATTGGCCTGAAGGTCACCCTGCGCGGGCGGCGCATGTACTACTTTCTGGACCGGTTGTTTAACGTGGCGCTCCCGCGAGTGCGGGACTTCCGGGGGGTGTCGCCGGATTCCTTTGACGGCCGGGGCAACTACACCCTGGGCCTGCGGGAACAGTTGATCTTCCCGGAGATCGATTATGACCAGGTGGACCGGGTTCGCGGCATGGAAGTGACCATTGTCACCACCGCGGAGACGGACGAGGAAGCGCGAGAACTGCTGCGCCTGCTGGGCATGCCGTTCCGGCAAAGCCGTTGACGAGAGGAGGAAGCTCGTGGCTCGCAAGTGCATGATTTACCGGGAAATGCGACGTAAATACAAGGTGCGGGTGCGTAACCGCTGCAAAATTTGCGGACGTCCCCGCGGCTACATGCGTCGTTTCCAGCTCTGCCGCATCTGTTTCAAGCGGGAAGCACTGGAAGGTCGCATTCCCGGAGTGCGCAAGGCCAGCTGGTAATCTCCAATCCTCAATCTCTAGATCTATTGGTGATTAGAGGTTGGGGGAGTAACGGGGAGGGAGATATTCATCATGATGACCGATCCGATTGCGGACATGTTAACCCGTATCCGCAATGCAGCAATGGCCCGGCATAAGCAGGTCATTGTGCCGGCGAGCAAGATGAAAATTGCCATCGCCCGCATCTTGCAGGAAGAAGGGTTTATCGAGCGCTATGATGTGGGGCAGGAGAAGCCCCAGCCAATGTTGCGCATCATCCTGAAGTACGATAACAGCACACGGCCGCCGCGGCCCGTGATCCAGGGATTACAGCGGGTGAGTAAGCCCGGCCGCCGTATTTACGTGAAGCGGCGGGAGATCCCATACGTGCGCAGCGGCATGGGGATTGCCATTTTGTCCACGCCGAAGGGCATCCTCACAGACCGGGAAGCGCGGCGGCAGAATGTGGGGGGTGAAGTTATCTGTTACGTCTGGTAAGGCCGGGTGAGCGAAGGAGGGAAAGCGGTGTCGCGAATAGGACGTAAACCCATCCCCCTACCTCAGGGGGTGACTGTGACCGTCATGCCCGATAACACGGTCATTGTGAAGGGGCCTAAGGGGGAGTTGCAACAAAAGTTCCATCCGGACATGAAAATCGTCGTCGAGGATGGGGTGGTGCGGGTGGAACGGCCGTCAGATGCCCGCCACCATAAGGCCTTCCACGGTTTAACCCGGGCCCTTCTGGCCAACATGGTGCACGGGGTGTCGCAGGGTTTCACCAAGGAGTTGGAGATTATCGGTGTGGGGTACCGGGCCGAGCTGCAGGGAAAGAACTTGGTACTCCACGTGGGATATTCACACCCGGTGGTGATGGAACCTCCGGAAGGGATAGAGTTTGCAATCGACCGGACTCCCGCGGGCACCATGCTGGTGGTAGTGAAGGGCATCGACAAACAGCTGGTGGGTGAGGTGGCGGCGCGCATACGACGGGTGCGTCCGCCCGAACCATACCAGGGCAAGGGCATTCGCTACCGTGGAGAGGTAGTACGC
Organism: Anaerolineae bacterium; assembly: GCA_015490995.1. GTDB lineage: Bacteria > Chloroflexota > Anaerolineae > JAADDB01 > JAADDB01 > S141-23. Next base: position 28,912 of record WFWT01000067.1, on the reverse strand, counting down.
CAGAAGGCCGGAAAGGCCGGCCGCAAGTAATTCTCATTTCGCCCGCCGGTGAAGCGGCTTCCGTCCGCAGCGGGGGATATATGGACAGGTATTTTGTGGGGAGGGAAGCAACGTCATGGCACGAGTAAGCCGGAATGAGGCCCGCAAGCGGCGTCACAAGCGCGTGCGCAAGAAGGTGCACGGCACACGGGAGCGGCCGCGTTTGAACGTGTTCCGGAGTTTAAAGCACATATACGCGCAGGTCATCGACGATGAGCAGGGTGTGACCTTGGTAGCTGCTTCGACCATTGACCGGGAACTGCGCGAGAAGTGTCAAGGAATGACCAAGACTGAACAGGCGCGCCTGGTCGGTGAGTTGGTGGCCAAGCGCGCGTTGGCTCAAGGGATTACCCGAGTTGTGTTTGACCGTGGCGGATACAAGTATCACGGGCGTGTGAAAGCCTTGGCCGAAGCGGCTCGTGAGGCAGGGCTGGAGTTCTAAGGACACAAAGGAGGACGCATGGCGGTTAACAAGTGGGAACAGGAAACGGAAACGACCCCATTGGAAGAACGCGTCGTCCAGATCATCCGCACGGCCAAGGTGGTTCAGGGTGGGCGACGCTTCTCCTTCCGCGCGCTGGTGGTGGTAGGCGATAAGAACGGCCGCGTGGGCGTGGGTATCGGCAAAGCTAATGAGGTGCCCGCGGCCATCCGCAAGGGGGTCATCCGGGCGAAAAAGAACATGATTAAAGTGCCCATTGTGGGCACCACTATTCCGCATCCCATTACGGTGAAGTTTGGCGCGGCCAAGCTCATGTTGAAACCCGCTTCCCCGGGCACCGGGGTCATTGCGGCAGGTGGTGTGCGGGCCGTGCTGGAAGCGGCCGGCATCAAAGACATCCTGACCAAGTCGCTGGGGAGCAACAATGTGCTGAACGTCACACAGGCGGCGTTCAAAGCCTTGAAGGAGCTTCAAGATCCTGAAGAGGTTGCCCGGTTGCGGGGCGTGTCGGTGGAGCGTGTGCAACCCTTCTGGTTGAGGAAGAGGAAGAAGCATGAGCGCCAAGAAGAAGATGCCAACGGCTAAGCGCATCCGTATCACCTATGTGAAGAGTGCTATCGGGTACGCCAAAGACCAGAAGGCGACGATCCGGGCGTTGGGCCTGCGTCGTCTGGGTCAAAGCGTGGAACATGAGGCCACTCCGGCTATTTGGGGTATGGTGGAGAAGGTCGCTCATCTGGTAGACGTGGAGCCGGTAGAATAAGGGCCTTAGGCACAGGAAGGCAAGGGAGGAAACCATGCAATTGCATGATTTGCGTCCGGCGCCAGGGGCAAAACGGAAACGCAAGCGAGTTGGGCGCGGGATTGCGGCCGGACAGGGCAAGACGGCCGGTCGGGGAACGAAGGGGCAAAACGCGCGCTCTGGCGGGGGGGTACCCCCTTATTTTGAGGGCGGGCAGTTGCCCATCGTCCGGCGCTTGCCCCAAATTCGTGGGTTCGTTAACATCTTCAAAGTACATTACCAGCCGGTGAACCTGAAGCGGCTGGACCCGGAGCGTTTCCCGGCAGGGAGTGAGGTCACTCCCGAACACCTGGAGAAGGCCGGTCTGATCCGTTCGGCACGACGTCCGGTGGTGCTCCTGGGCGATGGTGAGATCGACCGTCCTCTTCACTTCAAAGTGCACCGGGTGTCCCAAAGCGCCCGGGCGAAAGTGGAGGCAGCCGGTGGCACGGTGGAGATCCTGCCCCTGCCCCGGTTACCCATGCGGGGCCGCTGAGTGTTAACTGTGAACTTGCGGGGAAAGGACGGGGAGAGCCATGTTGGAGGCATTGCGTAACGCGTTTCGCCTGCCGGACTTGCGCCAGCGGTTGTTGTTCACGTTGGGAATCCTGGTCATCTACCGGATGCTGGCTCAGATCCCGGTGCCAGGCGTCAACCGGGAAGTGTTGGCCCAGATTTTCGAGACCAATCCCCTGATCGGCTTGCTGGATCTGTTCTCAGGGGGCGCGCTGGCCAACTTCTCCGTGATGGCCATGGGGGTGTACCCCTACATTACGGCCTCCATTATTATGCAGTTGCTGGTGCCCATTATTCCGCGGTTGGAAGAGCTGGCCAAGGAAGGGGAATCGGGCCGGGAAAAGTTGAACTTGTACACTAACCTTCTGACGGTGCCGTTGGCCGCGCTCCAGGCGTGGGGGCAGTCCACCCTGTTGGCACGGGCCGGGGTGTTGCCTAACTTTGGGTTCTCCGGGCCTAATCTCCTGCCCACGATGGCGACGATCGTGGCGTTAACCGCGGGCACGGTGTTCGCCATGTGGCTGGGTGAGCTTATCACCCAACAGGGGGTAGGGAACGGCATTTCCTTGATCATCTTTGGTGGCATCGTGGCCCGGGTCCCCGTCCGGTTGGGCCAGATGATCCAGGCAGGGAACTACGCGGGGGTCCTGACCTTTGCCGTTTTGGTCGTGGTGACGGTGGCCGTCATTGTGTTCGTCCAGGAAGGACAGCGCCGCATCCCGGTGCAGTACGCCCGTCGTATTCGGGGGCGCCGGGTGTACGGCGGGCAGGCAACGTATATCCCGCTGCGGGTGAACGCGGCGGGGATGATTCCCATCATCTTCGCCCAAAGTTTGCTCCTGTTCCCCGGCGTGTTGGCTTCTTACCTGGCGCAAGTGAACAGTGAGTTCGTGGCGGGTTTGGCGTTGCGCATTCAGGCATTGTTGGACCCCAACGGGTGGTTCTACTGGTTCATTTACTTCTGGATGGTGGTAGGGTTCACGTATTTCTACACCGACGTGATCTTCCGGCAGCAGAACCTGGCGGAAGTGTTACAACGTCAGGGTGGGTTTATCCCGGGCATTCGGCCGGGGAAGCGCACCGAGGAGTACCTTAACAAGGTAATGTCCCGGATAACCTTTGTGGGCGCGCTTTTCCTGGCGGGCGTTGCCGTGTTGCCTTTCTTTGTGCGGGATGTGACCGAAACCACCGTGATGTTGATCACCAGCGCCGGGCTGCTCATCGTCGTCGGTGTGGTGCTGGATACCATGAAACAAATAGAGGCTCAGCTCCTGATGCGTCATTACGAAGGTTTCATTCGCTAGACCGCGCGCTGACAGAGGACAATGACGCAGGAGGTGTGGGGGAGGGGATGCCAATGGCGTCATCGCCCGTAATTGTTATTTTGATGGGCCCTCCCGGTGCCGGGAAAGGGACACAGGCGAAGCGGCTCGCGGAGCGGTTGGGTGTACCGCACGTGGCCTCAGGGGACATCTTCCGTTGGCACGTTCGCCAGGACACCGAACTGGGACGGCTGGCGAAGCCCTACATGGACCGGGGCGACTTAGTGCCCGACGATGTGACCATCGCGATGGTGATTGATCGGCTTCGGCAGCCTGACTGTGCCCACGGGGCACTGCTGGATGGGTTCCCGCGCACGGTGCCTCAGGCCCAGGCGCTGGACGAACGTCTGGCTGAGTTTGGCTGGTGTGTGGGCCTGGTGCCCTTTATTCGGGTAAACGAGGAGGTGTTGATACGGCGCCTGGCCGGACGATGGATTTGCCGGAAGTGCGGGGCTGTGTATCATAGTGAATTTCGGCCTCCCTCGCGGCCGGGAGTATGCGATGTGTGCGGTGGGCCGCTCTACCAGCGGGAGGACGATAAGCCCGAAACCGCCAAACGGCGGTTGCAGGTGTACTTTGAGCGGACGTTACCGGTCCTGGTGTACTATGAGCGGCAGGGGCTGTTGGTAGAAATCGACGGTGAACAGGACATCGACGAAGTACACCAGGCGTTATGGCGGGCAGTGGTGATGGCCGTGGGCACACCCGCGACGGCAGAGGCTTAAACCTAAACCATGGCGCGAATCGGAGTGCGACCCAAAGAGCGACGGGCGGTGACGCTCAAGTCCCCCCGGGAAATCAAATTAATGCGAGAGGCAGGGCGCATCGTCGCCCGTGTTCACGCTGAGGTGCGTGAACACATTCGGCCGGGGGTCTCCACGGCCGAACTGGACGCACTGGCGGAGAAGATCATCCGGCAGCACGGAGGGATACCTTCGTTTAAGGGGTATCACGGATTTCCGGCCAGCATTTGTGCGTCCATTAACGAGGAGTTGGTGCACGGGATTCCGCGGCCGGATCGCGTGCTGGCGGAAGGTGATATCATCAGCATTGATGTCGGTGTCATTTACAAAGGATATCACGGGGATAGCGCTTGGACGTACCCTGTTGGGGCCATCAGTCCCATCGCCCGACAGTTGCTAGAGGTCACCCGAGAGGCCCTGTTTGTGGGCATTGCCCAGGTACGTCCTGGCCGACGGCTACTGGATTATTCGCGTGCGGTGCAGGAGCACGTGGAGACGCGAGGGTTTCACGTGGTGCGCTTGTACACAGGGCACGGCATCGGACGGGAAATGCATGAGCCTCCCGAGGTGTTGAATTATGTACACCCGGCGCACCCGGACTCGCGGCGTCGCATTTTGCCCGGTATGACCCTCGCGCTGGAACCCATGGTGACCGTGGGGACGTGGGAAACCGAAACGTTGGCCGATGGCTGGACGGTGGTGACGCGCGATCGTTCGCTCTCGGCCCATTTCGAACACACAATTGCGGTACTGGATGGGGAAGCGGTTATCCTGACCGAATTGTGAGGGGCGTAGTTCGGGGAGCTACCGTGAGCGTGTCAGAGGTGTATTTGGCCAGGCAAGGAGGCAGGATGTCATGAAGGTAAAACCTTCGGTCAAGAAGAGATGTGAAAAGTGCAAGATCATTCGTCGTAAGGGTGTGGTGCGGGTTATCTGTGAAAACCCAAAGCACAAGCAGCGGCAGGGTTAAGGAAGAGGAGGCGAGTCCATGGCGCGCATTGCAGGGGTTGACTTGCCGCGTAACAAGCGCATCGAGATCGCACTCACGTACATTTACGGCATTGGCCGGTCGCGTAGCCAGGAGATCCTCCGGGTCACAGGCATTGATCCGGACAAAAAGGTGCGCGATTTGACCGAAGAAGAGATCACCAAGCTGCGCGATACGGTGGAGCGCAATTACCGGGTGGAAGGTGACTTGCGCCGTGAGGTACAAATGAACATCAAGCGCCTCATTGACATCGGGACGTATCGGGGATTGCGTCACAAGCGTGGGCTGCCGGTGCGCGGACAGCGGACGCGCACCAACGCCCGCACGCGTAAAGGACCGCGCAAGACGGTCCCGGGCAAGAAGCGAGCTCCGCGCAAGTAAGGAGTTCATTCAGGCAGCATAGGTTCCTGTTCTTGCGGTGGGGACAGGGCATTCATGGAACGGTAAGGCAGGAGGGAGGCATATGGCTCGGCCGAGACGCCGACGAGGACGCAAGCGGGAAAAGAAGGTGGTGCCGCGAGGTCGCATTTACATTCAGGCGACCTTCAACAACACCATTGTGACGGTGACGGACCCGAATGGTAACACGCTGACGTGGGCAAGTGGCGGTACCGTGGGGTTCAAGGGAACGCGCAAGAGCACACCGTACGCAGCCCAGTTGGCCGCTACACAGGCGGCCCAGCGGGCCATGAACGACTTCCAGATGCGGGAAGTGGACCTCTTCGTCAAGGGGCCCGGCCCCGGTCGGGAGGCGGCCATTCGCTCCATTCAGGCTTCGGGGCTGGTGGTGCGTTCCATTAGTGATGTCACGCCCATACCTCACAACGGGTGCCGTCCACCTAAAAAGCGACGGGTATAACAGGTTGCGTCTCCTGTCCCCAATGCCATGCGCAGGGATGGGGGACGTCGCAGAACACCGGAAACCTGGATATTGCAAGGAGGAGGTTTAGCCTTGGGAAGGTATAGAGGACCGGTTTGCCGGTTGTGTCGGCGAGAGGGCATCAAGCTGTATTTGAAAGGTGAGCGCTGCTACACGCCCAAGTGCGCGTTTGAGCGGCGTCCGTACCCGCCCGGCATCCATGGGCCGGAGGCCCGGTTCCAGCGCCGGCAGTCGGACTACGCGCTCCAGCTTCGGGAAAAACAGAAGGTCAAGCGCATTTACGGTGTGCTGGAACGCCAGTTCCGGCGGTATTTTGAGGAGGCCTCCCGGCGAAAGGGTGTGACGGGCGCTATGTTGCTGACCATTTTGGAGACCCGCTTGGACAACGTGGTGTATCGCCTTGGGTTCGCGGACTCGCGAGCGCAGGCGCGACAGCTGGTGCGCCATGGTCACATTGAAGTCAACGGCCGTAAAGTGAATATCCCCTCCTATCGCGTGAAACCGGGAGATATCATCAAGGTACGTGAACGCAGCCGTAAAAACGCGTTCTTCCGGGAACGGGTGGATAGGCTGGCTGAAAAGCAGGTGCCCGATTGGCTGGAGTTGGACCCTGTGAACATGGCAGGGCGGGTCCTCACGTTGCCACAGCGCCATCATATTGACATTCCGATCAACGAACAACTTATTGTGGAGTTCTACAGCCGGTAATCGCGAACGGCCTGAACCGTCAGGGGTTCGCGAGGGAGGGCCGTACACGGGCTATGACCTATCTGGGTGGGGCAGTGTACGGGCCGTGGAGGGCCCTCCTTATGGGGCTGTAGAAGGGAGGGGTAACGTTGGTGAACTTAGTTCTACCGCAGCGTGTTGAAATAGAAGCGTTAACTCGCAAGTACGGCAAGTTTGTCCTGGAGCCGCTGGAGCGCGGCTTCGGTACAACAGTGGGGAATGCCTTGCGCCGCGTGTTGCTCTCCGCGCTGGAGGGCGCGGCCGTCACGTCCATGCGCATTAGCGACGTGCATCATGAGTTTTCGCCCATTCCGGGCGTGCGGGAAGATACTACGGAGTTGATCCTGAACGTCAAACGGCTGCGCTTCCGCATGGACGGGGATGAGCCCGCCCGTCTTTTCCTGGAAGTGCGGGGCCCTGGGGTAGTGACCGCGGCGGATATCCAGTGTCCACCTCAGGTAGAGATCATGAACTTGGATCAGTACCTGTTCACCGTGGAAGAGCCGGATGTAGAGCTGGACATCGAGCTGGTGGTGGAAAAGGGCCGCGGCTACTCCCCGGCAGAGGAGCGCAAGGGATTGCCGATCGGTGAAATCCCGGTAGACGCGATGTTCAGCCCTATTATCAAAGCCGCTTATGAAGTGTCCCCCACCCGTATCGGCCAGCTCTCCACGTATGATCGGCTGGTGGTGGAGGTGTGGACCGACGGGAGTATCCGGCCGGATGAGGCCCTGCGGCAGGCTGCGCGCATCCTGGTGGACCACTTTGCCCTCGTGGCCGGGATGGAAGCCGAAGAGGTGTTCCGTGAGGAAGAGGAAGGGCCGCGGCCGGTGATCCCGCCACACGTGTACGAGCAGCCTTTGGAGGAACTGGACCTCTCCGTCCGCTCGTACAATTGCTTGCGTCGGGCAGGCATTTCCAAGGTGGGGGAGGTGCTGGAGCGGCTGCAAGTCAGCGAGGATGAGCTCCTCAGCATTCGTAATTTTGGTCGCAAGTCACTGGATGAGTTGAAGGAGAAGTTGCGCGAGAAGGGGTATCTCGAGTACATCGAGGCCCCCAGTGAAGCAGCTAACGTCTAAGGAAAAGGGGTTGAACCATGAGGCATCGGGTGGCTGGACAAAAGTTAAATCGAAGCATGGGGCACCGCAAGGCCCTCCTGCGCAACCTCGTCACCGAATTGTTGCGCCATGAGCGCATTCGCACCACCCGGGCCAAGGCGAAGTTTGTGCGCGGAGAGGCCGAGCGGGTGATCACCTTGGCAAAGCGGGGGCTTCAAAACCCGGACCGGTTCCTCCACATGCGCCGCATGGTCTCCGCGCGGGTGTACGATGAGGATGTGGCGCGCAAGGTGTTTCAGGAGCTGGCCCCCCGGTACATGGACCGGCCGGGAGGCTACACCCGTATTCGCCGACTGGGCGAGTTTCGCCGCGGTGACGGCGCGGAAATGGTGATCATCGAACTCGTGGAGTGAACGGAGGTTGCGGTACTTCCGGGCAACGGTTGAGTACGACGGCACCGACTTCTATGGGTTTCAGATCCAACCCCGGCAACCGACGGTCCAGGGGGTGCTGGAGCAGGTGTTACAGCGGTTGACCGGTGAACCGGTACGTGTTCTCGCTGCCGGTCGTACCGATACGGGGGTGCACGCCAGGGGCCAGGTGATCGCCTTTCGCTGCCCCTGGCGTCATAGTGTGGCCGAGCTGCACAAGGCGCTCAACGCCCTCTTGCCCGACAGTGTGGCAGTGCGGGCGTTGGCGGAGGCGCCGGCAGAGTTTCACCCCCGGTATTCAGCCCGTAGTCGGGAATACCGATATCGGGTGTACAATACAGCCGTGCGTTCGCCGCTGCGCCACCGGTACGCAACCCATGTGCCTGAACCGCTGGACGTGGCGAAAATGAACGCAGCTGCTGCCCTTATCGTGGGGGTGCACGATTTCGCCACCTTCGGCGATCCCACGTCTGGCGAAAGCACCGTTCGAGAAGTGTACCGGTCCGAGTGGCAGCGTGACGGGAGTGAGATAGTGTACATTGTGGAAGCCAACGGGTTTCTGCGCCGCATGGTGCGAACCCTGGTGACAGCCTTTCTGTGGGTAGGACAGGGGCGTTGGACGGTGGCCGATTTCCAGGCCGCCTGGGCAGCTCGGGATCGGCGCTTAGCGCCACCCCCTGCTCCCCCTCAGGGGTTATACCTGTGGGCTGTGAGGTACGATGACACAATCGATGCCGACGGAGAAACAGCTCAACGTATCAGCGGCAAGCTGTCAGGAGAGGATGGGCAATGAAGAGGCAACGAACGTTTGTGGCCAAACCAGAAGATATCCAGCGGGAATGGTATGTGGTCGATGCCACAGGGAAAACTCTGGGCCGCCTAGCATCACAAATCGCGCGGATTTTGCAGGGTAAACACAAGCCCTATTATACCCCTCACCTGGACTGTGGAGACTATGTTATCGTTGTCAACGCGCACAAGATCAAGGTGACCGGCAACAAACTGGACCAGAAGCGCTATTACTGGCAATACTACAACCGGCCGGGCCACATCAAGTCCCGCACCCTGCGCGAACAGCTGCAAAAGCATCCTGAACGGGTGCTGGAGCACGCAGTGCGGGGCATGTTGCCCAAGAATCGACTGGGCCGGAAGATGTTCAAGAAGCTGAAGGTGTACGCTTCGGACACCCATCCCCATCAGGCCCAGAATCCCAAGCCGCTGGACCTGTAAGGCCAGAGTCCGGGCGTCTTCCCGGGCACGATGGGACGTCGGGTGGGTTAGGTGTAGAGGCTACAGATGTGTGAGGAGGGGAATAGATGGCGGAAGAACAGGCTCGGTACATCGAGGGCGTGGGTCGACGCAAGACGGCCACGGCACGGGTGCGCATCTACCTGGACGTGAAAGACGGGGAGATCATCGTGAATAACCGGCCTTTTGAGACCTACTTCCCACGCCTGCGCGATCGGTTGTACGCGCTGGAGCCTTTAAAGGTCGCAGGCCTGGAGGGCACTTTCCGAATCACCATCCAGACGAAAGGGGGCGGTATTTCCGGGCAGGCCGGCGCCATCCGCTTGGGCATTGCACGAGCGCTGGTCAAGTGGGATGAGAACCTCCGTCCCTTGATGCGCCAGCACGGTTTCCTGACCCGGGACCCGCGGGCCAAAGAGCGAAAGAAGTACGGTCTCAAACGGGCCCGCAAGGCGCCCCAGTACACGAAGCGCTAACGGCATAACACGTGACGCCTCGAGCGTCACGTGTTATGCTTTGGGTGAGCGCGTTCGGAAATGTATGGCCTGGGAAGGCCCACGTGCATACACAAAAGGGCCTTCACCCTCTCCCCACCAGCGGGCTTGTATGCACGTGTTGCCCGTTTGCAATGGGTGGGGCTGAAAGGCCGACGGAGAAGTAAGCTTCCGAACGCTCTCTTTTTGTAGGCGTGATGTACCCTGTTCAGGAGGACGCCGGTGTTCCGGGTAGGCATTCTCACCGTCAGTGACCGGGTGTCGCGCGGGGAGACTACAGACGAGAGCGGTGTCATTCTGGCCCGTTTGGTCCAAGAGAAGTTGGGATGGGAGATCGGACGGCGGGCGGTTGTGCCTGACGAGCGGGAAGCTATCGCCGCAGTTTTGCGTTCCTGGGCCGACGAGGAGGATTTGGCCCTAATTTTGACCACAGGGGGGACCGGCTTCGCGCCTCGGGATGTGACCCCTGAAGCCACACTGGATGTGATCGAGCGTGCGGCTCCCGGCCTGGTGGAAGCCATGCGACAGGCTGGAGTAGAGGTAACGCCTCATGCTATGTTGAGCAGGGCGGTGGCCGGCATTCGAGGACGCACGTTAATTGTCAATCTCTCCGGCAGCCCGAAGGCTGTGCAAGAACAGTTCGCCGTTATCGCTCCTGCCCTTCCCCATGCCTTGCGCTTGTTGCGGCAGATCCCGGGTGAGGATACCCGTCACGCCGTTTAGCCATATTCCACGCAGGATGTACCTCCCCGTTTTCCGCTCATCGTACCGTCATCCACGGTAGATGACCAAACCATCCCCATGCTAAACGTGGTCCCGTCAGGGTGAGCTCCTGGGCCGGGGTCATCACACGCACCTCTGGGGACCATCGCGTCAGGGCAGATGCTTGTACTCCAACGGCAAAGAGACGTTGACTGCGCGGGGGAAGATCCCCTCGCCACCGGACCGAGTGGGTTTGCGGGTCGTAGCTAGGTGGTGTGTCCGCGGAAGCCCAGAGTCCGTTGGGAGCCACGGCAACCTCCGAGGGCAGGGGAAGCTCCCATTCGACCTCGGTGCGGGCCGTGCCGGTATTGACCAGGCGCAGGGTTAACGTGATGGGGCTCTGGGGCCCCGCTCGGGCCGCGGTGGCGGTTATCCCGGAAGCACCTATGTCGGCCGCGCGTACGGTCAGTGTGAGCTCACTGCGCCACCATTGCGGGTCTTCCACCACCAGGGGAATTGGTGCGCCGTCGGGTAGGGATGTGGTCAGGGCCAGCGCGGCATACGCTGTGACGCTCTGTCCCGGACCAACCGTCCGTTCCCAGCGGACGGCCGAAGCGGTCTGTTGGCCGTCGGTCGCGATGACTTGTAATTCTGGTGGAATTACCAGCTGAGGCACCGTAGTACCCGTGTAATTGCCCGTGTTGCGCAAGGAAAGGGTGAGGGTGACGGTCTCGCCGCGAGCAATGGTGGGAGCGGACAGTCGGGCCGATGAATCGGAAAGGTCCGCTACGTTGACCGCTACCGTCCGGGTGAGGATGATCCTGCCGGCGGTGGGTTCCAGCACCGTCAATGTACTGGTGATTTGGGACGGGGCGTCTGCCGTGACCCGTAGGGGATAATTCAGGACCTTCAGGGCGAAGGGGGGAAGGAAGCGAATCACGCGACGGTCACTCATGTAAGAAGCGTCGTTGTGTGCCACCGTAACGCCACGTGTCCCCGTCGCGTCCTGGAGGCCGATGGTGGCGCTTCCCAAGGGGCCTTCCATGGTGGCGTACAGGTACGTGATCACACCGGTGGCATCAAACTGTACCTGAAACGTGTACGGGGCGTTGTTGCTTAACTTCATCACGTTGCCCCAAGTGACCACCGCGCGTTCCTCATCACTCCAGAAACGCACCGTGCCGGTGAGGGGCACGCGCAGGTCATCCCACCAGACGGCCAACAGGTTGCCGGGCGCGCTTGGGTTAGGCAAGGCCCGATTGATGAAGTCGCGACGGTTCCTCGCGCTAAAGGAGAGCCACCCATTGCTGTTAATGAAAATGTGTTCCTGGACGGTGTCATAGAACGGCATGCGGAATCCCAGGGGCAGAGGGCCTTTGGTGACGTCGTCCACGTTTTGGAGCACGGTGATGGCCGTGCTGGGCTCGATCCAGTTAAAGGGAAGGGAGGTGGTTTGATCGTCTTCCCAGGTGTACTCTTCCCTGGCAGGTCGTAGAGCCCCTTGCCAGCGTAACGTGCGGTTCGAAGGATCGTAAGTGACACCGGCGGGCAGAGCATCCGTGATGGGGTCCAGGCCGATGGGCAGGGTATGTAAGACAACAACCTCAGCGGTATAGTTGCCCGTGTTCCACAGGAGAAGCGTGGAGGTGATGCGTTCTCCTGTCACACTGTCCTCGGGCAGAAGGTCCCACTGCGCGGTAAGATCAGCACGGGCTGCAAGGGCGGGGTAGCGCTGAACGCGTGGAGGACGGATGCCATCCGTGAGGGTCAGGGTGGCAGTTAGGGGGTGATAGGGTGACAGATCGGCCGCGACGCGCACCGTGAGCGGCAAGGTGAGACCAAGCCCCGGCGCCAGGTTCCCCTGCCAGGTAAAGGTACGGGTTTGGAGGGGACCATCCGGCCCGGCGGTGAAGGTGAGGCCGGGGGGCAAACGCAGGGAGAGGGCGAGTTGGCCTGTGCCCACTCCAGCATTGCGGACGATCAGGGAGGTGCTCACATCGCGGCCGACAGGCCAGATGGACGGGCTCTCCCACGTCGTTGGGCTGAAGTCGGCCGGGTTCACCACGGTGGTGAAAGAACGGGTAATCGTGGGCGCGCCCACCGTGCGCACCGTGGCGGTGAAGAGGAGGGGGGTGTTATCCGAAATCGGTTCGTGTACACCCAGGGCAAAGGGGATCACTGCTTGGCCGGGCCGTTGGACGACAGGCGGATCGATGCGAACGGCCAGTCTATCTTCCACAAAGGGAGCATCATAAGCCAGCAGAAGGGCTTCGTCTCGGGCCGCGTTCTGGAGGCCGATGGTTGCACGGTCCAGGGGTGGGTTCATCCTCAGGTACTGAAAAACGATGGTGCCATCGCGATACAGCACGGCTTGAAACGTGTACGGACCTCCACTGCCGAACCGGGGTACCTCGTTCCAGATAACGACCAGACGGGTATCGTCGCTATACCACGCGACCGTACCCCCTCGCGAGGGATTTAAGTCGTCCCAAAAGGGTGCAATCAGAGCTGCCGGCGCGTTGGGATTGGGGAGCTTCAGGTTGGTGGGGTACGAACGTTCCGGTGGGGCGAGGGCCAACCAGCCGTTGCTGGAAACCCAGAATTTCGTGAACGTGTCTCCAAAGAGGGGGAACGGGAATCCAATGTCAAAAGGTCCTTGTACCTGATCGTCCCCCAGATCCAGCACCGTCCTGCTCGGAGGCTCTATCCAATTGAAAGCAGGGCCGCCAGGATCGCGTGAGGTTTGGAAGGCGTACTGGGCTTGTCCCTCCTGCGCGGCAGGGAGGTGTCCTTGCCAGTACAATTCACGGCCGTCGGCGCTCAGGGTGACCGTGGGCACGGTGGGGGTGATTACAATGGGCGAAGGGATGTTCAGGGTAACCGCGGTGGTGGCGGTAAGGCTGCCTCGGTTGAGCACCATCAATGTAGCCGTATAAGTGTGGCCCGGCAGGATAGCTTCTGGAATGTCGGCCGTGCTGGCGCGCAGGTCTGGGCCGTGGACCTGCACGTGCGCAACGGCCTCGTACTGGAGGTCGTCGGGCGGGCGCAGCCGGGCGGTTAGGGTGAGAGGTGTGCTACCGTGCAGGGGGAGCAACAACCGATAGGCAGTGGTAACCACCTGGCGGCCTCGCGGGGGCAGGTCAAGGCGCCAGGCGGTCGGTCCCATTGGCGTGAGGGCCGGGTCCGCTTCGACGTCCAGGACGGCGTCGCGCCATGCCGTCAGGGTGGGGTTACGTACGGTGATGGTGACCTGGAACGTGTCGCCAAGGGCCACGCGTTCCCTCTCCGGTTGAAGGGCCAGGTCCGGCTGGGTGAGCCATTCTATCATGTGGCCGAGGGCCTGGGCCGCTGCTCGGTAGTCCGTCCCTTCCAGACCGTATCCCAAGTAGATGGTGCGCCCGGAGGCAGGAGTATAACGTACCCCCGCGCCCTGTGGGGGAGTAGTAACATAGCGTTGTATCAGGCGAGCCCCTTCTACCGGTAGAATAACATCGGTTTGGAACTGATTTTTGTAGGCCAGGATGTGGTTCAGCTCGAGGGTAATCCCTTCCACAATGTCCCCTGGGACACCGGTTACCCATTGAGCGCCGCTTTCGTCCTCTTCGTATCGCACGCCAAACAGACGGGCCAGCGGTTCGCCCTCATTGCCCGCCACGTTATAGGACGCTTCCCAGTAGGCAATGTCCGGTCCGGTGAGCAGGACACGCCCTCCTCCTTGGATGTACTCGCTCAGGATAGGCCAGACGTTCATGTCCAACGCCTGTACGTACCACCCGGGTGAGGCCAGGGGATGGGACCAAAGCACGACGTCATAGTCCTGGAGGGTAGATAGAGTGGGAACAGTTGTGGCGTCCCTCACTTCCCACCAATTAAAGGGGAAGCCTGCTTCGTTCAGAAGACGTGTGTAGTAGAAGCGCACATCATCGCCCGCCCAGGCGTCCCCGTTGATGACCAGCACACGAGGGGCGGGACGAAGGGTAACGGTGATGGGCCGGGTGAGCGGCACAGTGAAAGGGTAGCGTACGCTGCGATGTCGTTGGGTGCGCACGGTAAGGGTATACGTCCCGGCAGGCGCGCGCAAGAAATATGTGCCATCGGCCTGGGCAGTGCCGGTGACCACCAGTGGGGTGTCCTCTAACCGAAGGATTGCGTTGGTGATAGGGCCTGTGGAGTCGATGACGGTAATGGTCAGAGGATAGGTGGGGCGAGGAATAAGGGAGATGTCGTACAGGGTGTTCAGGTGAGGGGATAGGGTGAGGGGACCGATGGTAGTGCTCACGTAACCGAAGGCCTCAACCCGGATGGTGTAGCGGCCCGCAGGTGCAGTCAACCGGTACCGACCGGCCGCGTCGGTCGTGGTGGTGAAGCGCAGAGCCTTGTTGTCGATGTGTTCCCCTTGCAGCACAGCGTGCGGGATGGGAGTGCCATCCGGTGTCAGCACCTGTCCGTAAAGCCCTGCCGCCTGGCGGGCAGCTTGCACGGCCGCGTAGGCGTTAACCCGTCCCCAGCCATAGCCCATGTCCGGTCCCGGTGGGCCCAGGTCCTGGGCAGTGCGGGTGATCAGGGTGTAGATGGCCTCGTAGTCGAGGGAAGGGTTGGCCTCTTTCATCAGCGCGATCACGCCGGCCACAATGGGTGTACTGAAGGAGGTACCCGAACTTGTCTCGTATTGTCCGTTGTTATCCTGAACCAGCACGTTGACACCGGGAGCTGTAAGGTCAGGCTTGAGGCGATTGTCCGGAGTAGGGCCCCGGCTGGAAAAGTCGGCCAAGCGATCGTTGGGATCGGTAGCCCCTACCGCGAGGACGTTGGGGTAGGCGGCCGGGGCGTTAATGGTACCGTCACCTTGTTCCCCACTGTTCCCTGCCGCGAACACCGGGATGATGCCCGCCACCCGAAGGGCTTGGATATCCGGTAAAAAGGTCTCGTCTCCGCCGTTAGGCGTGCCCCAGGAGTTGCTCACAATGTCCGGCGCGCGGGAGGGGTCCGGGTGTTTACCGTTGAGGTCGGTGGGCGCGAGGATCCACTGAAATGCCCGGTGTAGCCAGGCGTCTCGGGTTCGGCCGCGAGCGTCGAATGCTTTGACGGCGATCCAGCGCACACCGGGCGCGACTCCGATGGCGATATCCTCTGCCTGGGCGGCGATGAGAGACATGGTCGCGGTACCGTGGCCGTAGTCGTCTCCAGGGGCGTTGGGAAATGTGCCGGTAACGTCAAACCAGTTGTAGTTGTGGTCCCCCTCTCTTCCCCGGTAGGTGGCTTCTAGGGAAGGGATCGTCCACTCAACCCCGGTGTCAATGTTGGCCACGACGACCCCCCGACCGGTGATGCCCAGTTCCTGATGTACGCGCGTGGCTTCGATGAGCCGCAGGTGCCAGGCAGTCAGGGGAGCGCGGGAGGTAGGCGTGCTGGGGAGTTCACGCACGCGGTCGGGCAGAATGCGACGCACCGCGGGATGACGGGCGAGAAGGTCCAGGGCTTTGGCATCCCCGGTGACCACCAGCGCGTTGACAATCCACAGGCGTTGGACTTCTTGTACGTGCTCGGCCAATGCGGGTTTCCGGAGCCAGGTCAGCAGGGCCGGTTGTGTGCGATCTGCCAGGGCCTGTAATGAGGCCACCGTCCGTCGACGGCGTTCCCATCGATCTAAACCCCGGACCTGCGCCTCGAGGGCAGTCATGTCCACTTGATCGCGCAGATACACGATGAAGGTGGCTGTGCCATCCTTGCGCAGGGCTTTGTAAACGTCCGGGTGGATGAAAGCCTTGGGCTCAGGTGGTGCGGCGGAACCGGGCGTGTGCACCAGCGCGACCAGTAACATAACCAGCAGTGACGTGACTAATCCCATTGCGAGTAGAACCCGTCCGGCCATGGGTACTCCTTTGCTGTGTTGCCGGGCCGTTTATCTCTTTCCCGGTCACCGCTTCGGTGGTCATGTTGGGTGGAACCTGCACTGTTGTCGGGGGTGAGGGGATGTCTTCATTGTAGGTGGTCCCCGGGAAGAGAGCAAATTGTGTGTTCCCCGACCTGGCGGCAGGCGAGGATTTTGGGCCGCGTGGCAGGCGATGTCGTGAGGGATGTGTGCGGTTGTCCATGATGTTGTGTGTGATATACAATAGGTGTACATCATCAATCCCCTCTCGGTGTGCTGCGAGCAATGTCACCATCAACGTGGACGGTGTTCATCGGGCTGTGGGCGCTTGTCGGTGTTGCAGCGGCCCTCCAAAGTTTGTCAGGCTTCGGTTTCGCTCTGATAGCGATGCCTATCTTGACCCTGCTCTTGGGGTTGCGGACAGCCGCGCCGTTGGTGGCTTTGCTTGGGTGGACATTGTACTTGGTTAACCTGGTGCGGTATCGCTTGCACCTGCGGGGGCAGGAGTTAGCTCGCCTTGTGCTGGCCAGCACGGTCGGTGTGCCTGTGGGGTTGTGGCTCCTCTCGGTTGTGGATGAGCGGTGGGTGGTGGGTGGCCTGGGTGTGCTGGTAAGCGCGTTTGCTTTGTACTCCTTGCTGCGTCCAGAAGGACGGTGGATTCCACCGCGTTGGGGAATATATGTGGCAGGCTTTCTGGGTGGGTGTCTGGGAGGAGCGTACACGATTTACGGTCCTCCGGTCCTCGTGTACGCCCGTTGGGCCGGCTGGTCACGGGAGACCTTCCGGGCTACCCTGCAAGGGTTCTTTCTCCTCACCGCCACGCTGGTGGTACTTTCCCACGCCGTTGCCGGGTATATCACGCCCGTTGTAGTGCGGTGGTATCTCTGGATGGTTTCCGCGCTGGTAGTGGGCATCGTGGTGGGAAGGGGACTGGACCGGCGTGTGTCCACCCGTCGATTTCAGCAACTGGTGGGTATTCTGTTGATGGGGTTGGGAATGTCTTTGCTGCTCAGGGGGATATGACGTGCGTACCCTGGTAATCGAGCGCGATCCGAAACGCATGGTGATTACCAAGGTGTTGGGGCGCATTACACGGCGCGCGTATTTTGGGCCATGGTCCCCCTTGCGGTTTGCCATGTTGCCGGACCCTCCCCTGCCCGCGGCGAATTGGGTGCGGGTGCGTAATCGCATGTGCGGCATTTGTGGCAGCGACCTCCATCAGATCTTCCTGGAAGCCAGCCTGGACGTGGCACCGTTGGCCCTGCCGGCCACGCGCCGCATTTATCTGGGCCATGAAATGGTCGGTGAAGTGGTAGAGGTGGGGGAAGGGGTCACGCATCTCCGCCCCGGGGATCGGGTGGTGCGTTGGGGGCGTAGCGATGACTGTCAGGCGCGCGGGGAGGTGGATTGGTGTCCTCCTTGTCGTCGCGGACACCGGGTATTGTGTGAGCGGGCTTCTGAGCCCCGGCCTTGGGAGCCGATTGGGGGTGGGTTTGGCGATGCTTTCATCGCGCCGGCCAGTTCTTTGGTACGCGTGCCCGACGCGCTCCCGGATGAGGTGGCAATCTTTGCCGAACCGGCCGCGGTGGCCATTCATGCGGTGTGGCGCCGCCTGCCCCGTCCGGGCGAGCAGGTATGTGTCCTGGGATGTGGCACCATCGGGTTTTTGATTCTCCAGGTCTTACAGGTGGTGGCGCCTGACAGTGTGGTCACCGCGGTGGCCGAATTCCCCTGGCAAGCCGAGCTGGCACGTGACTTCGGCGCGCGACACACCTTCCTTGCCCGTGAGGACGGTATGCGTCGGGTGGCCGATATTACGGGAGCCCGGTGGTATCGGGGCCCGCGCGGAAACACCATGTTGATCGGCGGGTTTGATGTCGTGTACGATGTGGTGGGCACGCCGGCAACCCTCACTCAGGCCCTGCGTTGGACACGGGCCGGAGGAACGGTGGTCCTGGTGGGGGTGTACCTACATCCCATGCGGGTGGACCTCACCCCGGTCTGGTATCAGGAGGTGGATCTTATCGGTGCGATCGGTCACGACGTGGTGGTGTGGGAGGGCGTGGAGATTTCCACTTTCGACTTGGCCATGCGTTGGATGGTGGAAGGGCGTCTTCACACTGCGGCACTGCTGACACACCGCTTTCCTCTTACCGCGTACCGTCAAGCGGTTGCCGTGGCGGTGGACAAGCGGCGGTACCGTTCCATTAAAGTGGCGCTGGTGATGGACGCGTCGTCATAACGGTGGTAATTCCTCGAGGCCACGATCATCCATCCCCCGTGACCTCGACACTGGGAGGAGAGCCATGAGCGCGCAGAACGTTTCACCGGCCACCCGGCGGGAACGGCTGGCATGGTACCTGTACGATTTCGGCAACTCCGCGTATGCGTCCGTGGTGTTGCTGGCCGTGTACTCCGCTTACTTCAAGGAGCAAGTCGTGGGTGGGGCGGAGGGCTCGCGCTTGTGGGGCCTGGCAGTGAGCCTCGCGATGTTCGTGGTGGCCGTGACCTCCCCTTTCTTGGGGGCCATTGCCGATTTCTCCGGGGCCAAAAAGAAGTTCCTTTTTTTCTTCACCTCCCTCGCCTGCCTGTTCACCGGGCTGCTCTTCTTCGTACAGAAGGGTGACGTTTTGATGGGGATGTTGTTCTTCGTTCTGGCAGAGATTGGGTACCGGAGCGCGCAGGTGTTTTACAACGGCCTCCTGCCGGAGATCGCCGCTCCATGGGAATTGGGTCGAGTATCCGGCATTGGATGGGCTATCGGCACGGCTGGCGGGATCGTGATCTTGCTCATTATTCTGCCCTTGGTCATTCTGGTAAAAGGGCTCTTCGTTGTCCGGCTATCCTTCGTTATAACCGCGCTTTTCTTCGCGCTGTTCGCCCTGCCGGTGTTTCTGTGGCTGAAGGAACGCGCTCAACCGCAGCCACTGCCGCCGGGCCAGAACTACTTTACTGTGGCGATTCAGCGCCTGCGTCGTACTTTTCGCGAGGCGCGACGTTTCCGGGAGTTTTTGAAGTTCATTGTGGCTTTTCTCATTTACAACGACGCGGTCATCATGGCCCTGGATTTTTCCGCCATTATCGGCGCGGTGTTGTTTGGCATGAACCAGCAACAGTTAATATTGTTCTTCATCCTCGTGCAAGCGACTAACGTCATCGGCGCTTATGGGTTCGGCTACTTGGCCGATGCGGTGGGGTGCAAGCGGTCGTTGATCTTTTCTAACCTGTTCATGACCGCCATTATTATCGCGCTGTATTTTACTCAGACGCTATCCGGGTTCTTTGTGCTGGGCGCGCTGGCCGGCATCGCGATGGCCGGGCTGCAATCGGTGAGCCGCACGATGGTGAGTGTGATGGCGCCCCCAGGGCGCAGTGCGGAGTTTTACGGTCTATTCGCGGTGGCCGGACGGACGTCCTCCTTCATCGGTCCTATGGTATACGGCATCGTGGCTGCGGAAGCGGCCCTCTGGTTTCAGCGCCAAGGACTGGCGGCTCGATTGGCCGAACAAGCGGGACAGCGGGTGGCCATTTTGACCATCGCTGTCTTCCTGATCATGGGGTTGGTAGCGCTATTAACGGTGAACGAGCAGGCCGCGCGGGAAGCTGCCCGGGCGGAGGTTGCTTCGGCATAACCCCTCACCGAAGGGTATCCACTGGTGTGAGTCAGCTCGGCCGAACACAGGACCATCTCAACACGTTAAGGAGGCGCAGGATGGCAAGCATCACAGGCGGCGAGTTGCTGTTGCGGTGTCTTCAAGCGGAGGGCGTTACCACGGTGTTCGGGGTACTGGACGGCAGCCACAACCCGATTTTGGCGAAGCTGTCCCAGTATGGCATCCGGTTCATCTCGGCCCGCCATGAGGCGGCAGCGGCTCACATGGCCGAAGCGTGGGCGCGCGTGCGGGGGGAGCCGGGCGTGGTTATTACAGGCATTGGACCGGGGGCCCTGAACACAACCGCGGGGGTGGGTGTTGCTCACGCAGAAGGCGTGCCGCTCATTGTGATCACAGGCCAACGCCGTCGGAACATTATTTACCCGGACCGTGGGGGTGGCTTCCAGGTGGCCGATCTCATCGGACTGTACGCGCCCATTACCAAGTGGTCGGTCGGTGTGCGGCATTGGCATCGTCTGCCCGAGATTATCGCCCGCGGCTATCGTATCGCGATGACCGGACGGCCTGGGCCCGTGTACGTGGAGATCCCGGAGGACGTGTTAAAGGAGTCGCACGAGGAGACGGAAGCACCCGTGGAGCCCCCAAATCGTTATCGTCCGGGCACGCCGGGGCCCGGCGCGCCGGATGCGATCGCGGCTGCGGTCGCGCTGCTGGCTGAAGCTGAACGGCCCCTCTTGCACGCAGGGACGGGGGTGCTCTGGGCCGCCGCGTGGGAGGAATTCGTCGCCCTGGGAGAATACCTGGGGGCAGTCATGACCACGACCCTTGCCGCGCGTGGGGTGGTGCCCGAGGATCACCCTCAGTACATTCACTTGTTGAACCAGGAAGCGCTCCTCACCGCCCGTCGAGAGGCGGATGTGATTTTGGCGGTGGGCACCCGTTTCAGCGAGTTGGACGGTTGGGGGCGCCCACCCTGGTGGGGCGATCCCAAAACACAGAAAACCATTCATATCGACGTGGATCCCACCGCGATCGGCCTGAACCGACCGGTGGACGTTGCCATCGTAGGGGACGCTCGCCAGGCCTTACGGGCATTGCTGGACGGCCTCCGGGAGCGCACGGCGCCTCGATCCCCTCATGAGGGTTGGTCACGTTACCGGGAGTCCACCGTGGCTTGGCAAAAGGAGCTAACCGCAGCCCTGGACATGGGCATGGGGGGCATAAATCCAGGTCGTATGGTACAGGCGGTACGTGCCGCCTTTCCCCGTGAGGCTATTGTGGTCATGGACGGGGGCAATACCAGCCTGTGGACGGTGAATTATAATCCGATATATGCCCCCCGTAGCTTTCTGTACACTGCCAAGTTCGGGCACTTGGGCACAGGGTTGCCGTACGCTATTGGCGCCCAACTGGCCGCGCCGGATCGACCGGTCTACCTGATTACCGGTGACGGCGCGTTGGGGTTTAACCTTCAGGAGATGGAAACGGCCGTCCGTTATCAGTTGCCCATTGTGGTAGTGGTGGCCGTAGATCGGGGATGGGGCATGGAGCGCACGTCCCAGCTGGCAGCGGGCATTCAGGGGTTTGTGGAGACCGAATTTTACCCGGAGACGCGGTTTGATCGCGTGGCCCAGGGCTTTGGTTGGTTTGGCGTGTTGGTAGAACGGGAAGAGGATTTGCCGGAGGCCTTAGCACAGGCCCGCGCTGCACAGAAACCCGCCCTGGTGCAGGTCATGGTCGATCCCATGGCCAACATGTCGCCGCCGGGCATCCGCACCTTTGCCACCGTGCGCATGGATCCACGGGAAATCGCCCTGTGATGACCGCCGAAGCGGGGAAGCGATCGTCGATGTTAGGAGGTCAACATGGCGCGGTTGAAGGATAAAGTTGCCCTGGTAACCGGTGCCGGGCGGCGCGGGGGGATTGGGGAGGCCATTGCCCACCGTTTGGCCCGGGAAGGCGCGCATGTGGTGATTGCCGATCTTACCGAGGCCCCCGAGGCAGGGGTGCATCCCGGGACCGGGACGTGGGAGACCCTGCAAGCCATCGCCCGGGACGTGCAAGCCTTGGGGGTGCAGTGTGTGCCGGTAGGAGCGGACGTTACCCGGCCTGAGCAGGTGCAGGCGATGATGCAACAGGTGGCGACAACGTTCGGCCGGCTGGATATTCTGGTCAACAACGCGGGCACCATTGTTGACCCCGCGCCGGTGTGGGAGATGTCTCTGACGGCCTGGGAGCGAACTATGGCCGTTAACGCAACGGGGACGTTTCTGTGCTGCAAATACGCCCTGCCCCTGATGACACGCGGGGAAGGAGGACGCATCGTTAACATCGCTTCCATCGCGGCCGAGCGACCGCGGCCGTACATGGCGGCCTACGCGGCCGGCAAGGCCGCGGTGGTGGCCCTCACCCAGGTGCTCGCCCAAGAAGTCGCGCCGTACGGTATCACGGTCAACGCGGTGTTGCCTGGGGATATCGATACGCCCATGAAACAATGGGGCTTCATCCTGGAAGCACAGGTATTGAACACTTCGCCGGAGGAGGTGACCCGGCGGTTGCTGGATCGTATCCCCCTAAGGCGATTGGGGCGACCGGAGGAGGTCGCGCACCTGGTGGCCTTCCTGGCTTCGCCAGAGGCCGCTTTTATCACCGGGCAAGCATACCGGTTGACCGGTGGGCGTGAGCTCACATAAGGGACGATTTCCTAGAATTGGTAAGGACCGGTCCCTGCGTTCCTCACGGTCAGTTGGGGAACGCAGGGACCGTGTCGTTTACGGAGTAGCGGGGTCACCATCCGCCTCGACCCGATAACTGCCTACCGCAGTGGGAGGCTGGCCAAAGGTGATGGTGAAATCCGCCGTGGCGCCGGGCGCCAGGGAATCCAGGGTAGGTACGTCTAATGGTCGCGCGCAGTCCAGAATGTTGCCGTTCCGGTCGTACAGAGTGCCGAAGACGACCACCAGCGCCACCGGGTAGTTTTCGTCATTGCGCACCTTGCCGCTAAGCGTGTAAGTGCCGAAGGGGGAGATACCGGGGCGTACGTCCAAGATCGTGAGGCGAGGGCGAGGGCTTAAGGGGCCCAGGGCATTCAACACCGTTAGCTCATAACGGCTCCAGGCAATCAGGTTGTTGGGAGTAATGAGGTTGAAACATGCCCGTTCGCCGGGAGGGACGCGGTATGCGAAGGGCAATGTGGATACCATGCCCAGCTGGTTCCCCTGCGCGTCATACAACGTCACCCTGATGGTCACGAGCCCCACCGGGAAGGTGGTCCGGTTTTCCACTTCACCCACAATGTGGCGTCCCAGAGGGGACGTGTATGAGGTATGACCGACAATAGGCAACAAGCTCGGGTCCACTCCGGCAGGGGGTGTGTATGTCGGAGTCACCGGTGGGGGGGTGTACGTCAACACGGGGGTGGAGATAGCGGGCGCTCTGTAGACCATAAAGGGCAGGAATGTGGTTTGTTGTTGAAGAGCCAGGGCACCGGTAACGCCGAACCACAGTAACGCAGTGAGCAGCCAGAGCCATCCTGTTCGCTTTCGCATGGCCAATTCCCTCCTTAGCTGAAAGACCTTACTCATGTGCCGTTTTATCCAACGAATCCCGTGTAAATAAGGCGCGCGGCCAAGAAGCCCAGGATACTGCCCAGTCCCCAGAGGATGCGTCGGTACCACGGACCCTGCAACCGGGCACGCTGACGGTGCACCAGAAATGCAAGCCCGACATGTGAGCCTACCAACAGCGCGTAAAACACGCTCAGAAAGAGCACAGCATCCAGCATGCGCGCCCGGTATGCCTGGATCAACAGGGGCCCTCCTACAGTACCCCAGAATAGGTAGGGGTTGGGATTGAGGAAGTTAACCAGGACGCCCCGCCACACTTCCTGACTCAGGTTGATGTCCGTGTTCAAGGTGAGCGCTTCCACGTGGCGGGTGGCACGCACCGTCTCCAGGGCGAGATATAGAAGAAAGCCGCCACCGACGACGTTGAGCAATCGCAACGTGGCGGGTGGGAGAAAGTGTAGCACGATAAGGGAGAGGGCAATAATGGGCGCGTCGGTCAACAGCGGCGCGCTGCCTACCCCAATGCCGGCCTTCCACCCGCCGCGCAAGGTGGCAATCACGGTATAGGTGAGAAGAGGGCCTGGACTCAGGCCGGCAGCCAGCCCTAGCGACACGCCGAGGAGCAGGTACTCGTTCATCGCTCCCTTGGGTTTAACGCGCACATGGGAGGGTTACGCCGGTCGACGTCGGCGAAGCCAGACGAGAAGCTCGGACAAGGGTTTGGTGTTAAGGATGTCCTCAGGTTCCAACCAGGCCCGACGGGCCATCCCCACGGCATACCGCATCATGTTCAGGTGCGTTGCCTGGTGAGCATCGGTGCCCAGGCTAATGGTGCAACCGAGTTGTTTGGCCCGATGGGCCAGTACGTCGTTCAAGTCCAGTCGCAGGTAGTAGCCGTTGATCTCCACCGCGACGCCCAGCTCCGCGCAGCGCTTCAGCACGACCTCCATGTCGACGGAATATGGCTCCCGTTGGCCGATTAGCCGGCCGGTCGGATGGGCCAAAATGTGGACGTACGGGTTTTCAATGGCCCGCAGGATGCGTTCGGTCATTTGTTCCTGGCTCATCTTGAACCCCGAGTGGATTGACACAAGCACCACGTCCAGCGCGGCCAACACGTCGTCCGGATAATCCAACGAACCGTCAGGAAGGATGTCCACTTCAGCACCGGAGAGAATGTGTAAATCATCGAATTCCGCGTTGAGTGCCTCGATTTCCTTTTGGCGTTGCCAAATGGCGTCAATGCTCATACCGCCTGCTACCCGGACTCGGGGCGAGTGATCGGTGATGGCAATGTACTCGTAGCCTAGGGCACGGGCGGCAAGGGCCAGCTCACGAATGGTGTTTGCACCGTCGCTCCATTTGCTGTGCATTTGCAGGTCGCCGCGGATGTCCTCCAGGCGGACGAGTCGAGGGAGCCGGTTCGCCAGTGCGGCCTCAATTTCCCCCCGATCCTCGCGCAGTTCGGGGGGGATCCAGGGCATTCCCAATGCCTGGAAGATCTCTTCCTCCCGCTCGCCGGCGATGCGTTTCTCCCCCCGAAAGACGCCGTATTCGTTGACCTTTAACCCCCGCTCCCGGGCCAGGGTGCGGATTTTGATGTTGTGGGCCTGAGAGCCTGTGAAGTAATGGAGGGCTGCGCCGTAGCTTTCGGGGGGAACCACGCGCAGGTCAACTTGCAATCCGTTGTGCAGCAGGACGCTACCTTTGGTGTCGCCGGCGGCGAGGATCTCCTTCACTTGGGGAAAGTGCACAAAGGCCTGAACCGTCGCGGCGCCGTCTGCCGCGATGGTGAGGATGTCAATGTCCCCTACAGTTTCTTTCATGCGCCGGGCTGAGCCGGCGATAACCACCTGTGATGTGCCGGGGAGGGCCGCGATCTGGCGGGCGATTTCTTCCGCAATGGGGAGGGCGCGTCCCAGGGGCATGCGTTCTTTACTGGCCTGGTACATAGCCAGCCCCCGCCGGATATTTTCCACCGTCTTCTTGCCCATCCCGGGCAGCCCTTCCACCAGCCCCTGGTCCAGCACCCGCCGTAAGTCTTCAACATCGGCAATGCCCAGCCGTTCGTGCAGCAAGCGCACGCGTTTGGGGCCCAAACCTGGAATGTGGAGCAGTTCAATAAGGCCGGGAGGCACCTGGTTGATAACTTCTTCATATTTCGCGATGCGACCGCTGCGCAGGTATTCCCGGATCTTCTCCGCCAGGTCTTTACCGATACCCGGCAGGGCTTCCAGCTGTCCCTCGCTTGCTACTTCTTCCACCGGTCGTTCCAAGTCGCGCAATGTGCGGGCAGCATTCCGGTACGCGCGAATACGGTAGGGGATGTCCCCTTGCAGTTCGAGCACATCGGCGATGGTGTCGAACATGTCGGCAATCGCTTCGTTCGCGCTGCGAGTGCTCATGGTCCGTGTCGTGGGAGGTTCTGTGGGGTGTCCTTCCCGCCGGTCACCTGCCCGACGGGAAGGACACCGGATGTCTGTTATTCCGCTTCCGTCCGTTGTCCCAGTTCGGCGTCCAGCATAAGAATGGCTGCCCGGTTATCGCCGGCCAGTTCCAGCCGATCCACAATGCGGCCGACCGTGTCCTCTTCCTCGACCTGCTCGTTGACAAACCACTCCATCAGGGATTGAGTGGCATAGTCCTCTTCCTCCACCGCCATCTTGTAGATGTCGTTAATGTACCCGGTGACCCGTTGTTCGTGTTCCAGTGCCTGGCGGAAGATGTCCAGAGGTGTGCCGAACTCGCTCGGCGGGGCCGCAATGGGCTGCAGTTCGACTCGTCCCCCTCGTTCGAGCACGTGGTTCAAAATGCGCATGGCGTGACCGTATTCTTCTTCGCTCTGTTTGAACATCCAGCGGGCAAAACCATCCAGACTTTGTAAATCAAAGTGGGCCGCCATGGCCAGGTACAGGTAAGAGGCGTAAAATTCTCGGTTAATCTGGTCGTTTAGAGCCTTGAGAATGCGCTCCTTTATCATGGTCAGACCTCCTCTCCTAACGTGCTGGTTTTTGTGCCCTTCGTCGGGTCAAGGGCAGTCTGGTGTACGTCCCTTTGGCCAAGGACAGAGTCTTTTGGTACTCGATGCCCTTTGACACGTCCATTGTAGTTGGATGGTGTCCCCAACGGGAGGTTACACCTTTGTGGGGTTAGGATATTTCGGCTTCATCATAGCATGAGCCATCCGGACGCCCAAATTAGCGGGGGTAGGGACAGTAATGATGGGTGCCCGACAGCAGGGGGAATAGGCTTTGGCCGCCGGACCCGGCTCCGTGTAGACTGAGCAGAGTGGGAAGGATGCCTGAGGAGATCACAGAGGGAGGGAAAGATGGCATCACGTCCGACCGTGGTGGTGATGCAGGGAGATCAGACGGGCCAGGAACTCCTGGAACAGGCTCTGCGGGTGCTGGATTCCAGCGTGACCGGTGTACCGCTAGAGTTTGTGTACTATGACCTGAGCCTGGAAAACCGCCGACGGACACGCAACCGGGTAGTGTACGAGGCGGCAGCTGCCCTGCGAGATACCGGGTTTGGCCTGAAAGCCGCGACCATCACGCCGGAAGATCCCGGGGATGTGGGCAGCCCAAACGCGATTATTCGCGCCGAGGTGGACGGCAAGGTCATCGTGCGCACCGGCCGACGTATTCCCGGTGTGCGGCCCCTGGCAGGGGTACACGCCCCCATCACGGTGGTACGCATGGCAGTGGATGACGCCTATGGTGCCAAGGAGTGGCGGGAGCAGCGCGATGGGGATGAGTGGGCCTTTCGGTTGGAGAAGATCAGTCGGCAAACGTGTCGGGCTGTTGCCGAGTACGCGTTTTCCTACGCGCGTAAGACCGGTGCGAAGGTATTTGGAGGGCCTAAGTACACCGTCTCTCCCATCTACGAGGGGATGTTCAAGGAGGAGTTGGACGCTGCGGCCCGCCGGTATCCTGATGTGCGGTACGAACCCCATCTGATCGACGCCACCTACGCGCTGCTCATCAGCAGCGCCGGCGATCCAATGGTCATCCCCACCTTAAACCGGGATGGTGACCTGCTGAGCGACCTGGTGTTGCAACTGTTTGGCTCTATCGCGGGTGCTGAGTCCTTGCTGCTCTCCTTCGACGAACAATTTCACGTCAACGTGGTCATGGCAGAAGCTCCCCATGGCACTGCGCCCGCCCTCTACGGCAAGAACATCGCGAATCCCATGGCGATGATTTTAGCAGGGGCCGCGTTGCTACGCCACATGGAGAGCGAGGAGGCCCAACGGGCCGCGCGCGCCATTTACGAAGCGACCTTCGAGGCAGTGTACGAGGGTATCCGCACGCCGGACTTGGGGGGCAACAGCACGACCACCGAGTTCACCGATGAGGTGATCCGACGGGTACGCACAAAGGTGGAGGTTTGGGCTGCGTTGGGGTAAGCCCTTGCGAGCTATGGCGCCTGGTAAACACGCGTGTCAGGCCGAAAGGCTGCCCAAGAAAACCAGAAGTGATTGATGCTTACCACCGGTGTGAGTTGTTGGCCGGCCAGGGGACCGGTTATCCCCTGGCCGGTTAAATCCCAGCGGGTGCCGGTAAGGTCGTCGACAAAGGCGTCCCCATCCCGTCGGAACGTGAGCACCCCATCGCCGAGACGACGGGAAAAGGCCGTGGCCGACCCCACGTCACGCCCCGCAGCCAGCTCCAGAGTCTCCAGGGGGGAGGCAGTGCCGGGTTCCCAGAAGATCACTATGGGTTCTCCGCCGACAACGTCATTAACCACCCCCACCTTCGCCAGTTCGTGGTACGGATAGGCGACCGCTTCACCGTTTTGCTCCACGGTCAGCACACGAGCCATAGGAGGTAATCGGTCCGGTGTGCGGGGCCCTTTATAAAGGAAAGGCGGGTTGTCCACATCGTCGTAACCAATATAAGGGTTCTGGCCGTATGGGCGGCGGAACCCGGTCTCCCGGGAGAGCACCTTCGCCTGCGGGTACTGTTTTCGTACCTCTTCCCAGGCGACCATGTGGGCGGGGAGAAAGCGCAACTGCGTGCCCGTCAGGGCGCCGATAATGGCGTCGCCGGTCGCCTGTTGCCACCAGGATTCCGTCTGGCGGTCATACATGAGGAGGTTGCTGAATCGGAGACGCCCGGTGGTGCCGAAGTCCAGCACTTCATTCCTCACCCGCCGTTCAAAGGCGATGGCCGTGTTGCACAGGGGACAGAAGGTGATAACAACCGGGAGATCGTTTACGGTGTCGTTGACGATCTCATGCCAGATCAAGATCTGGATGGGGTAAACGCGCACGTCGTCGTTGACGGCAAAGAGGATGACCGGTTCCCGAGGACGAATCCAGCGGTTGGCTTCCTGGACAGAGGTGAAGCGTGGCCGGTCAATGGCCGGTATGCCGTCTTTAGGGGGACCACCGGCCAGAATTTCATCGTACGGAACGCTGTGGATGGAAAAGTCGGTCTTGAATTCGTATGTTGCGTCTGCGGGGGGGCGTTCGTCAGGGGTGTGGGG
>WFWT01000066.1 GCA_015490995.1 Anaerolineae bacterium | reverse complement strand
GCGAAAGGTACGTCCGTCCTCCAGTACCAGAACACCGGGGCGGTCGGCCTCCTGGGATATGACCTTCACTGTGGCGACCTCCTCATCTTCTGCAGATTCACCCAACCCTCTATTGGCGAGATCCAACAATATATAAAAAAAGGACTCGTCAGCTGACGAGTCCTTTAACCGAGAGAAACACCTCCTCGGGGGAGAACATCGCCTCCCCCACCACCGAAGTGGTCGGTGTTTCCCTCGGATTTCGTCCTGGTGCGCGTCATCATGTGCGCCATATTATGTAGTGTTCGGTCCCTGGATAACCGGTTCGGTAACCGGTTCGGTTGTCGCGCAATTATAGGGAGGGGGAAGGATCTAAGCAAGTCCGGGTCTGAACGTAGCCAAGTATTCCCCCAGGCTGGTAGTCAATGTGTCGGGATTTGCCGTTCACGAACGTTGATGTTGGAAACAAGCGTACAGATAAGGCTGGTGCACTCCTCCAGGTGTAACGTGCTCTTACCCATATTATGGCCAGTCTGGCAGCCACCCGATTGGGTCCATACAGTAATGGAAGGACGGACTTTGACGAACATTCGTCCTCATGTCATACTCTTGGGAAAGGTTAGGTCGCAGGAAGGGAGGTTAGCGGATGGGCGCGTTGCGCATCATCACTATCTTTGATGAGGATGCCTCGGTGCTCCGTCAACCCGCGCGCAAAGTCAAGCGATTTGGCCCGGAGCTCCAACGCCTGGTCGATGAGATGATCGAAACCATGCGGGAGGCGGGGGGCGTGGGCTTGGCCGCGCCACAGGTTGGAGTGCCGTTGCGCGTGTTTGTAGCGGAGCTTCCTGAAGACGAGGAGGACCCGCAAAGCGGACGAGTATACGTGCTCGTTAACCCTAAGATCATCAAAGCCAGCCTGGAAGAAGTGGAAGGGGAAGAGGGGTGTCTTTCCATTCCGGGCATTTATGGGGATGTGTGGCGGGCGGAAGAAGTGGTCGTGCGAGCCCAGGATGTGAACGGTAAGGAGATCCGGCTGCGCGCCAAGGGATTTCTTGCCCGAATTTTCCAGCACGAGATAGATCACCTGAACGGTATCCTGTTCATCGACCGGGTCCAAGATCGCACCGCGCTGCGTACCTATGTCCAGAAGGACGAAGAATGGGTGGCGGAACCGGTGACGCTGGCCGCGCACTATTTCCGGCCTCTGCCGTCACCTGTGAGCCCATAAACACCACTGTGTAGGACGGTGGGCTGGCAGGGTAACGAGGCCGGTGAAGTCTCTGCGCCGCGACAACCGTCGCGGCGTTTCTGGTTTTAACAGCTTACCCCTTTACGGGAGGAGGATACAGGTTGGTCGGTCGTTCACCAGAATGTGAGCGGCCGATGCCTGTGCTGGCACGTCATGCCAATGCCGAATGCAAGGGAAGGGGAGGAAGATGACCTCGCGGGAACGCGCCTGGCCTTGGGGCGAGGTCGTCCGGTGGGGAGTGTTGCTCGGTTTGGGGGCTGCCGGGGTCGTGGCCTGGTGGTTCTGGGACGATGTACGTCGCGTGTGGTCGGACGTGGAGGCAGCACGGGCGTGGTTGCAAGGGCTAGGCGTGTGGGGCGCTCTCATCTTTGTTGGCGTCAACGCTTTGCAAATTGTGGTCGCCCCTTTACCGGGATATGCTACATACGTGGCCGCGGGCTATGTGTTTGGTCCCTGGTGGGGAGGGCTTTACGCGACCCTGGGCTTGGCCCTGGGGGGATGGCTGGCGGCTGCGCTGGCCCGTATGTGGGGACGACCGCTCGTTGTGCGGTTGGTGGGAGAAAAGGCCCTCCGACGGTGGGAACAGTTGGTGCACGCGGATTCGTTGTGGGTGTGGTTCCTGGCCCTTCTTGCGCCCACCGGAGACGCGCCCTTTCACCTGGCCGGTCTTTCCTCCTTGCCCCTGTGGCAGATAGTGGTGCTTGGCGTACTGGTACGCGGACCGGCTATCTTTGTGGCCGCCGCGGTGGGTGCCGGTCTGGTTACCTTCTCCTTGCCCACATTGGTCCTCCTACTCCTTGCCGTCACGGTGACAGCCGTGTTACTCTACCACGCGGGCCGTTGGGCCCAATCGCAATTACTCCGCATCTCCCCACGCCGCTCCCAGCCGCCTGACATGGAAACGCTCGACCGTTGACGGGGGGACATGATGGAACAATGCTGGATTTGCGGCGCAGGCACCGAACAAAAGTGTCCACAGTGTGGACAGCCCGTATGCTCCAAGCACGTGCGCCCTATTCCTGCCGAGTACGTGGACGTGTTCGGCCCTGAGGGCTGTGAGGTCTGTGTGCGTCGGACGTTAAAAGATCTGGGCCTTCTGGAGAAGGATGTACGTCCTGTGCTGGAGCCGCCGTTGCCCGAACGTACCTGTGCGTACGATGGCATCGTCTACAAGGAGGCACTGCCCCGATGTGAGGTCTGTGGGCGGCATGTGTGTGCCGCTCACCGGCATCGCTATCGACACAAACTCTACGTGGGCTCCGAGGACTACAAGTCGGCATTTTACTGGGAGTACAAAGTGCGGTGTTGGGAACATCCGTGGCGGTGGTACCGCCTTCGGGGGTGGGAACGGATGGAGGAACCGCAGGAGGAACCGGCCTCATGAAAATGATCACCTTCCAAGCCCGGCGGTTTCGCTGGCAACCACATGCCCGAACCCTGCCGGACGCCGCACCTCCCACAACCGGAGAGGCATCCGACGCGGTGGTGGCATTCGTACAGGTGGAGGGAATCGATGTGGATTCCCCGCGAGCGTCGTCGATCTTTCGCCAGACGCTCAAACATATTAAGTGGGTGGCCAACAAGCGGGGATGGCGTACCGTGGTGCTCCACTCCTTCACGCACCTGGGTGGGGAGAGCGCCCCGCCCCCGGCAGCCCAGACCTTTTTGGAACAGCTGGCCGAACGGCTGCGTCGGACCGGCTATACGGTGTATGTGACACCCTTCGGGTGGGTGTGTGAGTGGGAACTGCACGTGTACGGTGAAAGCATGGCCAAGGTGTGGAAAGAAATTCGCTAAGGCTCCCCTGACCGTCGCCAACATCGCCGAGAGGTTCTGCGATAGCGGGAGGGCTGTTGAGAATTGAGGCGCTCGTTCCCTTTCGGGTAAAATGGTATTCGGACAGGGAGTGGGTGCATCAACACAATAAACGATGAGCAAATCGACCGGAAGGGATTCGGTCGTGCGGAAAAAGGCACGCGGAGGAAGGGCAGTGAACGGCAACCGGACGAATTGGGGACGAAATGGGTTTGTTTACGTGTTGATATTGGTGGCAGCCATTGCCCTTTTTGTCAACATGTTCCCCCGCACCCCTCAAGCGGATGTGGTTGAAATCAGCAAAGTCGCACGGTGGGTGCAGGAAGGGAAGGTGGCTTCCATCGTTGTCGAAGGGGACGACCTGCGGGTAAGGTTGCGGAACTCCCCTCGCGTCATCCGTTCCCGAAAGGAACCCGGGGAAGATCTGCTCACCCAGCTGAAGGCGTATGGGGTCTCGTCCACTCAAATTGCCGAGGTGGACGTGGAGGTAAAGCCGGGCAATCAGTTCGGCAACTGGCTCTACATCTTCACCAACCTTCTGCCCATTATTGTGGTCGGCGCGCTGTTCTTCCTTCTCCTGCGTCAGGCGCAGGGTGGTAATAGTCAGGCGTTTTCGTTTGGGAAGAGTCGGGCGCGGTTGTATGTGGGGGACAAGCCGACGGTGACGTTTGACGATGTGGCTGGGGCGGAGGAGGCGAAGCAGGAGTTACAGGAGGTGGTGGAGTTTTT
>WFWT01000065.1 GCA_015490995.1 Anaerolineae bacterium | reverse complement strand
TTCATGACCGCGGATTGGGCACGCTTGCCGGACGATTTCCTGGCCCGTGTGAGCACACGTATTGTCAACGAAGTGCCCGGCGTCAACCGGGTAGTGTATGATATTACCAGCAAACCCCCAGGCACCATTGAATGGGAATAACATGCGCGTGGACGCTCACCAACACCACGACGATGTCAAGACGATCCGACAACCTTAACGTGGCGGGTGTATCATCCTGTCTGCACGCTGCCGAGATGCTAGACGACAATGCGAGATAAGCTGTTCACGGGTTTTCTCGTCGCTGTACTGATCGCGCTCCTGGCGCCGCAGTATCACGCCTGGTCACAGGCCCAGGGGGTCATTCCCCCAGGGGTGACCCTCGCTGGCCGCGCCATGAACGGCGCTTCCCTGGCCCAAGTGGAGGAACAACTCCTTGACCTGTTCATGCGACCGGTCGCCGTGTACTATCGGGACCGACGCATTATCCTGCGGCCGGAAGAGATCGGTTTCCAAGTGCGCACGCGTGTGATGGTCAACGAAGCCCGCCGGATCGGCAACGCCTTTTACATGACGCGGGCGTTTTTGCTGTACCTCCTGGGACGCACCCCTCCAACCCGTGACATTCCCCTGATCGTGAGCTGGGATCCTCAGCGTTTCAACGCCTGGTTGACACAGGTGGCGGAGCGCTTCGACCGGCCGCCGCAGCCCCCTCGTGCCCGCACGGAATCCTTCACCTGGCAGCCGGGCGCAGCGGGCTTTGTGTTGGACAAGGACGCCTCTGTGCCACGCATCGTCAGCGCGCTGAAGCAAGTGGGCGATCAACGGGTCGCCGAGCTGGTAGTGCGGGAAGCCCCCCCTCCGCCGCCGTCCTTCTCCGAGCTTGCCCGAATGTTACAAGCCCGCGCGGACGCGTTCCCCGGCGTGGCTTCCATCTTTGTCCGCCACCTTGACACAGGCGAAGAGGTAAACATCAACGCGTCTGACGTCCCCTATTCCGGGATGAGCGTGATGAAGATACCCATTTTGCTGGCCGTGTACGCTGAACTGGACACCCTTCCCGAGGGCGACCTGCGCGCATGGATGACGGAGACCATTACCAGTACGACCGGCGCGGGGAATTATACGGCCAACCGCGTCCTCTCCTTCCTGGGAGATGGCGATCCTTTGGCGGGGGCTGACAAGGTGACGCAACTGCTGCATGACGTGGGACTGGAAAACAGCTTCATCGTCGCGCCATATGCCTGGGAAGGGGCTATACCTCGCATCGTACGCACACCGGCCAATCAAAACCCGCGGTACTTCACCCTCCCTGACCCTCTCATTCAGGCAACGGCCGAGGACATGGGGCTGCTCATGAGCATGGTGGTAAACTGCGCGCGAGGCCGGGGCACATTGCTGGCCGTCTTTCCCGACCGGTTGACCCCTGAAGAGTGCGAAGACCTGTTGCGCATCCTGGCCTTGAACCCGGTAACCGAAGCACTACTTCCTGAAGGCATTCCCCACGATGCCCGCTACGTCCACAAACACGGTTACGCGGCCGACACCCATGGTGATGTGGCTGCCATCTGGGGTCCCGATGGCGTTTACGTGATCAGCGTGTTCCTCTCCACCCCCGGCGAATGGCTGGTTTGGGATCTCTCTAACACCACCTTCATCGACATCTCCCGCTTGACCTGGGAATACTTCCTGTTGCGCGTCGACCCCACAGGGGAGAACCTTCTGTCGGAACGTTCGGAATGAACACCTATCCATCTCCATCCCCCGTATAACCGGCAGAACACCGGCCCGTTGCCGACCACCCTTCGTCTCATGGCATAAATGAGGGTTGGCGTGCTGGGCCAAAGCGTGGTAAACTGGACCTGTAACGGGCACAACCGAAGCCCACATTGCAGCCCGTGTCCGTTATCAGCACACCGGCAAGGGAACGTTAATCGTGGTAACGCCCTTGCCTTACCCTCGCTGATAGCGCCGGGTCACCGATTTAAGCCTGCCTGGGGAGTGTGTGCCGGAAACGAGGAGCCACCTATGACACAGGATCCGTTTGTCCATTTACACGTTCACACCGAATACTCCCTGCTCGACGGCTTCAGTCGCATCCCGGACCTGGTCCAACGCGCGGCAGAGCTTGGCCAACCGGCCCTGGCCATCACCGACCACGGTGTGATGTACGGCGTGATCGAGTTTTACCGCCAGGCACGCAACGCAGGCATCAAACCGATCATCGGAATGGAAGGGTATCTGGCCCCTCGCCGCATGCAGGACCGAGACAATCAAAAAGACGCCAAACCGTATCACCTGCTCCTTCTGGCCCGCAACCTAACCGGCTACCTCAACTTGATGAAGATCGCCACCGCAGCACAGCTGGAAGGGTTCTATTACAAACCTCGGGTAGACAAGGACTTTCTCGCCCGGCACGCAGAAGGCCTCATCGCCACCAGCGGGTGCGCGGCCGCCGAAATCCCCCGTCTGCTGGAGGAAGACCGGGAACGGGAAGCTGTCGAAGCCCTGCACTGGTATCGAGACGTCTTCGGCCCTGATCATTTCTTCCTAGAACTCCAAAGCCATAACATCCCCTGGTTGGACCAACTCAACCGCAAGCTCATCGAGTTCAGCAAAAAGTACCGCATCCCTCTGCTGGCCACCAACGATGTCCACTACGTGCGTCAGGCAGATGCCCGCTATCATGACATCCTTTTATGCGTCCAAACGGGCAAACTGGTCAACGACCCGGATCGCCTGCGCATGAGCGACGACAGCTATTATCTCAAATCCCGGGCCGAGATGGAGGCCCTGTTTCGAGAGGTCCCTGAGGCCTTGAACAACACGCTGCGCGTGGCCGAAATGTGCGACCTCGACCTGGACAGCTGGTATCAGGGCTACCACCTGCCTCACTTCCCCGTGCCTGAGGGCTTCACGCCGGAAACCTACCTCCGTCACCTGTGCGAACAGGGGCTAAAGGAACGGTACGGCGACCGGGCCAATGACCCCCAGGTTCGACAACGACTCGAGTACGAACTACGCCTCATTCACCAGATGGGATTTGACACGTACTTCCTCATCGTGTGGGACATTTGTCAATATGCTCGCAAGCGTGACATCTGGTGGAACGTGCGCGGATCGGGCGCAGGGTCCATTGTGGCTTACACCTTAGGCATCACCTCCCTCGACCCCCTGCGTTACAACCTCCTCTTTGAACGATTTTTAAACCCTGGCCGCATCTCTATGCCCGACATTGACCTGGACTTCCCCGATGACCGCCGAGATGAGATGATTCAATACGCTGTGGAAAAATACGGCAGGGAAAACGTGGCCCAAATTATCACCTTTGGCAGCATGGGCGCGCGAGCCGTTATCCGGGATGTAGGCCGGGCACTGGGGCTTTCCCCCACGGAGGTAGACCGCATTGCCAAGCTGGTGCCCTTCGGCCCCAAAGTGAAACTTAAGGACGCAATTCAACAGGTGCCCGAACTGCGCACCATGTGGGAGCAACCGGCGGGGGAGGAGGGGCAAAAGTATCGGGAATTGCTGGATTACGCGCTGCGCCTGGAAGGCCTAGCCCGCCACGCGTCCACCCACGCGGCCGGAGTGATCATTGCCGACAAACCCCTCGTTAACTACACTCCCCTGCACCGCCCCACCCGCGAAGGCACCGCGGGCGCGATGACCCAGTTTGACATGGAAATCCTGGAGTCACTGGGCCTGTTGAAGGTCGACTTCCTCGGCCTGGCGACCCTGACCATTATGCGACGGGCTGCAGAACTCATCGAAGCCCGTCACGGTAAACGCTGGCACCTGGGAAATATCCCCCTCGACGACCCGGACACCTACAAACTTCTCTCCAGCGGGGAGGTCACCGGCATCTTCCAGGTTGAGTCCGAGGGGATGCGCCGCACCTTACGGGCGATGCAGCCCACCCGCTTCGAACACATCATCGCGCTGATCTCCCTTTACCGCCCCGGCCCCATGGAATATATTCCAGAGTTCATAGACCGGATGCACGGCCGCAAACCGGTGACATACCGGCACCCCAAACTGGAACCTATCCTCGCCGAAACCTACGGCATCATCGTGTATCAGGAACAAATCATGCAGATCGCCGGCGAGCTGGCCGGTTATGACCTTGGCGAGGCGGATACTATTCGCAAAGCAGTAGCAAAGAAGAAGGAAGACCAGCTTCTAGCCCACCGCAAGAAGTTCGTGGAGGGATGTGAGCGCAACGGCATCGCACGCGAGGTGGCAGAAGCCATCTTCAACGATATCGAGTACTTCGCCCGCTACGGCTTCAACAAGTGTTTGCCCGGAGATGTGGAAATCCTGGATGGGGCTACCGGCCAGATGGTCCGCTTGGAGGACCTGTTCACCGGCCGGGTGCAGGTTGAGGAAACCCTGAGCTTAGACCCTCACACCCAACGTGTCGTGCGGGGAACGGTCAGCGCGGTGATGGACAACGGGGTACGACCGGTGTACCGGCTACGAACGGCTTTGGGTTACGAAATCGAGGCCACGGCAAACCACCCCTTCTACACCCCCCAAGGGTGGCAACTCTTGGCCGCGTTGCAACCGGGCGATCGCATTGCCACTCCCTCTCGTCTGCCCGTCACCGGAAGGCATGCATGGCCAGCACATCAGGTCGTGTTCCTGGGATACCTGCTGGGTCAACTTCCGCAACGCATTTATCCCGCGCTTCACCTCACCTTTCATGATCCTGACGTGCTGGCGGACTGTTGGCAGGCCGCCCGCCAGTTCGAGCACACCACGAGCACAGTCCAACACCGTGGACAAACGATGACCCTCACCGTTCAACCCGCGTCCCCACACCATACCTCTGAGTTGATAACGTGGCTCTCCTCCTTGGACCTGTACGATCCGGAAACGGACATGCCCGTCATTCCCCGGGAGGTGTTTTCTCTTCCCCCAGAACAGATCGCCCTGTTGCTGGGACGCATGTGGGCTACAGGAGGGGAGGTAAGCTGGAAAGGGGACGAGTTTACCGTCGCATACCGCACGCCCTCCCGGCGCATGGCCTCTCAAGTACAGCACATGCTCCTAAGGTTAGGAGTGGTCTCCCAGGTGAAGAAACACACCTTGGAGGACGCAACATCGGTTCACTACGAAATCCGGGTCCTGCACGCGGCGTTCCTGCAACGTTTTGCCCACCAGGTAGGACCCCACCTGGTTCCGGCAGAGCAACGAGAAGCCTGTGCCGCGATCACCGCCATGTCCCCGGCAAAAGAACCCTCACCCGTGCGCTCAAATGCAGTACCGGCGATGGGAACACTCTCTGCTACGAGCGTCTCTCCCGTCTCCGACATTGCCTCCCACCCTGCGCCTCCCAACGGGTCCTGGCCGGGAGGAGCCATCGGGCCTGTCCAAGCCCTGGCCGGGTCTGAGGGATGGGCTGAGGTCGGAGATATCTACTGGGACGAGGTGGTGGCCATAGAATATGTAGGCGAAAAGCGCACGTATGACCTGACGGTGACGCCACACCACAACTTCATCGCGAACACCATCATCGTGCACAACAGCCACGCCACCGACTACGCCAAAATCACAGTACAAACCGCGTTTCTTAAGGCGCATTACCCGGTAGAGTACATGGCCGCACTCCTGGAGGTGGACCAGAACAACCAGGCCAAAGTCACCACCTACATCATCGATGCCCGACGCATGGGCATTGAAGTGTTACCACCGGATATCAACAAGAGCGAGTTAACCTTTACCATCGAAGCATTGCCGGATAATGATCCCCGCCGGGAGAACATAGTGCAGCAAACCCGTTATCCCTTCCCGGTACCACCGGGATCGGCCATTCGCTTCGGTTTGGCTGCGATTAAAAACGTCGGCGAGGGGCCTGTCGAGACAATCCTGGAAGCACGACGGCAGGGCGGACCGTTCACATCGCTGGAAGATTTCTGCCGCCGGGTTGACCTGCGTAAAGTGAACCGCAAGGCCTTAGAATGCCTGATTAAAGTGGGCGCGCTGGACCAGTTCGGCAATCGCCGGCAGTTGTTAGAAGCCATTGACCAGATGATGGCGTTTAGCGCGGCCCATCATAAGGACAAGGACACAGGCCAAATCAGCATCTTTGACCTGCTGGGTGAAGATGAACCGGTGGATGTTGGTCAGATCCAACTTCCGGACGTGGCACCACCCAGCGCGCGCGAGATGCTGGAATGGGAAAAGGATCTCCTGGGCGTATATCTCTCAGGACATCCTTTGCAAAAGCTTTCCATCAACATCGGAGACTACATCACCGAATATGCAGGCCGGCTGAACGAAGCCTACGTCGGCCGCCGGGTACGCACAGCAGGGTTGGTCCAATCCGTACGCACGGTGATCACTCGCTCCCAGGAGACGATGGCTTTCGTGACGCTGGAGGACATGTACGGCACGCTGGACCTGGTGGTCTTCCCGCGGGTTTACCGAGAGACCCAGAACTTCTGGAAGTCGGGCACGATTTTAATCGTGGATGGACGGGTAGAGCAACGGGGTGAGGCCGTCAGCCTCATTGTCGAACGGGCCCAGGACCACGTAGAAGTGGTGACCTCCCGCTCCGCACTGCCGCCGGTGCCTCCCCCGATCGAGACACCCGTTCAAGAGAACGCCTTGGACGACCTCCCTCCGCCAATGGACTCCCCCTGGGAACCGGAGATGGATGTTCTGGAAGAGGAGGAGGTGGAAAGGGAACTCCAGGTTATCCCGGAAACGACCGAAAGCGAAACAGAAGCACCAAACCCTGCCACAGAGGCCGCTCCGGCGACAACGCCCGCACCCACCCCGACGCCGGACGAGCCTACCCCGAAGACTTATCGAGCGCCCATTTACGTGCCCACGACGAACGGCGAAGCCCGAAATGCCACGGCCCTTGAAGAAGGACCACGGCAGATTCGCGTTGTCCTCCGGCGCACGGGCAACCTGCAAACAGACCGTAAACACCTGGCCGAGGTGTTCGAGCTCCTCACCCAGTACCAGGGGGAAGATCGATTTATCCTCATCATCCCGCAAAACGGCGGGTGGGTGGAAGTGGACTTCCCCAACGCGCGGACCGGGTGGTGCCCCCAACTGGCAGCGGCGCTGCAAGCGCTGGTCGGAGTAGAGCGCATCGAAATCCGTCCCTGGCAGGGAGGATCCTGAATGAGCAGAAGGTGGGGGCTGCTGTGGTGGGCTGCCCTGCGCCAGGTAGTGACGGTGAGCGTGACCTTGATGATGGCCATGGTCCTCCTGGGATGTGCCTCACGCACCTCGTCCCCCGCGACGGCAAACCGGCGAGATGTCATTCTGGCCACCACCACCAGCACCCAGGATTCGGGCCTGTTGGATGTCCTGGTACCCCTCTTCGAAAAGCAAACCGGTTATCGGGTCAAAGTGGTGGCTGTGGGCACCGGCGCGGCACTGCGCATGGGCGAACGTGGGGATGCCGATGTGTTGCTGGTCCACGCACCCGAAGCGGAGGAAGCCTTCATGGCCGCGGGGCATGGCTTGGACCGAGAATATGTGATGTACAACGACTTCATCATTGTCGGTCCACCGGACGACCCCGCAGGTGTGCGTGGCCTGACCGACGCGGTCGTAGCTCTACGGCGCATCGCTCGGGCTCAAACCCTGTGGATCTCCCGCGGGGATGATTCCGGCACCCACAAGAAGGAGACAAGCCTCTGGTCAGAGGCCGGCATCACACCGGAAGGGACTTGGTACCAAGAAAGTGGCCAGGGCATGGGAGCCACTCTCCTCATTGCCTCTGAAAAACAGGCATATACCCTAACCGATCGGGGAACCTTCCTGCGCCTGAGCCCTTCCCTTTCTTTGGACGTTCTGGTGGAAGGCGATCCGCGGCTGTACAACGTGTACCACGTGATCGTGGTGAACCCGGAAAAGCATCCCCAGGTCAACGTGGATGGGGCACGTGCATTTGCCGATTTCCTGACATCCCCGCAAGTTCAGGATATCATTCGCTCGTACGGGGTCGATGAGTTCGGACAACCACTCTTCCAAATTGGCCGCTGAAGGCAACAGGTAACAGGGTACACCACGTATGGACATCATTTTGGAAGGTGGCCGAGAGGCTATACGTTTGCTCTTGAACGCCGACCCATACGTGCTGGAAGTGACCGCCTTGACGTTGCGGGTCTCGGGCACGGCGACCATCATCGCGGTCGTGTTAGGGGTACCTTTAGGCACGCTGTTGGCCTTTTCACCGTTCCCCGGACGACGTTACGTCATGGCCGCGCTCAACACGGGCATGGGCTTGCCACCGGTAGTGGTAGGGCTGGTGGTAGCCCTCATGTTATGGCGAAGCGGTCCCTTAGGTGCACTGGGCCTGATATACACCCCTACCGCCATGATTCTAGCCCAGGCGATCATTGCCTTGCCGATTGTAACGGCCTTAAGCATGGCCGCGCTGCAACAGCTGGACCCTCAACTCCACTGGCAACTCCTGGGGCTGGGGGCATCACCGGTTCAACTTGTGCTCTTGTTGCTCTGGGAATCCCGGTTGCTGTTGATGGCGGCGATGATTGCCGCATTTGGGGCCGTCATCTCCGAAGTGGGGGCATCCCTCATGGTCGGTGGCAACATTGCCCACCAGACACGGGTGTTGACCACTGCCACGGTGTTGGAGACCAGCCGAGGAAACTTCGATCGGGCCATCGCGCTGAGCCTCATCTTGCTGATCCTGGCATATCTCATCACACTGGTCCTGACCACCGTGCAACAACGGGCACGACGGTGGTAGCAGGCCAAGCCTGTGCGGTGGCTCTTCATGGCGCGCCATCCGCGAGAGCGAGGTGACCGGTCATTATGAAGGCCGACGCGCGGGAGTCCTCCCCTGTTCTGGAAGCATATGACCTGGAGGTCACCTATGCCCAAACTTCCGTGCTTTGGATCCCACACCTGACCTTGCACGAGGGCGAACGATTGGTATTAATCGGCCCCAACGGGGCGGGCAAGACCACGTTGTTACGCGTGTTGGCAACCCTCCAAAAGCCCAGCCGAGGACGGATAGTTTACCGCGGCCACGTGCTGGACCGTCGACGGGCGCGCGTATATCGCCGGCGGGTGGCCGTTGTGCTACATCCCCCTCCTCTGTTAGACCTGTCGGTGTACCACAACGTCGCATTGGGGCTGTACCTTCGAGGCATGCGGGGCGCCACCGTTCGGGCACGGGTGATGGAATGGTTACAGCGCTTTCACGTCCATCACCTGGCCCAACGGCGAGCACTGGGGCTATCACGCGGCGAACTGCAACGAGTGGCACTGGCCCGGGCCTTTGTGCTGGAACCTGATATCCTCTTCTTGGACGAGCCCTTTTCCGGCCTGGATGAGCCCACCCGCGAACGGCTACTCCCGGACGTTCGCCGTAACTTGGAAGCTACGGGCATTACCACCTTTCTAATCACCCACAACCGGGAGGACGCGCTGGCCCTTGGTGACCGGGTAGCCGTGATGTTGGCCGGACGCATCTGTCAGATAGGTACCCCGCAGGAGGTGTTTACCGCTCCGGTGTCGGTGGACGTAGCCCGTTTCGTGGGCGCGGACAACATTTTGCCTGCAGAGGTGGTACGTGCCACATCCCTCACGCGAGTGCGCTGTCTGCCTGAAGGACCGGAACTGTTGTCCACACGCCGCGCACCCAAGCAGGAGGTTTTGGTTTGCGTGCGTCCTGAGCACGTGCGCCTGGCAGATGAGTCGATGAGTGCCCAGGCTCCCGGCGTGGACTTCGAGGCCCGAGTGGAGGAAGTGGTGCCCCTGGGCACACGGGTACGGGTACGGTTGCGTTGTGGTGGCGTGACGTTATCCGCGCTATGGGACTACGTCTACTGGCAAACAAGTCCCGCCCGAGTGGGGGCACGGGTCATCCTTCACGTGGCCGCGGACCATGTACACTTGCTACCCTCCCCCTAAAGGGAGAACGCGTGGTCGGCACCGACATGAACGCCCTTTGCCTTGTGTCTCTTGCCTTTCCGGGAGGCATTCGTCCCTTCCGCCGGAGGACATGTGTTTCTATCTCGACATCGGTCCTTCGCTTCGTCGCCGGGTGTGCTATAATCGGGCGAGGGGAAAGGAACACACCGTTGAGAAGCGCGATGAGAAGGGGGAAAGAGCCAATGAGCCGGTTTTACTATGGCGGTCAAGCGGTGATAGAGGGTGTGTTGATGCGCGGGCGTACCTTGGCCGCCATAGCAGTGCGCACACCCAAGGGTGACATTGTTGTGCGCCACATCCCGCTGACCGGGGTACTATACCGGGCCCGTTGGGCCCGCTGGCCCTTCTTTCGGGGCCTGGCAGCCCTGTGGGACGCGCTGGTGTTAGGCACCCAGGCGCTGATCTGGTCCGCGGATGTGGCCATGGCAGAGGACGATGAGGAAGTAGGTGGCTTCGAGGGACCGGCCGCATGGGGCACGCTGGCCGTTTCCCTGGCCCTGGGGATTGGCCTCTTCTTCCTGTTGCCCTCGTACGCGGCTAAATGGCTGGAAGAATGGTTAGCCTCCTCCCTGGCTGTGAGCCTGGTGGAGGGACTGTTTCGCCTGGTGCTCTTTCTCGCGTACCTCTGGGTGATCGGTCGCTCTCAGGACATTGCACGGGTGTTTGCTTACCACGGCGCGGAACACAAGACCATCAACGCATGGGAAGCCGGCGCTCCCCTGACGCCGGAAAGCGTGGCCCGCTTCAGCCGGGAGCACGTACGCTGTGGCACCAGTTTTCTGCTCTTCGTTTTGCTGGCTTCTGTTATCCTGTTCGCCCCCTTTAACTTCGACAACATCTTCTTGCACCTGCTCTCCCGGGTCATTTTGATCCCCGTGGTCGCCATGGTGGCCTATGAGCTGATCCGCTTTAGCGCGGCGCGGGGACACCGTTGGTGGTGGCGGTGGC
The DNA here is from genome assembly GCA_015490995.1 of Anaerolineae bacterium. Taxonomy (GTDB): domain Bacteria; phylum Chloroflexota; class Anaerolineae; order JAADDB01; family JAADDB01; genus S141-23. The sequence goes on along the minus strand of WFWT01000065.1, from coordinate 23,665 downwards.
TGGTCGTACCCGGCCTTTGGCTGCAACGATTAACAACCCGTGAACCCACCCCGGACATGCTGGAGGTAGCCATTGCCGCACTGGTGCCCGTGTTAACGGCGGACGGTGTCCTTCCTTCCACGACAGAGGTAACACCCACCACCGTTCTGTCGACGGTGACCGGTTCCTGAAGCACATACGGGGTGGGCAACCCGAAACGCAGGAGGCGTGCGATGCGGCACAAAATCAGCATCATCGGTGCGGGTATGGTCGGCTCAACCACCGCACACTGGTTGGCCGAACGGGAGCTGGGCGATATTGTACTGGTGGACATCCCCGAGGTTGGGGATATGCCCAAGGGGAAAGCCCTGGATCTCACTCAAGCGGGACCGGTGTTCGGGTTTGACACGCGCGTCACAGGCACGCACGACTACGCGGATATCGCCGGTTCAGACATTGTGGTGATCACCGCGGGTATGCCGCGCAAACCGGGCATGTCTCGCGAGGATCTGGTGGGAGTCAATGCCAACATCGTGCGTGGCGTAGCGGAAAAGGTAGCGCAACACGCACCGGAAGCCATCGTGATCGTGGTAACAAACCCTCTGGACACAATGACTTATCTCACCAAACAAGTGACCGGCTTCCCCAAGGAGCGGGTAATGGGCCAGGCCGGGGTCCTGGACAGTGCACGCATGCGAACGTTCATCGCCATGGAATTGAACGTGAGTGTGGAGAACGTCCACGCGTTTGTGTTGGGCGGCCACGGGGACGAGATGGTGCCGTTGCCACGGTACTCCACCGTTGCCGGGATCCCCATTACCCACTTGTTGCCGCCAGAACGTATTGAGGCCATTGTCGAACGCACCCGCAAAGGGGGCGGGGAGATCGTGAAGCTCTTGGGGAAAGGCAGCGCGTATTACGCACCAGGCGCCGCCGTGTGCAAGATGGTGGAAGCTATCCTCAAGGACAAGAAACTGATCGTGCCCGCTTCTGCCTACCTGGAAGGGGAGTACGGCATGCGGGATATCTACTTCGGCGTGCCGGTGGTGCTAGGACGCCGAGGAGTGGAACGGATCATCGAGATCGAGCTGACCGAAGAGGAACAAGCGGCCATGCGGCGTTCAGAGGCATTGATTCGCAACACCATGCGCATGGCCGGTCTCGGTTCATAGCTACCCTGCGGGCAGGAGACACTTTCCTGCCCGCCCTTTCTCCTGAACAGGCAAGGGGCATTCCGCCGAAGGGGCTTATTCAACCGTCGAAGAAGGGATAGAAGGGGCGATGGCGCCCAGGCGTTCCTCGTGCAATCGCTCGATGCTCTCAGTTTGTAACAGATCCTGGACAGTAGCGGCCAACGTGCGCACATCATCCAGGGCAGCACGGACGTGATGTACCGTTGCGCCGCTGCGCAGTGCGTCCTCGTACAACGTCTTCGCCGTTGCTTCGTTCCCCTGAGCCAGGTGATAAAGGGCCAGATTCAACAGATTGGCCCAGTCCTCAGGATGGGACTGACGTCGCCGTTCGGCGATGGCGATGGCCTTCTCCAAATCACGGCGGGCCTTCGTCACCTTGCGCTTGCTGTAACTGAGGTACACCAGCGCGCGCACGTAATAATACCAGTCCTCCTCCGGGGCCAGGCGAATGGCTCGGGTGATATCGCGCAAGGCAGCGGTCAGCTGGCGCAGCCGACGATAAGCCTCGGCCCGATGGGCCAACGTCCACGGATCGCGAGGATCCTTTTCCAGGACATAGGAAAGGTCTTTTAAGGCTTCCCGAGGACGTTGCAGGTGAATGAGGGTAACCCCCCGACACGCCCGTGCCCATAGGTCATTGGGGTTCAAACGCACCGCCTCGTCCAGGTCCGCAAGGGCTTTCTCGAATTCCCCCATGGTGCGATATAACTCTCCGCGAGAAGCCAGCACCCACGCGTTGTTGGGTTCTTGTTGGAGCACTCGGGTGAAGTCGGAGAGGGCGGCCAGGTAATATCCCAATAACCGATACGTTTCCCCCCGCCAGGCTAAGGTCCAGGTGTTATCCGGCCGCAGACGTAGGGCCTGATTGAAATCCGCAACGGCATCTTGAAGCCGTCCCTGTTGGAGAAAAATGTATCCCCGCCGTGAAAGCGCTTCCGGGTCATCGGGGTTAAGGGCTAAAGCCTGCTCAAAGTCGGCCAAGGCCCGTGTCAGGTTGTTTTGCAAGCGATAAATTTCACCCCGGGTAACATAGGCGGCTGCGTGGTCGGGTCGCAGGCGCAGCGCTCGGTTCACGTCGGCCAGGGCTTGACGCCGACGTCCCAGGTGTAAGTGGACCACTGCCCGCCGTTGCCAGGCCCGCACGTGTTGCGGATCATTTTCCAGAGCGCGGGAAAAATCGACGAGGGCCTTCCGGTAATCCCCGCGCTGCAGGTGCACTTCTCCCCGGTACACCCACGGTCGTGGATCACGTGGCAAACGTCGGATGGCCGCGCTGAGATCGGTAAGTGCGGTGTCATAGTCTCGCAGGGCCAGGTGAGCCAGCCCACGGTGCAGGTACGCCAACCCCAACCAACGTCGGGCCAGATGGGGGCTTTCAATCAGGGCGGTGAAGGCTTCAACGGTCGCCCGATGGCCTTCCTCTCCGCTGCGGGTGAGCGCCAAAAGCAAGCGTTTCCCCCAACGACGAACGTCCTCCACACCTGCATCGTCCCCGCTCTGACGGATGGTTTCCGCCCAGCGGCGAGCGAGGGTCGGATGATGGTGTAACGCGGCCATAAAGTCGTTGAGCGCGTCAGGCAGAGTAGCCAACGGCTCCGCACAAAGACGGTGATACAACCGTTCCAGAGTGGCGCTTACCCAGGGGGCATGGTCCCACGGACTACCCTTGCGCACGCGTTGGCGCTGTTGTTGCTCTTCGTAATAGCGCGCCAGGCGCTCGTGCAACGAGCGCCACGTGTCGGGTGACTCGCGACGTTTGTGCCGTACCAGCTGGTATCGCACCAAATCGTGGTACACCCAACCGTGGGGGGTCTCCTCCACAAAGGGAAGCTGGATCAGCCATTCAAATCGGTCATCGGCCCCCTCTCCTGCCACAATCTGGAAAATGTCGCGGTTGAGTTGACGGGGCAACGCGGCGTTAACGGCTACCGTTCGGGCGGTGGCATCAGGAGCCCACTTGAGGAAGTGAGCCACCGCCGTCTCGCTGGTTTCGGTGAACTGGGTGGCCTCAGGGGAGGGACCGGCGGTTACGGTAGCGACCAGCAAAGGCAGCCCTCCGGTCAGGCGCCGAACAACGTTCATGGCCTGAGGATCGGTGATGCCTTTCCGCTCCAGGTACGTGCGTAACTCCTCTTCGGTGAAAGGGCTCAGGCGCACCCGGTGGATCAGCTGTTCGTACGCGGTCCAACGGCTAGGGTCCAAAGGTTCGCGGCCGCCGATGACGAAAATGACGTGAGCAGGTACGTCTCCAAACCGTCCTTCCAGCAGGGATAGAAGCCAGGGTTCCAAGAAAACACCGGTGCGCTCGAACGCGTCGAAAAAGAGGACCAGTTGACGCTTACGCAGCCGTTTCCGAAGGTCCGCCAGGAAAAGGGGCGTGAGGGTGGCCACCGGCTCCAACATGAGTTGCACTTCGTCCTTGTTAGTCAACCGTTGACCAAGGTAAGCAAGCCACTCGCCCATCTGCTCGGCAACTTGCTCTTCATCCACCAGCTCTACCAGCGCGCCGCCGATGGGGACCTGGCGGGCCAGGCGCATTCCCGCGCGGGCGAGGATTTGCCCGAGGAAGAACGGCAATCCTTGGGGAGCTTCCGGATCTGCTTCCAGCTCCTTGCGCTGTTGCCGGTACGTGCGGTATCGTTCCTCAAAGGCCTTCAAGGAAAGGCCTTGTTGGCCCAGTTGAGCCGCGAGCGCACCAAGCACAGAGGGCATGTCACTGTGGTCTTCATCACTCCACGCGGTGTACGCCTCTTCTGCCTCCGCGATTTGGCGCATACGGGCCAGGAGCCATGTCTTGCCCACACCGGCAGGACCGTGCACGTTCCACACGAAACGACGGCGAGGATCATCCACCGGGAGGTACAGGTTATCACGAAACCGGGAGAGGGGCTCTTCTCGGCCCACGAACTCCTCTTCCCGGCGCCGAGCAATGATATCTTGCAGGCTCGTCGGTTGTTCGGCCGGCATCACAAGCTCCTGCGATGTCGTCTGCCTTGCCTGTTCAAGAGCACAGACCCCCGTGGCCAAGTGGGTGGTGCTACAATCTAACGGCTGTAGCTCCGGTGTCGGGGAAGGACCATACAGGTTATCTGTCCGGTGTGCCAGAGATATTATACCCGGATTGAAGGAGTTAGGGAACTGGGCACCTGCCTCATACGTCTTCGCGATGAACGGTGAACCTGTTCGCGATGTGGCAGGATAGAGAAGGGAAAGAGCACGATGAAATGGCGTCGGTGGATTCACGGGTTGTGGGCAATGTGGCTCCTGGTGGGGTGCGTCGTCACGCCGGCAACAGGGCCCAACGTCCCACAGGACACGCCGGTGATGACAACACCTGTTGCCCGCCTGCCTGAGACTGAAGCCACCCAACCCACACCGGAGGTACCACCGCCCGCACAGGAGGTACGAGTGCCGATCAAAACCTTGAAAGTCGGGACCCAGTGGCCATCCGAACGGGGCCCTCTCTTTGCCCTCATCACAGGACCCGAGGGATGGCGCACATTTTTACGTCAGCACAGGAGCCAACCGGAGCTCTGGCCCGAAATAGACTGGAACTCGTACGTGGTGGTGGTTGCGGTGATGGGCCAAAAGCGCACCGGCGGCTACCGCATCGCGGTGCGCCAGGTTCGGGTACGGGGGGATGTGGTCATCGCGCGCGTTGAAGAGGAAGCGCCTGCCCCTGGGGAGATGGTCATCCAAGTTTTGACAACGCCGTATTACTTGGGACTCTTGGCCCGGGACATGCTGCCGTCGGGGCCGTTCACGGTGCACTTCCTGGCGCCGTCGGGGCGCTGGTCCGTGCAGGTACCGTCTCTCACGTCCGACGGTGTATACGTGGCCACCCCTACAGGGCCCATCACGGACAAGACCACGGAGTAAGGGGAATCAGGCCGGGAGCACATTACGGCGACATGTCCTCCCCCGGCCAAATGCGCCGTGAGACGCCCGCGTCATGTGCGCAGTTGAGCACCTAATTCTTGTTCCAACGCGCGAATAATGCGTCGCCGAATACGGGCTACCTCCTCGTCCTTAAGCGTGCGCTCCAGAGCCTGGTAAGTAATGTGGAAGGCCAAGCTCTTCTTGCCCTGTGGGATGTTAGGTCCCCGGTACAAGTCAAAGAGGGCCACGTGAACCACCAACGGTCCCCCTGCTCGGCGGATGACCGAGGCCACCTGGGCTGCGGGAACCTGCTCGTCCACAATGACCGCCAGGTCCTCCTTCACCGGTGGGTGGGGCGAAATGGGGGTAATGCGATGGCCACGCCGATACGCGGTGATAAAGGGAGCCAATTCCAGCTCTGCCAGGCACACCGGCACCCGAGGCAGATCAAAGGCTTCTCGCACCTGAGGATGGACTTCTCCCAACACCCCGATGGGGCGACCATCAAGGATCACCCGTGCAGCCCGGGGGCCGAAGGTGGGATGGTCGGTAAGATGTTCAAAGGTGATCTCGGACAGGTGCATATGAGTACACAGAACTTCGATAATGCCTTTCAAATCGTAATAATCCATCGGTTGGGTATCCGCGCCCCAGACGCTTTCCAGCTGGCGAGGTCCCATTAACGCGATACCAATGCGGGTAGGCTCATCGGGCCGTTCCTGATCCGGACGTGGGAGATATACCCGTCCGATTTCAAAGAGAGCCTGTCGGTCGGTGAACCGCTGGTTATAGGCCAACGTTTCCAACAAACTCACCAACAACGTGCGCCGCATCACGCTGCGTTCCTGGGTAAGCGGGTTGGCCAACCGCACATAATCTTCTGGATCGGGGGGTGGGCCACCAGGAGTCAATTTGGCACAGTTCTCCAGGCTGGTCAGTGAGTACGCGATGATGTCCTGTAGCCCAACCCCTACCAGGATATCCCGCACCCGCTCCTGGGTTTCCAATTCCCAGTTACGATGCTGTGGCGGCAACGTGTCGCTGAGCAGGGTTTCCGGAATCCTGTCATATCCCCAGATGCGGGCAATCTCCTCCACCACGTCTGCCGGAATGCGGACGTCCAGCCGGTGCCAAGGTGGTTCACAACTCAGGACATCCCCTTTATCCTGCACGTTAAAGTCTAACCGGCGAAGGATGGTTATCATCTCCTCTTTGGGGATCTTCACGCCGAGCTGGCGCTCCACCTCGGTCGTGGGTAAAGTGATGGTAATACGTTCCTGGGGCACGGGATAAGCATCCACCATGCCCCGAGCAATGTGTCCCCCGGCGAGACGCCGGATGAGTTCTGAAGCCCGACGAGCTGCCACGGGTACCATCTCTTCAGGAATGCCGCGGGAGAAGCGACGGCTGGCCTCAGAAGGCAACTTGAGACGCTGGGCCGTACGTCGGTTGTTGATGTACTCGAAATTGGCCGACTCCAGCAACACGTTACGCGTCTCCGCCGTCACCTCGGTCTCCTCTCCACCCATTACCCCCGCGATGGCAATGGGTCCCCGAGTGTCGCAGATGAGGAGCATGTCGGGGTCCAGGGCCCGGTCCACACCGTCCAGGGTGCGCAAGCGTTCACCGGGACGGGCACGACGCACGATAATCGTCGGTTTACCGCCGCCCGCCCGAGCCACCAGCTTGTCATAGTCAAATGCGTGAAGGGGTTGCCCCCATTCCCACATCACATAGTTGGTGACGTCCACGATGTTGTTGATGGGACGCATGCCGACCATCTGGAGCCGACGTTGCATCCAGAAGGGAGAAACGTCTATCCGTACATCGCGGATGATGGTCGCGGCATACCGATGGCAGAGGTCCGGGTCCTCAATAACCACGTCCACCAGCTCGGCTGCAGGGGGCTCTCCTTCATCCTGCATAGTGGGCAGAGAGACACGCAATGCCGCACCGGTGACCGCGTGAACTTCACGTGCAACTCCCACGACGCTCAGACAGCGGGCCATATTGGGCGTAATGTCGAACTCAAAGATCACATCCCCTAGGTATTCCACCAACGGCACACCGACCGGCGCGTCCGGGGGTAACAGCAGGACCCCTTCATGCTCGTCGGACAGGCCCAACTCCCGTTCGGAGCACACCATGCCAGCCGAGGAAACGCCCCGAATCTTGGCCGGTTTAAGGGTCTTAAGGCGACGTTGTTCATCATAGGGGTCGATGAGACGGGCACCAGCCACCGCGAAGGCCACCTTAAGGCCGGGGCGCGCCTGCCCCACGTAAGGGAACAGGTTTGGCGCGCCGGTCACCACCGTCATAGGCGTGTCCGCTCCATAATCCACCGTGGCCAACACAAGGCGGTCGGCGTTCGGATGTCTTTCCACCGCAAGGATTTCTCCCACCCGGATCTTTTCCGGATCCCACCACTCTCCCACCCCTTCCAGCCGGGTAACCTCTAGGCCTGCCAAGGTGAGCCGTTCGGCCAGCTCCTCGGGTGGCAGGGTGATCTCCACGAACTCTCGCAACCAAGACAGTGGCACCCGCATGATCGCTTGCTCCCTCTCCTGGATAGTCGTGCCAACGCGTCGACCGCGCGGGCATGGCCCCGTTCCGTTCACCGAAGATGGCAAACAGGGGTGCACGTATGTGCACCCCTGCACCGCCTTAATGCTACAGCGGCCCGGCAGGGAACGTCAAACCGGCCATCCTCCAGTGGCACAATAAAGGCATACGCCCGAAGCCCGTTGACAGGCCGGTTGAGAAGGGTGAGAGGAGAGAAGGTTTTTCCGGGTGCGGGGCTTCACCCGGCTCCCGAGAAAAATCCTTACTCCCCCAGCCTTCCCGTACGTCCCTCCTCGCAAGGGCAAAGTAGGGTGATCCTCCGGGGGCGTCTCTACCTCTTGCTCCGGCGTCCGTGCCACGGTAATATTGGACACAGACGGTCAAAATAGCAGAGGAGAGGCATGACATGCGGCCGGTGTTGGGCATTCACCACATTACGGCAATCTGTGGCAACCCGCAGGAGAACGTAGACTTCTACGTGGGCATTCTGGGGATGCGGCTGGTGAAACGATCGGTGAACCAGGATGACCCGTTCACGTACCACCTGTTCTACGCGGACGCGATGGGCACGCCGGGAACGGCTTTGACCTTCTTCCCATGGGATTACCTGCCCCGCGGCCGAGTGGGCATCGGTGTGCCCCTGGAGGTAGCGCTGGCTATACCGGAGGGTACCCTGGCCTACTGGGAGGAACGACTCCGGCACTACGGTGTGACCGTGGGCGAGCGAACTCACCGGTTCGGCGAGCGGGTGCTCCCGTGCCTCGACCCCCACGGCTTGTCCCTGGCCTTAGTAGAGGTAACCAACCGGGAAGCGGTGCCCTGGGACGAAAGCCCGGTGCCACCGGAAAAACAGATCCTCGGGCTCCACAGCGCCCGCATGGTAGTGTATGACCTTTCCCGCACAGCCCACTTCATGACGGCCACTTTAGGGTGCATTTACCTTGGGACCGAGGGGGAGTGGCACCGTTACGGGGTCAATGGAGGGGGCTCCGGTCGCTTTGTGGAGGTGCGTGAGGACCCTGGCGCGGTCCTGGGCCGGTACGGCGTGGGGGTGGTGCACCACATCGCCTGGCGGGTCACGGACGAGGCACACCAAGAGGAGGTGCAGCGACGGGTGATAGCGGCCGGGCGGCACACGACGCGGGTCATCGACCGGTTTTGGTTCAAGTCGGTGTACTTCCGCGAGCCGGGTGGCGTGCTCTTCGAACTGGCCACCGACGGTCCCGGCTTTGCAGTGGACGAGGACGTCGCGCACCTGGGCGAGTCGCTAGTACTGCCACCGTGGCTGGAACCCCGCCGGGCCGAAATCGAGGCTCACCTGCCCCCGCTGGCCTATCCGCCCATCTTGGAACCAGGCCATTGAGCATTCTCTAGAGTCGGCATGAACGATGCGCGCCTTGCCCCTTTCCGGTTCATGGCGCTTAGCGCCCTTGGGGTTGGTCATCGCGGCAATTTTACCCAGGAAGAACCAACCTTCTCTGTTGTCATCCCCCAAACCCGCTACTGTGCACGTTCTCTCGCCGCGAGCGCCGCGCCCCCTTGCGGACTCATCTGGGCATGGATTACAATGAAAGGGCTTGGCCGTACAACCTGAAGAAGGGTGATCCATTCGAGATGGCCGGCATCCGGACGTGCCAAATGACATAGCCGTGTGATCCCCTATCCCACGACAGGCGGGCAAGGAGGCATGAATGCGGACCTATAAGCCAGAGGCCATACGAAATGTGGTTTTGGTTGGTCACACCGGTTCAGGCAAGACATCCCTCGTCGAAGCAATGCTTTTCAGCGCGGGTGTGACCAATCGGATGGGCCGGGTAGAGGATGGAAACACCGTCTCCGATCATTACCCGGAGGAGATACGTCGTCAGATCTCCATCTACACCTCTGTCCTTCCATTTGAGTGGCGCGACACCAAGGTCAACGTTCTCGATACACCGGGTTATTTTGACTTCGTGGGTGAGGTAAAGGGCGCCTTGCGCGTGGCCGACGTCGGCCTGCTGTTGGTAGACGCCGTGGCCGGCGTCGAGGTGGGTACAGAACTGGTATGGTCCTACATGGATGAATGGTCCCTTCCCCGGGCGGTGCTGGTGAACAAAATGAACCGGGAAAACGCGGACTTCCAACGCACGCTGGAAAACGTGCGGGCAGCCTTTGGCGGCAACGTCAAAATTGTGGCCCTCCACATGCCTATCGGTAGTGGGGAAGGATTTCAGGGGGTGATCGACCTGGTAAGCCGCAAAGCATACATCGGTGAGAACGCTGATCCCTCCGACGTTCCACCAGAATTCGCGGACGAGGTGGAAGAGCGGCGGCTGGAGATCCTCGAGGCCGCAGCGGAGATGGATGACGAACTGATCATGAAATACCTGGAAGGGGAAGAGTTGACGGTCGAAGAGATCCAGCGCGGTGTGCGTCAAGGCATTATTGAAGGTCAAATTGTGCCTGTCCTGGCTGCGGCCGCCACTGCCAACATTGGCGTACGCGCGGTGATGGACGCAATCGCTGCGTACTTCCCCAGCCCCCTGGACCGCCCGGCCGAACCGGCGACCGATGTACAAAGCGGCGAAACGGTCGAACTTCCCTGTGACCCCAATGGTCCTTTGGCCGTGTTTGTGTTTAAGACCGTGGCAGACCCATACGTGGGCAAGATCTCGTACTACCGGGTCTTCTCGGGCACACTTAAGAAGGACATGCGCGTGTGGAACATCCGGGCTGAAAGTGAGGAACGCTTGAGCAACATCTTCTACCCCCGCGGTAAGGACCACATTGATACCGACACCGTGGTAGCAGGGGATATCGCCGCGGTGACTAAGCTCGCCCACACGTTGACCAATGACACTCTGTGCACACGGGAACGCCCACTCAAGTTACGCGAAATCGTGTACCCCGAACCACTGTACTCTGTCGCTGTACATCCGAAATCCAAGCAGGATGCGGCCAAACTGACCAACGCCCTTTCCCGTCTTCAGGAAGAAGATCCTACTCTGGTGTGGCGTTACGACGCCAGTACCAAGGAAACCATCCTCTCCGGCATGGGGGATACGCACGTCGATGTGGCGGTACAGTACCTGAAAGGCCGATTTGGAGTGGATGTGGACGTGACTCTGCCCAGAGTGCCCTATCGGGAAACGGTAACCACCTCCGCCAGTGGGCAGTACCGCCACAAGAAACAGACCGGAGGTGCCGGCCAGTTCGCCGAAGTACACATGGAAATCAAGCCCTTACCGCGCGGGGGTGGCTTCGAGTACGATACGAGCCGCGTGTTCGGCGGTGCCATCTCCAGCCAGTTCTTCCCCTCCATTGAAAAGGGTATCAAGCAAGCTATGGAAGAAGGCCCCCTGGCCGGATACCCGGTGGTAGACGTCCGGTGCGAGGTGTACGACGGGAAGGAACACCCCGTAGACTCCAAGGACATCGCGTTTCAGATCGCGGGCCGCGAAGTGTTCAAGAAAGTCTTCATGGAAGCCAAACCGGCCCTGCTGGAACCGATCATGAAAGTGGAAGTTATCGTGCCGGACGAGTACGTGGGGGATATTATCAGCGACCTGAATACCCGTCGCGCAATCGTGCAGGGCATGACCCAGGAACGCGGCAAAGCGGTCGTCAAGGCCCTGGTCCCCCTGGCCGAAATGCAACGTTACGCCACCGATCTCCGCTCTATCACACAGGGACGTGGGGTCTTCACCATGGAGTTCTCTCACTACGAGATCGTGCCCGAACACCTGGCCCAGAAGATCATCGAACAGGCCCGCAAGGAACGGGAAGAAAAGGACAAGAAGTAACCTCCGCCTTCTCTAACACTGTGACGAGGCTCGGGGGAGGTCTGTGGCTTCCCCCGAGCCTCGTTGGCGTGTGCCGGGTGTTTGTGACCACTCCTTTTAGAAGTTTTAGAAGGCAGCCAGCCACCGTTCAGGCACCAGCAGGCCGAGGAAGACCAACATCACCAACGGCCATCCGGCAAGGTGGGAAAGGTGGATCAGCCGCCGTGCCACCGGCGAAGGGCCATCCTGTTGCCCACCGGTCACGTCCTCCCACGCCAGCGCGAGGAACATCAGCGTTAAGGGCAGAAATGCGTAAACTGCTGCCAGGTACAACACAGAGGACGGCAAGCGGAACGGCACAGCGGGCACCAACACGCTGATCCCTGCCAGGATCAGGATGTGGGCGGCCTGGTCGCTGAGGAACGCCAGGCTCTCCCGGCGAAAACGCAAACGATTCTTCAAACTGTCCACCAGGAAGTGAGACAGACCAATAACCAGCAGCAAAGGCAACCAGCGCCATGGCTGAACAACCAACAACGCGGTCATAGCGGTGTGAATACCGGCATGAAGTAAGGTTCCCCACCCACCCCGCCGTTTCATCAGATAAATCACATCAGTCTGCAACGGAAAATCGGCAAGTAAGTGGGCCGTCAGCAACCCAACAAACGTATCGCCCATCGTGTTTACCCTCCGTCTATCCCTCTATACGACTCGCGCAGAAAACCACCTTGCGCGTCATCTTCCCTCCAAACGAATACACGTAGCTGTGAGGCGACAATGAGCGTTGTTCTTCTTTGTTTCTCTCTATCCGCAAACAACATCAGGACATCTCCTCGCTTGTTCGTTTGCACAGACTTTTTCGTTTAGACATACCACCGATAACACCATGCACCCTATTTGCGACGATCTCTTCATCTTCCACTTTATACGAAACACGAGGATTCGTCTATGTGCTCAAAGTCCTCTTTTTGTAGTGTAGGTGGATGTCGCTTAACGGACATAGAATGTGGACGTTTGATGCCCCTCCATTCGCTGATCGATAAGAAGCAGTGGGTGGACAACGGGTAAGCGGGTTAGCGGAAGAGGTCCAACTCACGAGGGCGTAAGAGGTCCGCCAGAGAACCTTCACCTGCGTCGTACGTGGCTCCACGCACGATGACCACAGGAATAGCCTCCGCGGCCTGTCCCATGACCGCGGAGGCAGCTGCCGCCAACTCATCGGCGGTGCCAATCACCGTCACCTGCAACGGTCGACCGAAAAGGTCCGACGTGCCTCGACGGTCGGAAAGGGGACGCAAACCGGCCACACCGATAGCCACACCTACGGTGCCCATCCGCCAGGCACGACCATGGCTGTCGTTAATGATAACGGCCAGACGGTGTACGCCAAACCACTGTTGCCACATGGCACGCAGCCGACGTGCCGTGGCATCCGGATCGACCGGCAGCAACAGGACCTGCTCTTCATCCCCTGCCACGTTGGAATGATCGATACCCGCGTTGGCACAAACGAACCCCAATCGGTGTTCCACCACAATGACACCTGGCCGCACCCGCAACACTTCGTTCGCTTCCCGCAGGATCAATTCCACCAGCCGAGGATCCTTGTCCGCAGCCCGCGCCAAGACCACCGCGTCCGGCCCGGGCACCACACTCCCCAAGTGGACCCAGCGTCCTTCCGCCTTGGATACCACCTTCTGGGCCACTACCACCACGTCCCCTTCCTGAAGGGTCTCCCCCACGTCCTGGATGGCCTGGGCAATCAGGGACGCCAAATCATCTCCCGGTTGAATTAGGGGAATGCCGGGAATACCGATACACTGCATCACCGGTGAACGCACAGACGGCCTCCTGCGGTTTTGTGACAACGAATAACGACCGGAGGGCACGTGCCCCTTAATGTCATACCCGCTTGGCCCCGGCATTTTACCCTCTTTCCGGTGTCGAGGCCGAACCCCTCAACCACGGTTGTCTGACAGCAGCGCCCTGCCCAAGCATGTACATCCTCTGGCGGGCAACTTGTCGGCCGGGGACCGCCTCCCTATAATATAGCCCGCAGCCCCCCGCTGCGACCCTGAATTTGCACTGGCAGAAAGGGAAAGGAGGAGATCATGAGCGGTCGACGAACCCTCTACCTGGTGGTGTTGCTCCTCGGGCTCCTGCTGATTGTAGCAGCATGTGCTCGGGCCACACCTACCCCCACGCCGACGCCGGCACCGGCGGAACAGCCCATGGAGAAGCCGGAGGAGAAGGAGGCGCCAACGCCGACGCCCGTGCAGGAACAACCCCAACAAGAACAACCTGCGAAGGAAGGCCTCACCCCTGACGATCCGCTGGAAATGGTGTTCGTCCCCTCCGGAGAAGCGGAGGCCATCCTTGCCGGAGGCCAGAAGCTGGATGAACTCCTGGCCAAGTACGGCGTCTACACCGAGTCCTCGGTAGCAACCTCGTACGCGGCAGCCATTGAAGCCCTGTGCTCCGGCAAAGCAGACATCGTCTGGCTGGCGCCCCTGTCCTATGTGTTGGCCAAGGACAAGTGTGACGCCCAGGTGGTGTTCAACGCGATTCGCTATGGCAGCGCCACCTACAATGGCCAGATGATCGTTAACGTGAACAGCGGTATTGAAAAGGTAGAGGATGTCAAGGGCAAGAAGGTCGCCTTCACCGACCCGGCGTCCACCTCCGGTTACCTGTACGCGGTGGCGCTGCTCCTCAAGAACGGCGTGACCCTGGACGACATCGAGTACACCTTCGCGGGAGGTCACACCGCAGCAGCCCTGGCCGTGTACAAGGGCTCGGTGGATGCCGCCTTCACCTACGTGGATGCCCGTGACCGGCTGGAAGACGACTTCCCCGACATCAAGGAGAAGACCAAGGTCATCGCCATCACCGACCCCATCCCCAACGACACCATCAGCGTACGGCCGGGATTCGACCCAGAGGTGTTGGAAGCCTTTAAGCAGGCGATGATCTCCCTCGCCGAGACCGAAGAGGGCAAACAGGTTCTCTTCGAGATTTACGAATGGGATGGCCTGGCCGAAAGCCGGGACGAGCTCTTCGATCCTATTCGCCAGGTGGCGGTACAACTGGGCATCGAGCTGGAGAACTGGAAGGGCGTCACCGTGCCCTGGAAGGCGTGCCAGGTCACAGATGTAGGCGGTATTGATGACCGCTCCTTCAATGCCACGGCCTGGAACGGGATGTTGCTGGCCCAGAAGCGTCTCAAGGTAGAGGTGAAGTACTTGGAGAGCCAGCAACAGACCGATTATGCCACCAACATCCAGGAGTTCATCAACGAAGGGTGTGACATCATCGTCACCGTGGGCTTCCTGCTGGGGGATGCCACGAAAGAATTTGCCCAGAAGTACCCGGATCAGAAGTTCGCCATTGTGGACTTCGCCTATGATCCACCGCTGCCCAACGTGCTGGGCCTGACCTTCTCCGTGGATGAGGCCGCGTTCCTGGCCGGGTACTTGGCTGCCGGCATGACCCAGACGGGCAAGGTGGCCACCTTTGGCGGCATCAAGATCCCGCCGGTGACCCAGTTCATGGTGGGCTTTGAATCTGGCGTCAAGTATTACAACGAGAAGAAGGGCACCAACGTCGAGGTCCTGGGCTGGCAGACGGACCTCTCCATGGAGGGCTTTGGTGACGGCGTGTTTGTGGGCAACTTCGAGTCCACAGACGACGGTCGCCGGGTGGCCGAGTCCTTCATGGATGAAGGGGCCGACATCATCCTGCCTGTAGCCGGCCCGGTTGGCTTGGGCACGGCCGCAGCCGTTAAGGAACGAGGCGCGATGATGATCGGCGTGGACACCGACTGGTACATCTCCGCCCCCGAGTACAAAGAGGTGTACCTGACCAGCGTGCTCAAGAACATGGATGTGGCCGTCTTTGAAGCCATCAAGGCCGTGGTCGAGGGCCGCTTCCAGGGTGGGACGTACGTGGGCACGTTGGCTAACAACGGCGTAGGCATCGCGCCTTTCCATGACTTCGAGGACGACGTGCCTGAGGAGCTCAAGGCCGAGCTCGAGGAGGTCCGTCAGGGCATCATCAACGGCGAGATCGACACGGGCTGGCCCAAGGAGTAATGCCCACCTTCACACGCGCGACCGTGAGGGGGCAAGGGGTTCACCCTGCCCCCTCCTTACTTTCACGAGATGGCCAGAGCTGAACAACCGGAAGAAGAAAACCTATAGAGTGTGAAAGGGAGTGACGTCCAACGTGGCACCGGTTCTGGAGTTGCGGAACATCACCAAACGCTTCCCCGGGGTGGTCGCCAACGACGGCGTCCACCTGACATTGGAGGAGGGGGAAATCCATGCCCTGCTGGGGGAGAACGGCGCGGGCAAAACGACGTTGATGAACATTCTTTACGGCCTTTACCATGCCGATGAAGGCGAGATCCTGGTGCGGGGCCAGCAAGTGGACATCCGCTCCCCCAGCGATGCCATCGCGTTGGGTATCGGGATGGTGCACCAGCATTTTATGCTGGTGCCCGTCATGACCGTGACGGAAAACATCATTCTTGGCGCAGAACCCACCCGGATAGGCCCATTTCTCGACCGCCGCAACGCGGCCAAACGAATCCGTGAGCTCTCCCGCACGTACGGGCTAGACGTGGACCCGGACGCTTACGTGAAGGACCTGCCTGTTGGGATCCAACAACGGGTCGAGATCCTCAAACTCCTTTACCGCCAAGCCAACATCCTCATCCTGGACGAACCGACCGCTGTGTTGACCCCCCAGGAAGTGGACGAGTTCTTTGAAGTGATCAGGACACTGGTAGCTCGCGGGAATTCGGTGATTTTCATCTCACATAAGCTCAAAGAGGTCATGACCATCGCCGACCGGATCACCGTGTTGCGGCGGGGCAAGGTGGTAGGCACGACCACACCGGCCGAGACCACAGAAGCGGAACTGGCCGCTATGATGGTGGGGCGCACAGTAAGCCTCACGGTGGAGAAAAAGCCGGCCGAACCCGGGGACGTGGTGTTGACGGTGGAGAACTTACACGTGTTGGACGAGCGAGGCGAGCCCGCGGTGCGGGGAGTCTCCTTTGACGTGCGGGCTGGCGAGATCCTCGGCATTGCCGGGGTACAGGGTAACGGCCAAACCGAATTGGTCGAGGCTATCACCGGTTTGCGCGCACCGGTTGGCGGGCGTATCCGCATCAAGGAGGTTGATGTAACGTGGTCCTCCCCACGGCACATCTTCGAGTTGGGCACGGCCCACATCCCTGAGGACCGCCAACGGGACGGTCTGGTGCTCTCGTACCCGGTGAGAGATAACCTCGTGCTCAACACGTATTATCACCCCCCCTTCGCGGTAGGATTTCGGGTACAGGGGGAGGTCATCGACCGACATGCGGTGCGCCTTGTACAGGAGTTCGACATCCGCACGCCGAGCATTTATACCCCAGTGTCCCACCTGTCCGGCGGCAATCAGCAGAAGGTCATTGTAGCGCGCGAGTTCTCCCGACCCATCGATCTGCTGGTCGCGTCCCAACCTACCCGTGGCCTGGACGTAGGCTCTATTGAATACATCCACCACCGCTTGATCGAAAAGCGCGACCAGGGGTGTGCCGTGTTATTGGTTTCCTCCGAGCTGGACGAGATCTTGGCACTCTCAGACCGAATAGCGGTGATGTATGAGGGGCAAATTATGGCTATTCTCCCCGCGGAGGAAGCCACCCGGGAGCAATTGGGACTGTTGATGGCCGGCGTGCGTCCGGAAACTGTGCAAGAGGAGGGAGGAAGGACGTGACCGCCCCTGAGGTGGCTGTGGAAGCCCAACCGCAACCCCCTGTGCGACGTGCTTTCTGGCGCCAGGCATTTCAGGCGCTGCTGTTGCCGGTCCTGGCCATTGTGACGGCCCTGCTGTTGAGCAGTGTGTTCATCATCATCTCTGACCCTGAAGTGGTCGCGCTGTGGCGGGAGATCACAGTCGCACCGGGCGTCGCTTTGGCAGCCAGCTGGGAGAAGCTGCGCCTCGCGTACCGGGCCATGCTGGAGGGCGGCCTGGGGAACCCCGCCCTCATTTGGCAAGGATTCCAGACATGGGTGACCACCGGTGACGCCACCCAGCTGGTCAAATCACTGGAAGCCATTGACCGTACGCTTGTGTACAGCACGCCTTATATCTTTGCCGGCCTGGCAGTGGCTTTGGGATTTCGCTGTGGCCTCTTCAACATCGGCGCGGAAGGGCAACTGTTCGTGGGAGCGCTGGCAGCGACCTACATCGGTTATAGCATCAAAGGGTTGCCCTTGGTGATCCACCTGCCTCTGGCTCTGGCGGCCGGGGCCGCGGCGGGTGCAGTGTGGGCTGCTGTAGCCGGCGTGCTCAAGGCGTACACCGGGGCCCATGAGGTGGTAACCACCATTATGCTCAACTACATTGCGTTTCGACTCTCCGACTTTCTGCTCACCGGGCCGATGAAACGCTCCGGCTTTAACCCCGTCTCCCCCCCTGTGGAAGAGAGCGCATGGCTGCCCAAACTGGCGCCCGATCCGCTTCGATTCCACAGCGGGTTTTTCCTGGCCTTGCTGGCCGCTTATTTTGTGTACTGGTTCCTGTGGAAGACCACCTGGGGCTTTGAAATTCGTACGGTGGGCGCCAACCCGGACGCCGCGCGCTACGCGGGCATCTCCATCGCGCGGAACTACATCATCGCCATGGCCCTGAGCGGCGCGCTGGCGGGCCTGGCCGGCACCAGTGAGATTTTAGGGGTCAACCGCTTCATGGCACAAGCCTTCTCCTCCGGTTATGGCTTTGATTCCATCGCCTTGGCACTCCTGGGCAAAAGCCACCCGACGGGCGTGGTGTTGGCCTCCTTGTTATGGGGGTTCCTGCGCGCCGGCGCTACACGCATGCAGTCCGCCGCGGGGATTCCCATTGACATCGTGCAGATTGTACAGGGTATGGTAATCGTCTTCGTGGCCGCTCCGGCCCTGGTCCGCTTCATTTGGCGTGTCCGGGCAGTGCAAGAAGAAGGGGAGACAATCTTCACCCGAGGTTGGGGTGCATAACATAAGGAAACGAAGGAGGTCCTGTGAAAGCCGGTACGCTTGACTGGAGCACCTTCCGACACCAGTATCTAACCCGTGATCGGGTCCTCGGGGTGGTATATCTGACATTTGCTGTGCTCATCTGGTGGCTCTTCTTTCCCAACATTGAACCTGGCGCGTCCGCGAAGTTCGGCCTGAACATCGTCACAGCCGTCAAACCGCCACCGCTACCCGATTTGGTGGTGCCGGCGCGGCCGGCCGTGCTGTTTCTCGGGTTCATCGCTGCGTTTCTGGGCGGATGGCAGCTGGCACGAGGCTTCCGGGAGCCCCAGGCGGTGTTGGGCGTGATTCTCATTATTTTCCTGGTCGCCTTCTTGCTCTGGGCCACGGCCGGCAAGTCTTTCAACTTGGTGGGCATGCTGGCCAGCACCCTTTTACGAGCAGCCCCTATCACCTTTGGGGCCTTAAGCGGTGTATGGTGCGAACGTACCGCGGTGATCAACATCGGCATCGAGGGGATGATGTTGAGCGCCGCGTTTACGGGAGTCGTCGTCGCCAGCGCGACCCAAAACCTGTACTGGGGGCTCGTAGCTGCCGTGTTGACCGGCGGCCTCCTGGGGTTGGTGCTGGCGGTCCTGGCCGTGACCTTCCGGGTAGACCAGATCATCGCCGGCACGGCCATTAACATCTTCGCCGTGGGCCTGACCAGTTTCCTCAGCCAGTCTTGGCTCGCAGTGCGTCAGGACCTGAACGCAGCCGGCAATTTCAAGCCGATCCCCATCCCCGTCCTGGCTCAGATTCCCATCCTCGGCCCCATTTTCTTCAATGTTAACATCATCATTTACATCATGATGCTGCTGGTGGTTCTCAGTCACATTGTGCTCTTCCACACCCGGTGGGGGTTACGCATGCGCGCGGTGGGCGAACACCCGCGCGCGGCAGATACGCTGGGCATCAACGTGTATTTAACCCGGTACATCAGTGTGACCATCGGCGGCATGATCGCGGGACTAGGAGGCGCGTACTTCACTCTGGGTTCTGTAGGCCGCTTTGACGAGGTGATGACAGCTGGCAAAGGGTTTATCGGCCTGGCAGCTATGATCTTCGGCAAATGGACCCCTATAGGCGGCTTCATCGCGTCGGTGATCTTCGGTTTCGCCGACGCGTTGCAGGTCAAGATGGCCATCTTGCGCATTCCTATTCCTTCCGAATTTCTACTCATGGCACCTTACATTGTTACCATCGTCGTGCTGTCCGGTGTGGTAGGACGCGCCCTGCCGCCGGCGGCGGACGGTCAGCCCTACGTCAAGGAGTAAACCGGCGTCTTCGGACCATCACGACCTCTCACCCACATCTGGGGCAAACGCGCGGTGTAAACGGGAACACCCAGATGGCCGGGAAAGGGTACGTTGCCTCCTTCCGGCCATGGCACACGGTACTATGCCAAACCGCGCGTGGCACGTTCACCAACACACCGACAGGAGGAGGCCCGATGTATCATCACTCGAACAGCGGATGGGTGGAGGTTATTTGTGGCAGCATGTTCTCCGGCAAGACGGAGGAATTGATCCGCCGGGTGCGGCGGGCTCAAATTGCCCGCCAAAAAGTCCAGGTGTTCAAACCGGCGATGGACAACCGGTATGTCACCCACGCGGTCGCTTCGCACAACGGGATGGCCTTTGAAGCCCAACCCGTTGCCCACGCTCGTGAGATCTTGGATCGGGTGGCACCCGACGTTCAGGTGGTGGCCATTGATGAGGTGCAGTTTTTCGACGAGGACATTGCCACCGTGGTGGAGATTCTGGCCAGTCGCGGGGTGCGGGTGATTTGTGCCGGGCTGGACCTGGATTTCCGCGGGGAGCCGTTTGGGCCGATGCCTTTGCTGATGGCGCGGGCAGAACGGGTAGATAAACTGCACGCCATTTGCGTGGTCTGTGGCAACGAGGCCAGCCGAACCCAACGGTTGATTGACGGCCAACCGGCACATTATAACGACCCGGTCATCATGATCGGCGCGGCCGAAGTCTACCAGGCGCGCTGTCGACGCTGTCACGAGGTGCCGGGCAAGCCAGAGCCACAACTGACGACCTCTACCGATGTGTAACCCCTCTTTGCTATCGCCATCGCACGACCAGGTGTTCCGGGTCCACCACGTGGCCGGTAATGTGCCAAACCCGTACCGAACGGGTCTCTCCCGGCGGAATGTCAAACCAGTTGTCGGAAAAACGGACCCCTTCATCCGGGGCCAGGAGGTGCACAAAGTACGCGTACCGGTCAGTGCGTAAGTGTGCCACCCATGCACTGTCCTGTTGAACCCAAGTGACCTGAACGTGTGGGTACTCCCGCACCAGGTCCTTGATCTCCACAAAGAAATAGCGGTTTTCGGGAATAAGCCCTCGTACGGACCGGAGCCACATGTATTCACGTCGACGATCAGGCCCTTGGAGGTCGTGAGCCTGCCAGCGGGCAACCACCATGGCCGTATTAGGGGGAACCGTCACCGCGATGCGATCTTCGCGGAGGTACTCTCCATCAAACGTTCCATGAGTCCATATCAATTCGTCCTCTACCGGCTGCAGAGTGTCGTTGATCACCCACAAGGTGAAATCGCCGTTCTCCTCTTCTCGCACGGAAGCCAGAACGGGGGCAAAGGCGCGCTTGACAAAGTAATATCCGGCCTTGGGAAAGCCGAAATAGTCCACCACAGACCAGGATAAGCCCGGCCAGCAATCATTCCACTGCCAGAAAAGGGCACCAGAGCAGTGGAATTTGCGACGACGGTAATGCTCGATGCCGTACTTCAGCCCTTCTGCCTGACAGATCATGGAGAAATCAATGTATTCCTCCAGGGTTGAGGGCAGGCCGGTATGGGCGCGCATAAGCATTGCTCCCTTGTCCTTGGGCTCATCCCTTATCCGGAAGAGGAGTCCGGGGGAGTTGAGGTATCGTTCCTCCGGGGGGAGGGTACGGCGCAGGGTTTCCGGCACCGGCGCTGCGTGCATGCCGAACTCGGAAATGAAGCGAGCGGTGTCCTCTCCGTAATGGCGATATGACACACCTTCTGGGCTCCAATCGCGGCGAGGGGGCTCGCCAAAACGGCGTGGCAACACGCCACCGTGCCACACGTGCCAATTGTGCCGATCTCCTGCCTGTTCTCCGTTGTGGTCGTTGCCCCCATACGGGCTGGAGGGCCAGTATGGACGGCCGGGATCCAACCGGGCGATCACCTCCGGAAGCAGCCGATGATAAATCGTCTGGCCAGGGAAGGAATGGCCCGGGGTTTGCCAGTAAATAAGGTCTTCCAGCCAATCGTTTTCGTTGTTCCCTACCCAGATAACCACACATGCCCGGTTGCGCAGGCGACGCACCTGATATTCTGCTTCGGCTTGTACTTCCGCGAGGAACGCCGGATCTTCTGGGTAGCGGGCGCAGGCGAACATAAAATCCTGCCAAATGAGAATGCCCAACTCATCGGCCAGGTGGTAAAACACGTCCTTCTCGTACTGTCCCCCACCCCACACCCGTAACATATTACCGTTAGCCTCTACCAACAACCGTAACAGGGTCTCATACCGCTCACGAGTCACCCGGCCGTTCATCAGGTCCGGGGGAATCCAGTTAGCGCCTTTGGCAAAGATGGGAACCCCGTTGATAACGAAGGTAAAATGTTCGCTGCCGACCTCCTGGGGGTCTGGCGAGCGGTCAAGGTGTACGGTGCGCAGTCCTACACGGTCACGGTACACGTCCAGCACCGTATGACCATCCTGCAGGGTAAGGGTTACCTGGTAAAGTGACTGAGGGCCGTAGCCTGCAGGCCACCAGAGGGCCGCGTCCGGCACGGTAAGGGCAAGATGGGCCACGCCGTGATGAACCGATGTCTCTCCCTTTACTACCTGGGCCTCGTGGGCAAGACAAACCTGTACGCGCAGATCGCCCACCGGTCCCCATGTCTCCACATCGCATTCGACACCGACAATAGCCGTAGAACCTCGCAGTGCCAGCACCCGCACGTACGGAAAGTGGAGACGGGCGCGGGTATAACGCTCCAACCGTACATCACGCCAGATCCCTACGTTGAGGAGACGGGGCGCCCAATCCCAGGAGAAATGGGCTTGGGTCTTGCGCACAAACACCCGTTCCGGGTTATACCGTCCCCATTGCCCCGGCACCTCTCGACCCTGGACGTGAAGGGTCACAGGGTCGAGACGAACGGCCAGAACGTTGGGCGCGTCGTAGCGCAAATGTTGGGAGACGTCGAACACGGCCGGTCGGAACATGTTGGCATGATGACCGAGGAGCTCACCGTTCAAGTACACGGTGGCAAAGGTGTCCAGCCCCTCGAAGATCAGGATATCTCGGTGAGACTCTTCTGTAACCGCGGGAACATCGAAGGTCGTACGGTACCACCATTCCTGCTCTTCAACCCACCGGACGGTGTCCACGTTGGTGTGATAGTACGGTTCGGGGATGCATCCTGCCGCCACCAGAGTTGAGTGGACGTCACCCGGTACGGTAGCGGGCAACCAATCGTCGTCCTTGTAGTTCACCGCGAACACACCGGCACGCTCTCCCGCGCCCGGTGGACCGCCCCACAAACGCCAAAGGCCGCTCAAGTGCCAGGTACAACGCATGAATGGGCTCCTCTTACGCCTGACGCGTGCTATTCACATTAGGGATTAACGGTTATGTAAGGACGCAATTTTTCCAGGGTAGCAGGGCCTATGCCGCGCACCCGCAGGAGGTCCTCCACCGAACTGTAAGGTCGGTTGGCGATAATCCGTTCGGCCATGGTCGGCCCTACGCCCGGCAGGGTCATGAGCACTTCCGCGGGGGCAGTGTTGATATCGATGGGCAAGGGCACCGTCGGGGTAGGGGTCCTTTCTCGTGGCGTGGCGCGTTCACCGGTCGGAGGTCGCGTGGGCACGTGCAGGTGGGCTTCATCCGTTAGACGCTGGGCCAAGTTCACAGCGGCCGGGTCAGCCGCAGCGGTCAAACCGCCTGCCGCCTTGATCGCGTCCACGGCCCGGCTGTCGGGAGGTAAGGTGTATACCCCTGGCCGTGCCACCGCTCCACTCACGTACACAGTGATCGGCGCTGGCGTGGGTGGCGGCGGCAACGTAGGTATGTCCAAGGTCAAGGGTTCTGGCCGGGTCACCTGCCACCCCAGCGCCATACCCACAAGTGTGCCCAACAATAGGCCGGTAACAAACACGTAACCGGATGAGCGCCAGCGTGCCCACATGGCCCTCACCGGTCCTCTAACCGTGATGTGCGTTGATGGGTA
>WFWT01000064.1 GCA_015490995.1 Anaerolineae bacterium | reverse complement strand
GGGTAAAGGGGTCGGTGTAGGCGTCGGGGTAGGAGGCGGCGGGATTGGCGTCGGAGTGAACGTGGGCGTCACCGTCGGGGTTGGGGTCATAGTAGGAGTCGGCGTTGGCCGAGGAGCAAACGAGCCACAGGCCAACGCAGGAAACGCCAGCACCACCAGGAACACAAACCACCCTACCCAATGCTTTCCCTTACTCCGGCAGGACCGTATCCCCCCATGCGGTCGCCACATCATGAGCCGATTGTCCACCTCCTGCCTCAGAATGAACCACACCCAGCAATCGGCCTAGCCTGTGTGCTGTACGTACCACCTTGCCCTGAGAACGGTGGTTGGTAAACATGAGCAACCTCAGCCACGAGCGCCACGGGATTGTAACACAAGCCGTGTTTCCTCCCAAGGGTGTCCCGCCCATCGGGACCGTACGTTGCTCCTTTACCACTTTACCAACACTCGCGCTTGGAATCCCTCACCCACGCCGGGTAAAATTATGTGTTGTCCTCTGCAGGGGGCACATGGAGCCAGGATATTCTCGCAAGCCTTAGGGAGCTGCGTTAGGCAAGTCGGTTAATCAGGTCGGACAAACTGAGGCACATCGCCATGGGTTTGGACCGCATCATTGTCCGCGGAGCCCGAGAACACAATTTGAAGAACATCACCGTTGAAATCCCGCGGGATAAGCTGGTGGTCATCACCGGCATCTCAGGCTCGGGCAAGTCCAGCCTGGCCTTTGACACCATTTATGCGGAAGGGCAACGCCGATACGTTGAATCCCTCTCCGCCTACGCGCGCCAGTTCCTGGGCCTGATGGAGAAACCGGACGTCGACCAGATCGAGGGGTTGAGCCCGGCCATTTCCATTGACCAAAAAGGCGTCAGCCACAACCCCCGCTCTACGGTCGGCACCGTTACGGAAATTTACGACTACCTCCGCCTGCTGTTTGCCCGCATCGGCCACCCCCACTGCCCCCAGTGCGGACGGCCCATCAGCCAACAGACCGCAGACCAAATTGTGGACGCCGTGCTCGACATGCCGGAAGGCGCACGCATCCTGATCCTCGCCCCCCTGGTGCGCGATCGCAAAGGTGAACACAAGGGCATTTTCGAGGACCTGCGCAAGGCCGGATACGTCCGGGCCCGAGTCAACGGCCAGGTGGTGGACTTGGACGAAGAAATCCAGTTGGACCGCTACAAAATGCACACCATCGAGGCAGTGGTGGACCGCCTCGTCGTGCGCAAGGGGGAGGAGGGGCTGGACCGCGCCCGCCTGGCGGACTCCATCGAAACCGCCCTGGGACTGGGCAAGGGCGTTGTCATTATCAGTGACGTCACCGACCCCGATCATCCTCAGGACCATCTCTACTCAGAACACTACGCGTGTGTTTACTGTGGCATCAGCCTGCCGGAAATCGAACCGCGGACATTTTCCTTCAACAGCCCGCATGGTGCCTGCCCCACCTGTATGGGCCTGGGTACTCAAATGGAATTCGACCCCGGCCTGATCGTCTCCGATCCGGACAAAAGCCTGAAAGAAGGCGCCGTTCTCCCCTTCGCGCGGGACGAAGGCCAACGCCGTTACTACACCGCCCTTCTCCAGGAAGTGTGCCGCGTGGCAGGGATTCCCTTCGATCGACCGTGGAAAGAATTGAGCCCTCGCCAACGCCAAGTTATCCTCTACGGCCTGCCCGCACATCAAACGGTTACCGTCCGCTACACGAATTACCAGGGACGACGCCGCGCCTTTGAAACCCGCTATGAGGGTGTGATCCCCATGCTCCAACGGCGCTACCAGGAAACAGAAAGCGACTACATGCGGGAATGGCTAGAGCAATTCATGACCACCCGCCCCTGCCCGGCCTGTGAGGGCAAACGCCTCCGTCCCGAGGCGCTGGCCGTCACCGTCGATGGCAAAACCATCTACGATGTGAGCACCATGACCATTAAGGAAATACTCGCCTGGGTACACCGGCTGCAAGGGCATGATCCCCGCCGGGATGGCCAGGAACCTCCGGCCGCAGAAGGCTCGGACAAGCCCCCTCATTCGCCGTTGACCCCACGCGAGTGGGCTATCGCCCGCCAAATCCTAAAGGAGATCGAATCCCGCCTGCGGTTTATGGTGAATGTGGGTCTTGACTACCTCACCCTGCACCGTCCGGCAGCCACCCTTTCCGGCGGGGAAGCCCAACGCATTCGGCTGGCTACACAGATCGGCTCCCGCCTTATGGGGGTACTCTACGTGCTGGATGAGCCCTCCATCGGCCTTCACCCGCGCGATACAGATCGACTGCTGCGCACCCTCAAGGAACTCCGAGACCTGGGCAACACCGTGTTAGTAGTCGAGCATGATGAGGCCACCATTCGGGCTGCAGACTGGATCATCGACCTCGGACCGGGCGCGGGTGAACACGGAGGGCACGTGGTGGCAGCCGGACCACCGGAGGTCATCGCCAACACGCCTGAATCCATTACCGGCCAATACCTCAGCGGAAAACGGCGCATCCCCCTTCCCCCGCGACGCCGTCCCGGCAACGGCAAGCACTTGCTCCTTCGTAACGCCCGGGAACACAACCTCAAGGGCATCGACGTGCGTTTCCCCCTGGGCACCTTCATCTGCGTTACCGGTGTAAGCGGGTCGGGGAAATCCACGCTGGTGGTGGACACCCTGTACAAACGACTGGCCCAAATCTTCTACCGGGCCAAGGAGCGGCCAGGAGCACACGACGCAATCGAAGGGGTGGAGCACATCGACAAGGTGGTCAACATTGACCAATCGCCCATTGGCCGTACACCCCGTTCCAACCCGGCCACATACACGGGCGTGTTCACCCCTATCCGCGACCTCTTCGCCCGCCTCCCGGAAGCGCGAGCCCGCGGCTACGCGCCGGGGCGGTTCTCCTTCAACGTCAAAGGCGGACGCTGTGAAGCCTGCCGAGGAGACGGCATCATTCGCATTGAGATGCAATTCCTGCCCGACGTGTATGTGCCCTGTGAGGTGTGCCATGGCAAGCGCTATAACCGGGAAACCCTTGAAATTCGCTACAAAGGCAAAACCATCGCAGACGTCCTGGACATGACCGTGGAAGAAGCGCTGGACTTCTTCCATAACATTCCCGCCATCCGCAACAAACTCCAGACCTTGTACGACGTCGGGCTCGGTTACATTCGGCTCGGTCAGCCGGCCCCCACCCTCTCCGGCGGCGAAGCACAACGGGTCAAGTTGGCCCGCGAGCTAAGTCGCAAAGCCACCGGCCGCACCTTATACATCCTGGACGAACCCACCACCGGCCTCCACTTAGCCGACGTAGAAAAACTGCTGGACGTCCTTCACCGCCTGGTAGACCAAGGGAACACCGTGATCGTCATCGAACACCACCTGGATGTTATCAAATCCGCGGACTGGATCATCGATCTGGGACCGGAAGGCGGCGATGAGGGAGGGTACATTGTCGCCGAAGGTACCCCGGAGGAGATAGCCCAAGTGCCCCGGTCGTACACCGGCCAGTTTTTACGTTCGGTGCTGGAACGGGATGCGGCCCTTCCGGCAGCAGGGCCGTCTGGATAACTCTGAATTCACCCTCGCCATGTCCCCTGCCGAACAGCAACAACAGACCGCGCCCGTGGTCGGTGTTTGACCGCAGGTTTGTCCGGGAAGAAGGGCGTCTGTAGACTCCATACGACAAAGGGCGAGCCATCGGCACAGGCCATCCTTAGCCCACGCCCACACACCAAACGCTGGAGGCGCGTATGAAAACGGTGGACATTCTTATGATAGGCCACTTCGCCAAAGATCGCATTGTGGTCGACGGAAAGGGCGAGATTTCGCCCGGAGGTGCAGTGTATTACGGCAGCGTGGCCCTTCGCCGCTTAGGATTGGAAGTGGCCATAGCCACCCGGTTGCACCCGGACGATTTCTCCCTCCTCGCACCCTTGAAGGAGCTCGGCATCCACGTGTACGCGACCCCTGCGCCGGCTACTTCAGGCATTGAAAACATTTACTCCTCAACGGACATGGAACGCCGTATCACCCATCCCCTCGGGTTCGCCGGCCCTTTCCAGGCGGAGGACATCCCTGACATCTCAGCCCGTATCTATGCGGTGGTTCCCATTATTGCGGGCGAAGTGGACCTGACCCTTCTCCGCCAGATTGCACAACGCGGCCCTACCGCCTTAGACGCCCAGGGGTTCATCCGAGTGCGGGAAGGAGATCGGCTCGTGTTCAAGCCCTGGCCCGCCATGGCGGAGGGCCTATCCGTTATCACCTACCTGAAGGTGGACTTAGCCGAAGCGGAGTTTCTGACGGGGCAGAAGGATCCGGTGGCAGCGGCGGCAACCCTGGCCGCCTACGGCCCGCGCGAGGTTGTGCTGACTCGTTCCGAGGGTGTGCTGGTTTACACCGAAGGACGTGCTTACTTTGCAGCCTTTACACCCCGTTCCCTCGCCGGCCGAACAGGGCGCGGTGACACCTGCTTCGCGACGTACCTGGGCAAACGGCTGAGCACAGACCCGGCCGAAGCCTGCCGGTGGGCCGCCGCCGTTACTACGCTAAAACAGGAAAAGCCCGGCCCCTGGGACGGCGATAAAGCTGCCCTGCAGGAAGTCCTTGCCCGCACTTCTGTGGAGGTGATCCAGGCGTGAGTGGTGGTGGAGGCCACAAGCCTGTGGCCTCCACCTGCCTCACTTCTGCTGCTGTTGCACAATGCTGGCGATGTGACCGTAAAATCCCTTGAAACCCGTGAGGAAAGCGGCCAAGGTCATTACGGCCAGCACAACCACCCCCGCGTACGCGAGGTAACGCCGGGTGTTCTCCCGCGAGTAGGAGAAAGGCAACATCCCGATGCTGGCTACCCCTGCCGACAGCCACAACAGCGCGGTCAAGGGTGGGTTACGGGTAAGCTGGAAGTCCACCACCGCCCGCGTGCCCTGCAGCAGGAAGAGACCAATGACCACCGAAGGCCAGCTTAACGCGCGCAAGTCCATGTTTAACAACAACAGCAGCCCCGCTACGATCAGCATGAAGGAGAACAACCCCGTGGTCACACCGAAGAGCTCCGTGTAATGCCCTGCCGGAAAGCCCGCCCAATCGGACCAGATCAACTGGACGAAGCCACCCAACGCGAAGACGCCGATGATGAGAAACAACAACCCAAACTGTTTACGCAGTTCGGGCGTCTCTTGCCCCCGGGCTACGTACACCAGGTACACCACGCCGGTCAAGCCGGCAGCCGCGACCAAGCCCAGGATTAAAACCAACGGATTGTGGGAACTCAGGGCTTGCATCGTCCACCTCCCCCCGCTCACACTCTGCACACCACCACCTTCCCTTCCACCCTACCCGATTATCCCCCACCTGTCCATGACGGATGTCATCTTTACGGTTATGATCAAGGTCATAAAAATGAAGACCGATTGACGAGGTTGCCCGTGGAAGGTGGTCGTACGGGGAGGAAGAAGGGCCACTTTACCTACCCCCAGGGCAAAAGAGCCCTTTGAGGCGGTCAAGACCGCGTTTCACCCTGCGAGAAACGGTTTGGTCAGGCTCTGCGGGCTGAGTAGTATAGTGTACAAGAACGCCCACGCACCGCTAAGGTATAATGTACACGTGCCGGTCCACCCTTTGGGTGGCCGGTGAGGGTAACCAAAAAAGGAGGAGGAAACGTCCTTGGAAGGCGAGGTCAGTAGTCTAAGCATCGCGTTTTTACTACCCCGCCTGGCCGCTGTCGCCGCGCTGATTGCCATCAACGGCTTCTTCGTCGCCATGGAATTTGCCCTTGTCGGCGCGCGGCGCCCGCGTTTAGAGACATGGGCTAAAAATGGTAACGTCCGGGCGAACTTAGTGCTCCGCATGATCGACAACATCGACCTGTACATCGCCGCGGTGCAGCTAGGCAACACCCTTGCCAGCCTCGCGCTGGGGTGGATCGGTGACATCACCGTGGCAGCTATCCTTTTCCCCTTGCTACAACAAGCCCTAGGAACCTGGCTTGGCCTGACCGTGGCTCACGCTATTGGAACCAGCCTCTCCTTCATCCTCATCACGTTCACACACATCGTTCTGGGCGAACAGGTCCCTAAGATCGCCTCTATCCGTTCGCCGGAGTCCACAGCCATGCTCCTGGCCCCCCCCATGCAGGTCTTCACCCTCGTGTTCCGGCCCTTCATCTGGGCACTGGACCGTTCGACCGCGATGGTCCTGAAACTCGTGGGTGTCCAGGAACCGGTACGGCACCACCACGCGTACAACCTGGAAGAGCTCAAGGTACTTGTCGAGCAAAGCATGGAGGTGGGCCTAATTCCCAAACAAGACCAGGAAATCCTCTCCCGGGTTCTGGAGTTCAGCGAACGCCTGGTACGTGAAGCCATGATCCCTCGCCCCGAAATCGTGGGCATCTCAGAGGACGCCACCGTCGAAGAATTTCTTCACCTTTTCAAAGAACATCGGCATGCGCGTTTTCCCGTCTACCGGGGGGACCTAGACCACATCGTGGGAATCATCGCCATCAAGGACGTACTGGCCCTTCTGGCCGAAGATCCCGATGCCCGCCACCGGCGCATCAAGGACCTCAACATCATGCAGCCGGTGTTCGCGGTGCCGGAAACCCGTCGCATCGGTGATCTCTTCCAGGAAATGCGGAATAAACACATTCAAATGGCCATCATCATTGACGAGTATGGCGGCACGGCCGGCCTGGTGACTCTCGAGGAACTGGCCGAGGAGATCCTGGGCCGCGTGACCGACGAATGGGTCAGGGAGGAGCCGGACATCCGCCCCATCGACGAACACACGTACGACATTAACGCTCAGCTCCGGGTGGATGAAATCAACGAAGCACTACACTTGAACATCCCGGAAAATGACCTGTACGAAACCGTAGCTGGTTTCATTCTCTACGAACTGGGCCACATTCCCGAAGAAGGAGAAGTGCTTGTCTGGAACGGGATGCGTTTCCAGGTTCTAAAGATGAAAGGCCCCAAGATCGAACGGGTGATGGTGACGGTCAAACCTGGGGAGAAACCCCTCCCGGAGGAGGACCACGATACGGGCGAAGCGCGCCCGGTAGAAGAGGAGGTGAACCTTGGTGAAACGGGTTGAGCTGGCGCGGCTGGCAGACCACGTGGGTGAAGAGGTAGAGGTACGCGGGTGGGTTTACCTGCGGACCGACAAGGGCCGATTACAGTTCATCCGCTTACGCGATGGCACCGGCTTCGCTCAGGTAGTGGTGTACAAGAAAAACGTCCCGCCGGAAGCCTTCACCGCTGCCCGTAAAGTGACCCAGGAATCCTCTGTGGTTGTGCGGGGTATGGTACGGGCAGACGAACGCGCGCCCGGCATCCCTGGCGGCTACGAGATCGACGCCACAGATTTTCACGTGGTCCAACAGGCAGAACCATACCCCATCCAACCGAAGGAACACGGGGTGGACTTCCTGCTGGATCATCGGCACCTCTGGCTGCGCACCCCCCGCCAATGGGCCATTATGCGAGTGCGAGCCGAAGTAGAGCGGGCTATTCACGACTGGCTGGACGACCACGGTTTCCTCCGGGTGGACACTCCTATCCTCACCCCGTCGGCCGCGGAAGGGACCACCACCCTCTTCGAGACCGATTTTCACGGCCGCCCTGCCTACCTGGCCCAAACCGGCCAGCTTTACAACGAGGCCAACATTTTTGCCTTCGGCAAGGTGTACTGCTTTGGCCCCACCTTTCGTGCAGAAAAATCCAAAACCCGTCGACACCTCCAGGAGTTTTGGATGGTGGAGCCGGAGATCGCCTGGTGCACCCTTGACGAGTTGCTGGAGATCGAAGAACAATTCGTCACATACATTGTCCACCGGGTGCTGGAGCGCCGTGCCAACGAACTGCGAGTCCTGGAGCGGGATACCAGTTCTTTGGAGCAAGTGGCACCGCCTTTCCCCCGCATTTCCTACGATGAGGCAGTGGCCATGATTAACCGGGCAGCCGAAGCCGGGGTTCGCGTGCCGCCCCACAATGAACCGCTGCCCCCCATCGAATGGGGGGAGGATTTCGGAGCACCCCATGAGACGTACATCGCTTCACAGTTCGACCGCCCCGTGTTCGTGCACCACTTCCCCACCGCGGCCAAGGCATTCTACATGGAGCCCGAACCGGACCGACCGGAGGTCTGCCGCTCCGCAGACCTCCTCGCGCCGGAAGGTTACGGTGAGATCATCGGAGGCAGCGAGCGCATTAGCGATCCTGACAAGCTCATCGAGGCGCTTAAGCGTCATAACCTGCCCCTTGAGCCATACCAATGGTACATCGACTTGCGCCGGTACGGCTCTGTGCCCCACGCCGGCTTTGGTCTGGGTGTCGAGCGAACGGTGGCCTGGTTGTGCGGCCTACACCACGTGAGGGAAACCATCGCCTTCCCGCGACTTTTAGGACGCATCTACCCGTGAACAGGGACCGGCGACGCATGCGCGGTGCGGAGTGTCCATGACCTACGTGCTGGTGGCAGTAGGGGTCCCCTTCCTCCTTTCCTTGGGGATCACCCCCCTGGTGATCCGCTGGGCGCAAGGCCGAGGGCTGGTGGACCACCCTGGAGGTCGACGTCATCACCGGATGCCGGTCCCTCGGGCAGGTGGAGTAGCGCCCGTCATCGCATTCCTGGTGACCGTTACCCTGCCCTGGCTCTGGCCTTCTCTCTTTCCGCCTATCGCGGACCCCAACCAGCCCCTCTGGTGGAAGGGGCTGGTGTTGGGCGCGCTGGTAGCCCTCGTGGGCGGCCTCTGGGACGACCGCGCAGACCTCTCACCGGCCGCACAGTTCGTCATTCAACTTCTCTGCGCGATCATTGCCATCTGGGCCACTCTGTTCATCGAACGGGTCAACAACCCCTTCACGGATCGGCAGGTTATCTTCCCCCGCCTCATAGTGTGGTGGCTTACGGTGTTCTGGGTACTGGGGATGATGAACACGGTTAACTGGCTGGACGGTGTGGACGGCTTGGTCACATCGGTAACAGCGGTCTTCGCCACGGTGCTGGCCGTCCACCTGGTGCAGCGGGGGCTGCACAGCGTGGCCGTGTGGCCCCTGGCCCTATTAGGTGCATCCCTGGGATTTCTCCCATATAACTGGCCACCGGCCCGCATTTTCCTGGGTTCCGCCGGTGCCTACGGCCTGGGGTACATCATGGCTGTGCTCGGCATTGCAGCCGGGGCTAAGGTTGCTACCGTGCTGCTTGTCCTGGGACTGCCTATTGCCGACGTTGCTTGGCAAATCGCCCGCCGGTGGCGGGAAGGACGTTCCGTGTTCACCGCGGACCGAGGACACTTGCACCTCCGGTTGCTGGACCGAGGCTGGACACCTGTTCAGGTGATCGGCCTCTACGTTGCCTGGAGTGTTGTCACCGGCATCCTTGCCCTGCTCGTCTCTTCCCGCCTGCTCAAGCTGGGCCTGCTGGGCATTGTCGCCGTGGCCACTGTTGCCCTCTTCCTCTGGGCCACCCGACCGCGCGCAGGGTAAGGCACCGCCCCCGAAGAGAGCACAATATCCTACCGCGGGATTGTGTGCTCCCCGCCCCTCATCTATAATGAGAAAGCACCCCATTGGCTCACCGGTGGGCCAATGGGGCACGTTCCAGGGGGAGATGCGCATGACCTCAAAGAGCGCGCGCGGCGTGGTCCTGGACACAATTCGCCGGATCCCACCTTTTACAGCTCTGCGCGATGCGGAGTGGCAACGTCTGGTACCTGAAATCGCCATTCGATCCTTCCCAGAAGGGGTCTTTCTCTTCTTCGAGGGTGACCCACCACGTGCCCTGTACGTCCTCCTGGAGGGGCACGTGGCCCTGATCCGCCACACAGCAGAAGGCCGGGACGTGGTTCTGGACATCATGCGCCCAGGGTCGATGATCGGTGAACTGGCAGTGCTAGAAGGAATGCCCTATTCCGCGTCCGCCAAGACCCTGACGGAAGTACGGGCGGTGGTATTTACACGGGATCAATTCATGCGCCTGCTGCAAACGTATCCCCAAATGGCAACAGCAGTCATTTACGACCTGGTACGCCGAGTACGCCACCTGAGCGACCTCGTCCAGAGTCTGGCCATTGAGCGAGTGGAGCAGCGCCTGGCACGCATTCTGTTGCGGCTAATGAAAATCAGCGGCGAACCCCACGAACGCGGCACCCTGATCACCCTCCCCCTTACCCGACAGGACCTGGCGGATATGGCCGGCACCACGGTGGAGACCACCATTCGCACCTTAAGCCGGATGCGCCGGGAAGGCATCGTCGACACCATGCGGGGCCGCATTCTTATCCTGGACTCTGCACGGTTGACCCACTTGGCGGAGGAAGGGCGCTAAGGGAAACCATGGGACATTGGGTAGCACAGGTGACCGGGGTCGCAGAGGTCGGTGGATTCCCCTTCGTATGCCTAACGTGCCCTCCCCTGAGCGCGCAGGCCCGACCTGGCCAGTTTTTGCTGGCCCGTCCCTGGCCCCACTGGGATCCTTATCTCCGCCAGGTGGTGTTCGTGACGAGACGGATTTCACCGGACACATGTTGGGTCTATGCTCCGGGGAGCACCGTGGACACACTCTCCCCGTTCTGGCGAATGACCGACCAATGCCCCCTTTGGGGGCCGTGGGGGACCGGCTTCCCGGAACTTCCCGCCCACAACCGTGTGCTGGTTATGACCCAGGAAACTTACGCCCCATACCTTTTGGGGACCATTTACGAATTGGCAGAGATAAACGACCTGGTTTTTCTTCTCCTCAGGGAGGATACGCTGCTTCCTGAAGCTCCTTCCTGGCTGCCCCCCAGCGTGGAATACCGACCAATTGTCGGTGGCATGGACGCGCTGTTGGCCGCCTGTCAGGACCTTTTGCGCTGGACGGATTACCTCCTGGCCTGCGGTCCGGTGACGTGGCCCCAGCAACTGGTTCACCTGTGGGAGGACACACGGTCCACCCTACCGCCGAAGCGGGCCTTCATGTTGCTGGTGGACGGGCTCACCTGTGGTCTAGGGTTGTGCGACACGTGTGTGGTGATGACCCGCCACGGGCCGACACGGGTTTGCCGTCGGGGCCCGGTGATGGACCTGGCCTACTGGTGGGGAACGCGCCATAGGAGATAAACGATGTGGGCGGTTGATTTGGCACCCCGGCACAAACTGGGACTTCCCTTGCCCACACGAGTGATCCTCGCGGCGGGCATCAGTCGCCTGGGGATACGCCAACAGGTTATATGCGACCTGGCAGGTGTAGGAGCTATCGTCACCGGCCCGTGGACGTGGGAACCCCACTGGGATGTTTACCCCGCCCTGGTAGCACGGCCGGGGGGCGTGTTGTGGCGACCGGAACGCCCCCGTACCTCGCTATCCCGTGCTCTGGAGGAAGCCGCGGCTACCTGGGAGCACTTACCCGTGCCCGTGCTGGCCGCGATGGCAGCGGTGGACGTCGCACACGTACAGCGGGTCTCCCGTCGCTTAGCGGACGTTCCCACGGTAGCAGGCATATGGCTGGAAAGCCATCCGGAAGAAGAGATCGGCGCCGTGCTGGCCCGTATCGACGTGGTCCGTCGCACAACCGCCCTGCCGGTGCTGGTAGCTCTCCCCCTCACCCGCGCAACGGCGTGGGCTCGCCCCTGTGTGCACGCCGGCGCAGACGCCTTGGTCATCGGTATGCCCCTAGAAGGGGAAATACCGCTTGGAGATCGCTGGATTCGCGGGCGGTTGTACGGCCCTCTGCTCTTACCCCTGACCCTGGCTGCACTGCGAACGACAGCGACCCAACTCGACGGAACGGTTCCCCTCATCGCGCAGGGGGGCATTCACGCGCCCCAGGACGCGGTTCTATGTCGGGCGGTAGGGGCGGACGCGGTGGCGCTGGATGCGGCGGTGTGGGTGGAGCCGGCGCTGCCTCAACAGGTATGGGACGCACTCCAGCACTGGGAAACCACCCAACAGGAGGAACCATCGCATGAGAGCGGTCATTCAACGGGTCAGTGAAGCCCGCGTGACGGTTGATGGAGAGGTGGTGGGAACGATTGGCCCAGGCCTGCTGGTCCTGGTAGGCGTCACCCACGGGGACACACAGGCGGACGCACAGTGGTTGGCCCGTAAAGTGGCCGGCCTGCGCATCTTCGAGGACGAAGCCGGCCGGATGAATCGCTCTGTGAAGGAGGTCGGTGGCAGCGTCCTGGTCGTGTCGCAGTTTACCCTGTATGCCGATGCTCGGCGCGGCCGTCGGCCCAGCTTCGTTCAGGCTGCTCCACCGGACGTGGCCGAACCCCTGATCGAGGCCTTCTGTGCCTACCTGGCGGAAGAAGGCGTCCCCGTAGCCACAGGACGCTTTCGCGCGATGATGGAGGTATGTCTGTGCAACGTGGGACCGGTGACCATCATTCTGGAGACTCTCCGTCGCGACGGGAAGATAGGTGAAGGTCGTGGCTGACGCATGTGTTGTGGGCTTCATGGCTGTCATGTCATCCGCGATGTAGGGTGTGTTCAGCCCGCCAAGCCTAACTATGCCACAGGTTCCACCGGTCACGCAAATTCGAGCGCGATACACCGTCGATCCGGTCCCGGTGACGTCGACAAACTGGCCTTCCCGTCCACCCTAAGGTACCCTACTTCATAAAGCAGTGTGCGGGTTCGGGAGGTGAAGGAAGGCAGGAAAAAACCATGGCACGCCTGGCGCTGAACTGGGGCCTGCTGATCAGCGGTGTGGTGATGATCGGTACGGGCGTGGTGGCCTACTGGTGGGGGATATCCCAAATGGGTCTACACATCTGGTCGGGGTTTGTGTTTGCCGTGTTTGCCTTCATTCACACCGTGTTGAACATCTCTCACCTACTGCGTTGGCCCCGCTATACCCCATGGGGCCGGCTTGTGCGATGGCAGCCTCCACGGGGCGCCCGATGGCGAGTGGCCCACCCCTCCCGTCGATCTTTCTTGCGGGGTTTGATCGTGGGCGCTGCCGGCATGTTTGCGGCCATGACCCTCAGCGCGCTCTCCGTGTTCGGTCGCTCACGGACCACCGAGGAGGCAGATCTGGGCCGTGCCTATCACCGTTGGAGCAGCGTCACCCTGCAAGGGGTCCTCTGGGGTGCTCTGCCGTGGGGTCAACCTCAAGAGCCGTTCAAGACCTATCCCAACGCCCCTCGCGTTGCCCTGCCACGCCCGGCACCCATGACCATGCCCCTGACGGAGGCGATGAACCGACGTCGCAGCCTGCGGGATTACCGGGAAGGACACATCTCCCAGGAAGCCCTCAGCGCGCTGTTGCACGCCGCGCAAGGCATCACCGAGCCATCATACCCCAAACGGGCTGTGCCGTCGGCAGGCGCCCTCTACCCTATAGAGGTGTATGTCTCCGTCCAGCGGGTGGAAAACCTTTCGCCCGGCCTCTACCACTACGCGGTACGCGAGCACGCTCTGGAATACCTAAAAGCAGACGTGCGTCGCCCCCTCACCGTGGCCTGTTTGGACCAGGAACACGTCGCTACGGCTGCAGCAGTGTTCATCCTGACCGCGATTTTCCAGCGGGAGCGATGGAAGTACAAAGGCCGGGCTTACCGATACATCTTGATGGAAGCAGGCCACGTGGGACAGAACATCTACCTGGCAGCGACAGCTCTGGGGCTAGGTGCGTGCGCGATCGGCGCGTTCTACGACGACATGCTCAACGAACTGCTGGGCGTGGACGGTGACGAGGAAGCCGCGCTTTACGTGCTCACCGTGGGCATCCTCCGGTGAGCTGAACGGTCGCCCAGCGCGCGCCAGCTCACATAGAGGCCCATCGCGTACACCCCTAACAGGGTTAGAGTGTTCAAGGAACGCAACGCTGCCGGAATCGCCTTCAACAGCGGAAATGCGTCGTACAGCTCGGGAAAATCCACCCCTGCCAATAAGGTCAAAAGCAACAGCGCGGCCACCCCAGGCCAGGGAACCACCTCTTCGGTGAGCGCGTACGCGAACACCCACACCAGCGCGGGGTACAGGTACACCAAGTGCACCGTCCACGCGTAGGGTGCGGCCAGGATCATCACAACCAGGTAAGGGACCAACAACCAGAAGGCACGTCCCTCATCACGCGCCCTGCGGTGAAGGAGCACAACCGGAAGGATCAGGAGCACCAACACCCCCAGGTCAATACCATACGCCCAGCGAGGTGACACACCCAGACGGGTGACGGCGCCCAGTAACGAGATGTTGAAAACCACTCCCGGATCCCGTAAGTTGGTGATCTCATAAGCTTGTGACGCGTTGACCAGAAAGGCGATGAAGTTCCGCCACTGTTGCTCCCCCGAGCCGACCAACGTGGGCACGAACAGCCCTATTCCTCCCACCACAAACCCTGCCGCCACTCGCCACCGACGGTTCATGCCAAAAAAGAGGAGCAATAGCGTCGGGGTAAGCTTTATCCACGCGGCCATAGCCAAGGCCACCCCTGCCCCCCAGTCCCACCGACGAACGTGCGCGAGGTATAGACTGGTGAGCATGAACAGGAGCAACAAAATGTTTACCTGCCCCTGGTTGATGTCCACATCAAAGGGCAACGCATAAAGGAAGAGCACCGCCAACAGCGCCGACAACAGCTCCGGCGGCCGACGCCGTACGACGATGCCGCGAATGAGGCCCAGGGTCCCCATGACCACTAAGGGCAACAGAGCCCAAGTAAACAGCAACCACACCCGATAGGCCAGAGCGTACTTCAACCGGGCCAGCGGCTGCAGGTAAAAAGCCAGAAGGGGGGGATACACGTACGGGTATATCCGACCGTAGACCACCTCGATGGGACGCATGATGCCCACGTTCTCTGCAATGGTCTGCAAGTAGACGAGGTCGTAAATGTTGCCGGGCCCGTTGAACCCGCGCGCTGCGGTGTAATACGAGACAAAATCGATATAGATCCGAAAACGCAGAAAGTCCGGCAGCACCAACCGTACCCCTATGGCCACAGTGAACGCGAGGGCCAGGCCCCACGCTACCCGTACGCTTTTCATTAGGTGTCACTCCCGAACCCTAAAATGCCCAACACACTCACCCCCCACCGCGTCAGCCTAAGTAAGTGGACAAAAATCCTTCACCATCGGACGTAAGGCGACAGACGATGGACCTAAACTATCGTCCATCGTCTGTCGTCGACTTGTGTCCATGTATGTCCTCGTACTTAGTACTCGGCCATACTGATCCTAAAGAAATCATCGTGGTCAAGCACTATGCCGCCGCATCCCAAGGAAGAGGATCACGGTACCACCCGGATGCGCCCGATGAGGACGTATGTCCGACCGTCGGGCAATCGTAGCCGCTCACCGGTCTCAGGCCAGTACCAGCCGATCTCAATCTCGTACAGGCCGGGCGGGGTTTCAGGCTTTAAGGTGAGGGTATACGTTTCACGGTACACCTCCCCCACCTCCCAACGGGTGGTGGGCACTTCCGGCGCTTTATCCTGCTGTCCCCAGATGGTCTGGGGGGGCTCTAACACATGGGTGAACACCACGTAATCGCGGTCCAGAGGACCGTAACTGCGCCAGTACAGGACCAACGTCACCGTATCGCCAGGACGCGCTACCCGGGGAGAGATCTCAAAACCGACGAGCTCTATACGCTCCCCAAACCGATACGAGGTCGGATTCGGGTACATGCCGGGCCGCGGCTGCAATTTCCACGTTCCCAACCGAATATGATCTCCCCAAGCGAGCCCTTCCGGACCTGTTACCGGCAACCGTTCCATGGTGGACAGGTTGTAAAACCCCAGCTGTAAGTGTATCGTCGCTGGCGTGAACGCGGTGTCGGGCAGCCATAACCGGACAGGCTCCTGCCAGCGAGTTCCGGAGGGAATGCGCGTTGTATCCAGCAATCCCAGGAAAGGATATCTGTCCTCTTGTGTCACAATGATGCCTGCATCATCCACCACGTGCACAAAGAGGCTCCACGGTCGCTCAGAGGGACGCGTCTGTTCCAGGTAAAGGGTTATGTCCAAATTGTCCCCCGGACGGAAGGCCTCTGTGTTAGGCAACTCGTAACCAATAAGCCGGATTACGTCCCCGAAAGCTACCGTCACCGGTGTCGCTTGTGGTGGCAACGCGTCAATACGCCACCGCTCCGGCGTGTAGACCGGCGCAATCCACAAGGAAGGCGCCACCCCCGCGACCACGGCCAGCATGCCCAAGGGCAACGCCCGGGCCAGCACCCGTGCGCCACGCCAGGGCACCGGTCGAACCAGCGCGTCCCACCCAACCCACAGGGCCAGCGCAATGGGCGCCAGGGCAGGAAACAGCAAGCGCCCCTGGGATGCCAGGGTCTGCAGAGTCCAACGAATAAGCCCCCCCAGCACCAGGAGGATATACCCCAGCAACCCACCCCAAATGGCCAGCGTCCGCCAGGCTCGTACACGCCACAGGTGAAACAGGTACCCAGCCAATCCCAGCAGCGCCAACACAGCCCAGCCATCCAGTATCGTGTATAAAAAGGCCGGCATAAGGACGTTCATACCACCGAAAACGCCCCAGAAAGAACGGCGGAAGCCTTC
Source organism: Anaerolineae bacterium (assembly GCA_015490995.1). Lineage (GTDB taxonomy): Bacteria > Chloroflexota > Anaerolineae > JAADDB01 > JAADDB01 > S141-23. The sequence goes on along the minus strand of WFWT01000064.1, from coordinate 11,855 downwards.
CCATTCCGCCAGCAAGTCCTGCCACGTCGCATTACGGCGTCCTACCGTGTCCAGCATGGCTTGAAGGCCGGTGGGATCGCCGTAAAGCATCCAGTTGCGCCAGTACCACCAGCCACTGATAGCCACAGCCAGGACAAGGATCACCGGCACATGACGCAGCGTGTCCCGCCACCGGCCGCGTTCATAAGCCGCCACCAGCCAAACGCCGATGACCACAGGCCAGAGGGTCAACCCGCTTAACTTTGCCAGAGCAGCTGCTCCTAACAGAAGGCCAGCTCCAATGGCTCGGCCCCATGTAGGGCCGTGGCGCCAAACATATGCCGCGTACCAGAGGGTCACCGCGGCCAGAGCGTTGATCAACGCGTCGTTGGTAATTCCAGAGGTGATAAAGAGGAACATGGGGTTCAACGCGACCACCAGACCGGCTCCCAGAGCCCATCCCGGCCGATGCGGAAACAGGACACGCGCCAGGCCATATGTGCCCATCACCGCCAGTCCCCCTAACAGCACGGAAATCCCCCGCCAGACATGCAAGGTCAGGACCGCGCCACGCCACGGGAAGGCCTGCCACGGACCATGAAGGCTAAGGTTCCGGTTGGCCATCCGGGTCGCGTCCCCCAGATACGCATGCGGATTGCGAGGACATGCCTGTTCAAAGTCCTCCACCGACAGGCCCACCCCGCGCGCCACCAGAGCAAGCAACATGTAATACAGCGGGGGCTGGCTTCCCTCCTGGCGCCAGAGGGTATCCTGCTCTCCCTGCTGGACCGGTAACCCACCACCTCGAGCGAGGTGCACGGCAAAACCGGCATGCCACAACTCATCCGACGTCTCACAAAGGGGGATTATCGCGCTGTACCACAGGGCAAACCCCAAATACACGACCAGAAGCAAAAGCCATGCTCGACGACTGTATAGCCTCATTCCTTTGCCCTCGGTGATCACCGGCGTCGTGTGCTAGCAGGTAACCGGTTGGATACTAACGCGAAAGGCACAAGATAGCAACCACAGGGGCGGGGAAGGTAACACGGTAGAGGGCCACGCAGTTCCGCGGGTGTCTTATGGCTCGTCCTCAGACCACCCTAGAGCTTGCCATGTAGCCTGTACATTCTGCCAGTGCGTGCCCGGCCAATAAACCCGTTGACACTCAGGACACTCGTAAAAGGCATCCTGGGTCTGGTACACATACGGAGGCACCCGATCGCGAGCTGCTGCGCGGGACAAAGCAACCAACACGGTGTTACACAAGGGACACCGGGTAGTTGCCAGAGGGCCCTGAATTACCCCCCGTTCGGCCAACTCCCGCAGCTGCTCTTCGAGGCGCTGACTGACAAGAAGCACCCCCAGCGATCCGGCCCGTCGGGCCAACAGGCGATCGCGTGTGAGAAGTAAACGGCCTTCCGCCCGAGCGTGGCGCAGCACCTCCACGTCATCCACATCCGCACGGAATGTGACATCATACCCCATCATGCGCAGCCACTTGGCCAGCCGACCCAACATGGCATCGGCCACAAAGCGCGGTGGGACATGTGGTTTGGTGCTTTTTCCCCCTTCCGGTATCATGAGCGCCGGTACGCGTGTGAACACTATGCGTCTTACGGTTACGAACTCGATACCCACGCGGGGAACAACACCTCCCCACGGTAGGGTTGACACATTGTAACATACCAGGTGAGGAAAGGACAATGACACCACCCGGCGCGCTCCTGTGGGCTTACCTCGGCGGCAGCCTAGCCTACCTTATTCCACTGGCCGTTCTGCTGGTGGTGCTTTCCGGCCTCACGACAGAAGACCTGCCCACCACCGCGCTGCTGTTTCCGGCCGTGGTTGCCATGGCGGCGGTTGCCTACGCGAGTGTGGGTTTTGCCCTGGAATTCGGCGGTGTGGGCCTGTTAGACCCCCGCCACGGCTTTTCCGCCCTCGTCTGGGAGTGGTCTCCCCTTCCGGAAAGCTGGGGCGTGTACTGGGGAGCCATGGGTTTTGCCGGCTGGTTCCTTGCCGGCGATGCCGGCACCGCGGAGGCTGTCGCGCTGTTTGTAGGCCACCTGGCCTGGGCCATCACAACGGCCTGGCTGGCAGCCGTGGCCCTTCGACGCCGTCGGGGAGCTCTCGCTCCCCTGATCCTAGCCCTAGTCGCGGCGGGTGTGGCCGAACCGGTGGCCGGCAACTGGGTTCATGGCGGCGGGTGGCTGGGCCGTCTGGGGCTTAGCCTGGGATTAGGTCAAGGATTTGTGGACTTCGGCGGCAGTGGGGTGATCGGCATCGTGGGAGGAAGCATGGGACTTGCTGCCTTGCTGGCGTTTCGCTGTCGTCGTCCCCGGGAAACGACGGGCACGTTGCCGACCGTGCCCTGGCCCGCTTTTGCTGCCATGGGAACCCTCCTGTTCCTGGTTGGTAGTATAGGCTGGGCCCTGCACAACCCCCTTTACCCGCCCGAAACCTTGCCCATGCCCCGTGTAGTGGCCAACGGCTTGTTGGGCTTTGCTGGCGGCGCGGCTATCCCGGCCTTGTACGTGTGGTTTGTGGCCGGACGCTGGCATCCACACCTCACCTTCGTGGGTGGGTTTGCCGGTTGGCTGAGCGTGCTGGCCGGTCTGCCCTACCTTTCCCCTCCCGCAGCTCTCCTGCTGGGCCTGGTTACAGGGCTGCTCATGCCCTTCAGCGTGTACCTGGTGCGGGAGATGCTCCGGCTGGATGATCCGGCCGGGATCATCACCGGCGCCTGGGTCGGCGGCGCGGTGGGTGTGCTCGGTGTGGGCCTGCTGGCGGATGGGACATACGCCCTCCCCTGGATGGCAACAGGCAGCGTTCAAGGGATATGGGCTGGCGGGGCCTGGTCACCTGACGCGCTGCCTCAGCTATACGCCCAAGCTCTTGGTTTAGCTGCGCTGACAGTGTGGGGGTTCCTGGTGGGCAGTGTTCTCAGTGTGGCACTGGCCGCGCTGATGTATGCCCTTCGACAGATGCCTCTCCACGCTCAACCCACATCGCCTTCCCCGGCTCCGGCCTCCCCGGCCCTTACTCCGGCCACTTCGGCCGATACCACGCCCTCTGAGGACGGAGGCCACCCACCCGACACACCGGTTCCGTCCGCACCATCCGAGTCCACGCCTCCGGAAACACCACCGGACTCATGAATGAGCCAACCGTTCGCGTCCCTGAGCTCTACCTCAGGAGCGTTCAAGAGGACGGTGTGCGTTCCGCGACGGCTTCGGGAAAGCGCGCCCGCAACATCCGCCAAAGCACATCCACACTTTCTTCCACCGACAGGTGAGTCGTGTCCAACACGATAGCATCTGCAGCAATGCGAAGTGGGGACGTGGTACGACCGGCATCCCGGCGATCTCGTGCCATCAGCTGTGCTTGAATGATGGCGATTTGTTCGGCAGGTGGGGCCGCAAACTCATGTCCTTGACGCCGGTACTGGGCGTACCGTCGTTGTGCCCGCTCCACCAAGGACGCGGTGATAAATAACTTGAGGTCCGCGTCGGGCAACACCACCGTCGTGATGTCCCGTCCCTCCATCACCACGCCCCCCTCTTCTGCCAGACGCCGTTGTTTGGCCACCAGCACACGCCGTACGGGAGGGTGCTGAGCAACAACGGAAGAAGCCCGTTCTACTTCCGGCTGTCGGATGGCCTCTGTCAGGTCCTGACCGTTCACCACCAGCCGATAACGCCCTCCCTGCGCGGTGAGCTCCTGCTGAAACTGAATGTCAAGGCGAGATGCCAGCTCACCCAGTGCCTCACCGTCCTCCAGGGAAATACCCTCTTGAAGAGCGGCCCATGCCACCGCGCGGTACATGGCGCCTGTATCCACAAAGCGGTAACCTAATCGTTGTGCCAGTTGTTGGGCCACAGTGCCCTTTCCACCCGCTGCCGGGCCGTCAATTGCGATAATAAGCCCACGCTTCATTGCCTGCCTCCCGGTCAGGATGAGGATGACGTGGCGGAAGGCGCGTTTTCCTGAGCCAGCCCCAGGGCCACCAATAATCGCTGCCGTTCCTTTGGGGTCAGGTGCCGCCATTCGCCCGGCTGCAACCGCCCCAACCGGAGGGGCCCCATCCCCACCCGGAAGAGTCGCAACACAGGATGCCCGACGGCCTTTAACATCCGTCGCACCAGGTGCTTGCGCCCCTCAGTGACCACAACCCGCACCCAGGAGAAGCCCTTAGGAGATACCTTCTGCAACCCTGGCGCGCCTGCAGCAAGGATTTCCGGGGGCACCCGGCGACCCAACACGGTCACCGTGGCCGGCGACGTACGTCGGCCGTCCAGCACAATGCCTCGCGCCAGCGCTCTCAGGGCCTTCGCGTCCGGTACGCCGATCACCAGGGCGATGTACTCCTTAGGATGTCCGTAGCGGGGGTGGGTCAAACGTTCTGCGACCGTGCCATCGTCGGTAAGGAGGATCAGCCCTTCCGAATCCGCGTCCAGACGCCCTACCGGGAACAGACGGGCGGCCACGGGCACCAGATCGACCACCGTCGGCCGCCCGTAGGGGTCTGACGTGGTCGAGAGAACCCCCCGCGGTTTGTGGAGGAGGATATACGTATATTCCCGGGCCACCTGAATGCGCTGCCCATCCACCTCAATAACGTCGGTAGTGGGATCCACCTTGGTGCCCAGCTGGGTCACTACCTTCCCATTGACCCGCACCCGACCGGCCCGGATCAGCTCCTCTGCCTTGCGCCGTGAGGCAATGCCCGCACCGGCAATGACCTTCTGTAAACGGATCTTCTCACCCATCTATCTGCGTGCTCCCTCGATAAACTAACATGAGCGCGTGTTGTGAGCGCGGACGAGCGCGCTCAACCACACCCCGCTCATTTTATGGTGGGTACGGGGAATGTGCCAGACAACGCGTCCCCATTGGTGGGCATAGCACATTCAACACTACAGCCGGGAAATTATCCTGCGGTCAGGAGTAACAGCAAGGGACGCGGTGTCCATCTGCAGGAAGCCGCGTCCCTTGCGAGACCTGCACATTACTTTGCCACGATTTCCAGAGTGTACTCTCGACTGGCGAGTACGGTCCGGCCGTCCGGCGTGCGCACTTCAACTTCGAGGCGATATGCCTGTCGCGCGGGCACATAGCGTAAACGGGGAAACGCGTAGACACTCATCGAGCGTGGAGCTAAGTCAGGCAAAATGCCTTCCCGGCTGATCACCTGCTCTGCACGCTCTGACACGTACAGCCGCGCCACCACACGCAAGTTCTTTAACCATTCGTCGCTCCGATTTTCCACTGCAACCAGGAGCGTCACACCTTGTGCCGGGTATTTCTGCACGTATTCGAGGGGTGGATCAAAGTCAATGCCGAGGATATATACGGGGCTATCACCAGGAGGTGGCACAATACGGTTAGATAAAGCACGCTCCTGAACTTGGATTTGCGCACAGCCGGCGGCCACTACCAAAACCACTAGGGCAAACAGCCACACCATGCGGTATCTGGAACCGCTTTGCATGATGCCTCCTTGGCCTGTGTCCCTCCTGTGGACGCGATAACTTCCATGTCTCACGGCCTGATAATACTCGTTTTTTCCCAGACGACCAGACCATCACTTCACCACTGGCCATTTACTCTGGTACTCGCGCCCTACTCCGAGGGCCTTCCGGTGCGGCATCATAATCGGCTCCCTGTATTCTGTCAACTCATGACCCTAACAAGTAGCGCTTTTCAGGGGTGTGATGAACAGAGCTACCCTCTCATTGGGCATTGTCGCCACCAGGACTGCCCTCGGGGAGCGGGCACCTACCGCAATGCGTCCCAAATGCTCACTTTAACCACCCTTCTTTCACCCTTGGACCTCCCCCATATTCTGTCCCAAATTGGAACTTTGAAAAGCCCTAGCCGAGCTCCTGATTTCTTGACAGAATCTGAAAGGCATGGTATCATGCTCACAAATGACACACATAATTCACAAATGTGCATCATGGATAATGAACGTCTTGCAATGCTAGCCCAGGTCGCCAGTTGGTACTATGAACATGGACTCACTCAAGAAGAGATTGCCCGGCGCATTGGCAAATCGCGTTCCATGGTCTCCCGTATGCTGCGTGAGGCGCGTCGTCAGGGCATAGTGGAAGTGCGTATTCGCTATCCTTCCCTTCGTACCGATGAAGAACTAGCAGATCGTTTGTGCAAGCAATTTAACCTGCAGCGAGCCTGGATTCTGGCTCAGCCTCCTCCGGACTACACACTGCTTTTATCCCAATTGGGAGAACTGGGCGCGCGTTGCTTGCGCCATCACTTACGAGACGGTATTCACATCGGTGTGGGGTGGGGGACAGCTGTACATGCGGTTGTGCGTGCTATGGATGAACATCCTCTTCGAGATGCCACAGTTGTTCAGATCATCGGTTCCCTTGGGTACGGAGATCCCCTTGTGGATGGCCCAGAACTGGCTCGCTGGCTAGCCCAAAAGTTAGGAGCATCTTACCGTTTCCTTCATGCTCCTTTGCTGGTGGAAAGTGAAGAAGTAGCCCAGGCACTTCTTCAGGAACGTACCATCGCGCAAACGTTGAGCCTGGCCCGTAAGGTAGACATTGCCATTGTGGGTATTGGCACGGTCAACCCAGCCCTCTCCAGTCTTAAGCGGGCCGGGTACATCACTGATCAGGATCTCGACGACCTACGCGCTCGAGGGGCAGTAGGCGATATAGTGGCTCGACAATTAGACCGCACAGGACGCGTGCTCGACATCCCCCTTAACCGCCGTGTTATTGGCATCAGTGTAAAAGATCTGCAGCGGATTCCCCTCGTCTTAGCTGTGGCAGGAGGAGTAACCAAAGTATCAGCTATCCTTGCTGCATTACGCAGTGGCATACTTGATGCCATTGTGACCGACGCACATACAGCTCGCCTTATCATGGCCTTAAACGAGCGTGAGGATACTCAGATACATTTGCTTGGAGAAACAGCCAATGGCGATTGACCCGATCTCCGAATCCCCTTTTATGGAGCGTGACTTTCCACCCGATGCACTGGTTGACTTTCTCTACACCATGCACCTGATCCGCGCGTTCGACGAGGCCGCGGAGCGCCTTTACTTCGCGGGCAAAGTCCACGGCACCATGCACCTGTGCATCGGGCAGGAAGCGGTCGCGGTGGGCGCCATCGCGGCCCTGCGCCCTGACGACTACATCACCTCCACCCACAGGGGCCACGGACATGCCATCGCCAAAGGGCAGGACATCAACGCCATGATGGCGGAACTTCTAGGCAAGGAGACAGGGGTGTGTCGGGGGCGCGGGGGCTCCATGCACATGGCCGACCTCAACCTGGGCAGCCTGGGTGCCAACGGCATCGTCTCTGGGGGAATGCCCCTGGCCGTGGGCGCGGGCCTGAGCATCCGATTACAAGGGCAGGACAAGGTCGTCCTCTGCTTCTTTGGCGACGGCGCGGCCAACACGGGCAACTTCCACGAGAGTCTGAACATGGCCGCCATCTGGGGTCTGCCCGTCGTCTTCCTCTGCGAGAACAACCAGTACGCCATGTCCATGTCCGTGCACAAAGCCCTGCCCATCGAACGCATTGCGGACCGGGCCGCGGCTTACGGGATGCCAGGACAGACGGTAGATGGCATGGACGTGCTGGCGGTGTACGAAGTGGTCAAGGAAGCGGTGGAGCGCGCGCGTCGCGGCGAAGGCCCCACCCTCATCGAGGCCATCACCTACCGCTACAAGGGACACTCCAAATCCGACAAGCAGGTCTACCGCACCAAGGAGGAGGTCCAATCGTGGATGAAGCGGGATCCCATTCCCCGCTACCGCACCTGGCTCATCGAGCATGGCTATTTGAAGGAAGAAGAGGCGCAGGCGCTGGAAGCGCGCGCCCAGGCCACCATCGACCAGGCCATCGCGTACGCGGAGGAAAGTCCTGAACCCGACGTAAGCCACCTGCTGCAGGATGTCTACGCGGACGAACCCGAGGTCCTCGCCCAGCCGGAACGGGTGCTTCCGGCCTGGGTGCGTACCACCTTTGGCGAGCGCACGCCCATTTCCCCGCCCGAAGGGACGCGGGAACTTTCCTATGCCGAGGCGCTGCGCGAGGCCATGCGCCAGGCCATGCAGCGCGACGCGCGCGTCTTCCTCATGGGGGAGGACATCGGCGTGTACGGCGGCGCGTTCGGCGTCACACTGGGCCTGATCGACGAATTCGGCCCCGACCGCGTGCGCGATACCCCCATTTCCGAAAACACTATCGTGGGCGCGTCCGCGGGGGCCGCGCTGACAGGGATGCGCCCGATAACCGAAATCCAGTTCATGGACTTCATCACCCTGGCGATGGAGCAGACCGTGCTCCAGGCGGCCAAGATCCGCTACATGTTCGGGGGCAAGGCCTCGGTGCCGATGGTCATTCGTATGCCGGGCGGTTCGGGCACGGGAGCAGCGGCTCAACACTCGGAAAGCCTGGAGGCCTGGTTCGTCAACGTGCCCGGGTTGAAGGTGGTCGCTCCCGCGACCCCTTACGATGCAAAGGGGCTGCTGCTGGCGGCCATCGCGGACAACAACCCCGTCATCTTCGTGGAGCACAAGTTGCTCTACCGCACCAAAGGGTTCGTGCCCGAGGAGCCATATATCGTGCCCCTGGGGAGGGCCGCGGTGCGCCGTCCGGGCAAGGATGTGACCATCGTGGCCTACTCCATCATGGTGCCACGGGCAATGGAGGCGGCCCAGCGCCTGGCCGAAGAGGGCGTCGAGGCGGAGGTCATCGACCTGCGCACCCTGAAACCCTTTGACGCGGAAACGGTCATCGCCTCGGTCAAGCGCACGGGCCGCGCCCTCATTGTGCACGAGGCTCCGCTGCCTGGCGGCTTTGGCGGGGAGGTCGCGGCCACCATTGTGCAGAGCGAGGCCTTTGCCTACCTGGAAGCGCCGGTCCTGCGCTTGGCCGGCGCGGACGTGCCCATTCCCTACAATCGCACCCTGGAGCGGGCCGCGGTGCCTCAGGTGGAGGACATCGTGGACGCGGCGCGCAAATTGGCCCGCCTGGAAGTGTGAAACGAGGATGGCAACCATGCCCACACCCGTCATCATGCCCAAATACGAAATGGCCCAGGAAACGGGCACGGTCATCGAGTGGCTCAAACAGGAAGGGGACCACGTCGAAAAGGGAGAACCTATCCTCATTGTGGGCACGGACAAGGTGGAGATGGAGGTGGAAGCGCCGGCTACGGGCACGCTGGTGGGCATTTCCGCGCGACCAGGGGATGTGGTGCCCATTGGCCAGCCTATCGCGCACATTCTGGCGCCGGGTGAAACGTGGACGCCGCCCGCAGAGGAGCAACCGCCCTCGCCCGAGGTCACTGCGCCTGCTCCCCAGGTCACTCCCGTGGCCGCGCGCCTGGCGAAGGAACACGGCATCGACCTGAGCACCCTCCAGGGCACAGGGCCGGGAGGACGCATCACCCGCGCGGATGTAGAGGCGGCCATCGCGGCGCAAGCCACCGTCGCAGCCGAGGTGAAGCCTTCCCCCGTGGAGGAGGGCAAGGTGAAGGCGGTGCCCGCGGCCCGCCGCCTGGCTCGCGAGTTGGGCGTGGACCTCACCACTGTACATGGCACAGGCCCCGGCGGGCGCATCCAGTCCGGGGATGTGCGCCGCGCCGCGAAGGCCCTTCGCGCTCCGGCCGAGGGGCCGCGCGTCTTGCGCACCGTGCCGCTGACGAACATCCGCCGCACCATTGCCGAGCGCATGGTGCGCAGCGCGCGCGAGGCTCCCCAGTTCACCGTGAGCATGGACGTGGACATGACCCGTTCCCTGGCCCTGCTGGAGGAAATCCAGGCCGCACAAAAGCCGCAAACCCGCATCACGCTCACCGCCTGGCTGGTGCGCGTGCTGGCCTGGGCCTTGGGCCGCCATCCCTGGATGAACGCTTCCTTCCAGGAGGACCATATTGTGCTCTGGGAGGACATCAACGTGGGCGTCGCGGTGGCCGTGGAGGAGGGGCTGGTGGTGCCCGTCATTCACCGCGCGCAAGACCTGGGACTGGCGGCCATTGCCGAACGGTTGGAAGACCTGGTCACGCGGGCGCGCGATGGCAACCTGCGCCTGGAGGACGTGCGCGGGGGCACGTTTACCCTGAGCAACCTGGGCATGTTCGGCGTGGATCACTTTACCGCCCTGGTGAATCCCCCCCAGGCGGGAATACTGGCGGTGGGACGGGTCGTAAAGCGGCCCATCGTGCTGGAGGATGACCAGGTGGCCGTGCGGCCGATGGCGACCCTCACCGTTTCGGCTGACCATCGGGTCGTGGATGGGGCCATTGTGGCTCGGTTTCTGGCCGACGTGCGCGCGGCCCTGGAATCGCCCAGTCTGCTCTTTCTCTGATGCCGCGGTCGGGAGGACACATGGTCGAGTCGGGTGCTCACACATCCCAGGCCCAAAGTCCAGCGGATTTCATTCGCCCAGACCTGGTCGTTCTGGGCATGAGTGCGGAGACGCCTCTGGACGTCATTCGCGAACTCGCGCGGCGCCTGGAAGCCGCGGGGTACGTGCGCCCCACCTTCGCGGAGGCCGTCTGGCAGCGGGAACAGACCAATCCCACGGGCCTGCCCCTGGCCGGCGACATCCACGTCGCCATTCCCCACGCGGACATCGAACACGTCATCGCGCCCGCCCTGGCCGTGGCCACCCTCACCCATCCCGTTCCCTTCCGCAACATGGTCAATCCCGAGGAAACGGTCCCCGCGTCCATCGTCATCGTCATGGCCCTGAACGAAGCCCACGCCCAGGTGGAGATGCTCCAACAACTGGCCTACCTCTTTCAGGACAGGGAACGGGTCGAGCGTCTCTATCGGGCGCGGACATACGAGGACGTCGAGCGTGTGCTGCGGGGTGACGCGCGCCCTGACGCCCACTAAAAGTAAGGAGGTGACAACATGGCAGGAACCAAGCGTATTCTGGTTGCGTGTGGGACCGCGATTGCTACGTCAACCGTCGTCGCCAAGGCCATTGAGGAGGGGCTCGCCGCGCGCGGGATTCAGGTCGTCACCCGCCAGTGCAAGGCCGCCGAAGTGCCCAGCCTGGCCTCCGAGTACGACCTGGTCGTGACGACCACGCCCGTGCCCCAAAACCTGGGCGTGCCCGTCATCCAGACTCTGGCCTTTCTCACAGGCATCGGAAAGGACGAAGTCCTCGACCAAATTGCCAAGATGCTCAGCGAACAGTAAAGCGCTCACAGCGTGATAGGTGGACGAACAACGCTCTCCCAAACGTGAAAGGGGGTGATAGCGAGCACAAAGATCAAGCACCCATTTTCCATCAGAGTACTGTTCACATCCCCCAGCCGTTTTATCCAAGTCATCCGTGGGTGTCATACGGAAAAGGAGGGATGTTATCATGGAAGTCTTCCTGAGCACGCTGAAAGCCATCATTGACAACCTGGGAGCCACGGTCGCGCTGCCCATCATCATTTTCATCGTGGCCGTTATCCTGGGCGCCAAGCCAGGGCGAGCCTTTCGCGCTGGCGTGACGATTGGCATCGCGTTCATCGGCATCAACCTGGTCATTGGCCTGATGTGGACGAGCCTTTCCGAGGTGGCCCAGGCCATCGTGAAGAACACGGGCATCACCCGTGACGTGGTGGATGTGGGATGGCCTTCGGCGGCGGCCATCGCGTTTGGCTCTTCCGTGGGGTTATGGGTCATTCCACTCACGCTGGTGATCAACATTATCATGTTGGTCACCCGTCTGACCAAGACGCTGGACATCGACATCTGGAACTACTGGCACTTCGCCTTCATCGGCTCGCTGGTCGTCGCGGCGACCGATAGCCTGGCTATGGGCATGATCGCGGCAGCCCTGGCCGCAGTCCTGGCCCTCTTCCTCGCGGACTGGACGGCGAAGGC
>WFWT01000063.1 GCA_015490995.1 Anaerolineae bacterium | reverse complement strand
CCGGGATACACCATCTACGGCATTTTCTGGGTGGTGAGCCTGTTGACCAGTTCGGTGCTGCAGGAGAAGCGTCAGGCCACTTTCCGGCGGATGCTGGCGGCACCGATAAGCCGGGCCGCGCTTCTGGCCGGGAAACTGTTGCCGTACTACATCATTAACCTGATTCAGATAGCCCTGATGTTGGGCGGTTCCAGCCTGTTGTTCGGCATGTCCCTGGGCCGTTCCCCCGCGGGGTTGGTGGCGGTGAGCCTGGCGGTCGCGGCCTCGGCCACGGGGCTGGGCGTGCTGATGGCCGCGCTGGTGCGCACCGAAGCGCAGGCCACCGGCCTGACCGTCCTGCTCTTGCTGACCCTGGCCGCGCTGGGCGGGTCTTTTGTTCCCCGCTTTGTCATGCCGGCGTGGCTTCGGACCCTGGGGCTGATCACGCCCCATGCCTGGGCATTGGAAGCGTATCAGGATTTGCTGGTGCGGGGGTACGGGCTGGTGGACGTGCTGCCCAAAGTGGGCGTTTTGACCGCGTTTGCCGGGATCTTCTTTGGCCTCGGCGTGTGGCGCTTCCGCTTCGACTCCTGAAATAACAGCCCGAAGAACGAAGGATTTGCGACGACAACGTGACATGGGGTAGTCTATACGGTGAATGTACATTCCACGTACATGGCGAGGGAGTTCAATGGAGCTCACGTGGTATGGACTGGCGTGTTTTCGCATTTCGGATCGGTCCCTCAAGGTGGTTACCGACCCCTATGGGCCTGAGGTGGGACACGCGTTGCCCCGCCTGCGCGCGGACGTAGTCACAGTAAGCCACGATCGTCCGGGCCACAACTACATTAAGGCTGTTAGCGGTGCACGCAAGGTCCTCACCGGACCCGGCGAATACGAACTGGGAGGTGTGTTTATCACCGGCATCCGTACGTGGCACCGAGGTGGGCGCCAAAAGGGAGAGCCCAACACCATCTTTCTCTTCGAATACGGCAACATCACTATTTGCCATTTAGGGGATCTGGGCGAGGTCCCCAAACAGGAAGACATCGAAGCCCTGGGTGAAGTCAGCGTGCTGTTGATCCCGGTGGGAGGACACGACACACTTAACGGTGTCGAAGCAGCAGAGGTCGTCAGCCTTATTGAACCCGCGTATGTAGTGCCCATGCATTATGCTCTGCCCGGATTTACTCTTAAACTGGATAACTTGAAAAAATTCCTCCGCGAGATGGGCATTAGCGAACCGCGCGAGGTGGAATCCCTCAAAATTGCCAGCAAGAACGACTTGCCCGAGGAGACGGAAGTTATCCTCCTTAAGCCCCGTGTCCACGGAAATGGATAAAAGCACCGCAATCGCTCATCGCGATTTGCCAATATGGAGCCGGCGGTGGAGCCAACGCTGAACCAGGGTAGGCCACAGGCGCTGCCACATCTTCACCAACCGGGTTGCTTCATCGGTCGGCTGAAGGCGCAATGTTGGAGGGGCATACACCGTGTGTTCATAGGCCCGCACGATGTTCCACACCTGTGTCCGATGTTCGGGAAGATGGCGCTCCAAAATGCCGGCGTGTTCTGTCGGTGTCTGCCATGCCCGTAGAGGTAGTCCCAGACGGCGACCCCACTGCACCAATCGTGTGTAGAGCACCACGGCCACGTCCGGACGATGAGCCAGCGCGTTCATACGGCGTCGGGCGGTTTGCACACCTAGCCACCCTACGCCCACCAGCATCAACGGCACCCCCAACACAGGCCAGGGCACGGTCTGGGCAAACCCGACAAACGGTATTAGACTGGCGGGGACACGCCACGCAAGGGGGCCCAAATTCAGCACCGGTTGGCCCAATACTTCCACATCCTCCGGAATGTTCTGCTCCCGATCTGGGGAGCTGTTCAGCCACTGCTCCAGCCCTTCCATCTCTTCCGCAGTCGTAGGGGACCGTTCCGGTCGAACCAGCGGTGGCTGGGCAGGAGTCGGTTCAAAGGGCACCCATCCATACCCGGGGAAATACAGTTCCGGCCATGAATGGGCGTCCCGCTCGCGTACAATCCAGATACCTCTCTTGGAGTCGAATTCCCCGCGCGCGTACCCGCTGGCCAAGCGCGCCGGGATGCCCACACTGCGGGCCATCACCACCATGGCCGAGGCGTAATAGTCACAGTACCCTTGGCGGAAATCGAACAGGAACCAGTCCACCGCGTCGCGCCCTGGGGGAGGGGCAGGAATTTGATCGTTGTAAGGAATGTCTCGTAGATAAGCCTCAATGGCCTTCGCCTTGTCGTAAGGGTTATCCAAACCGGCTGTAACCTTTGCAGCCAACTCACGCACCCGCTGTGGCAAATCCGCCGGCAATTGGAGGTAACGGTCCACAATCCACGGGGGATATTTGGTAGGCGCCCGGCGAAGGCTCCAGGCGCTGGGATTAGGCACCAGCGAGATCACTGTGTACGTGCTGCCCTCTTCCAGCACCGTCTGGGCATAAGCGAACAGAACCTCGCCCCCTCCACCTACCGCATCGGGGTAATTCACAACGGTACCATCCACCGGGATATCGAACTGAATGGGCATAGGCGCGGCCACCAAGCTCAGTGCGCCCGGCATTAACACCTTTACGGTCTGGGTGATCAATTCCACTTCCCGCAGGGCAGGTGGCACGATGGTTTCCTGCGCGGCCAAAGCTCGTCCTTCTCCAACTGTGTTGTCCCAACCATCCCCTCGATAGCGGTCATATACCGCCGCCCGCCAATAGCGCCCCTTCGGTGCCTCAATGGCAAAATATGGTCTTTCGCTTAAGTTCGGTCCCCCTGTGAGGGTGAAGCTTTGCTGGAATGTGGGGATCACCCCCGCGGCCTGGTAATTCAAAGTGTTAAACAGCCGTCCCCACCCCTCTTGCACACGCCGCCACGTGCCCCTGGCCGGATCCAACCACCGCGCGACCTCCTGTGCAGAGGCCAGGGGAGGTAACATCCACGCAATCACCAGCACCGCGAGACCAAACAGCGCGCCGTTGCGCAAAAAGTCCATACCGATATCCATGGGATAACGTACCCGCTCCAGTTCCCAACGGGCCATCAAGGTGTACAAGTGTGTTACCACCAGCAAGACAACGGTAGCTGCCAGGTACAGAAGCAGGTAAGGGCGCAGGTCCGTAAAAGCGTAATAGGCGTTGATGGTAAGCACAATGCCGGGTGGCACCACAGCCCGCCAAACATGCCCGTGACGCAAAAGGGATCGGGCAGTGTATATGCCGCTCCACCACAACAGGAGTACCACATCGAGCACAAACACCAGATTATCGCCGGTTGTCTCTCCTCGCAGGGCTTGCTGAGCCCATTCAACCAAACGTACTACCACGGCCACAGACCGTTCCTGACCTGTGTACGTTTCGGGAAGCAGGGTAGACCCCAGGTACAGGGAGACGGCCAGACCTGTTACCAACGCGTATACCCGAATGAACCACGTGGGCCAGGTTGTACGGGCCAGAAATCCTCCCACCAGCACACCCCCCACTGCCGCCCAGGGGGCCACGTTCAACCCCTCAGCCCAGCCGGCAGCATTCAGAGACCACGCCAAACTCAAGTGGATCGCCATCAACAACAACACCGCCAGCCAGGAAAACCCTGTATCCTCTCGTGTGGCGGGACGTGCTTGGGAAAGTGCGTGTTCAGTGGGCGCCATATCTAACCTCCTCACCACGTGCCCACTACTCCATTACTCTCTCTGCGCCGGCACACTTCCTCTCGTGGTGGTAACACTTCAGTCCCAGGGGACAGCGCCTATCTGTGGATAACTTGACACGAAATTGTAAGCTAGACCGGTCCTTCCTGACAATAAAATGAGTATCAGGAAACTCACGACCGAAGGGAGGCATCATGGCCCACAAATTGTACAGCCGTCACTTGTGGTACTATTATTTCACCTCACCGAAGGAGGTCCACCCCTCCCTGTGGCGTGATGATGTGCTCCGCACCGCCCGCCTTCACGAAGGCCAACGCCTACACGCCTCTCTGCGGATCACCCGCAAGCAAGGACGTGTACATGCTCCAGAGTGGGGACAGCGGGCGGATCAGTGGGTCCGGGAACAGATCTGGCTAGCTGTTAAATTGTGGGAATGGGAAACGCGCGCACACCGCCTGCCAGGAAGGACACACGACACTGCCCTACGACGTCAACGCCAGTGAATGACGACCTCTATAGCCCTAGCTCCGCCCAAGCCATCGCCACAATCCCCACGTCCCTACTGTCCACCCCAGCAACACCAGCACACCCAGTCCGGCCAACCGCGAAGGCACCACCTTTGCCCAGCTCATGGCCATCAAAGCTTGTTCTCCGGCGTTCAGGTGCCACCGCCGGTACAAAGGGGGAAACAGCGACCGCTGCCACCGATAGCGAAAGACCACATCGGAATAATCACGCAAGGCCACCCAGGCCTGCCGATCTTCCTCCCGTCGCTGGCGCAGAATAGGCACCAAGGCGGCCGGCAAATCTGCGTTCGCGGCCAGGGTTAACGACATATCCACCTGGGAAATCGCCTCATCCAACGCACGCCGGGCAGGACCCAGGTTTACCACTTCCTGCCAGTGTTGTTGCGTTCCCCACCACTTCGGATCCGTCGAGGTCCGCAACAGCTGAGGTTGTAGCGCGGCCCGCACCAAGGCCCACGCCGGTGTTTCCGGGAGCCCCTCCACAATCCGTTCCTGGATTCGGAGGATGTCTGACGGAGACGTGTACGCAAACGTCAACCGAGCCATCATCGTGTACCCTTCGCGCTGGGTGACTACCCTCCCTTCTGGGATCTGGGTGCGCAGCCACTCTTCCACTGCGGCCCACATTTCCTCCGTACTGGGCCGCGTTTGTGGGTCTAGGGTAACCATCAGTGTGATGGTGCGCGTGATGTCGGTGGTCATCACGTCAACCCCGACGTAACGCAACGCCGGCCGCTGGGGCAGGAAAAACCCCAACATGCTCTCGCCCCATCCTGATGCAATGGCCTCCTGGAAGCCCGCTTCATCCCCGGCCTCCAGACGATCCAACGCCCAGGCCAAAGCAATATCCCGGCGCAGAGTCCGCACTCGCTCTTGGGCAGTTGTTCCCAGGAGGTCATCCAGCACTGCGACCTGTTGCCATGCCTCTTCCCATCGGCGGGCGTTAGCGTAGGAGCGCGCCTGAGCTTCCACAGCATCGGCCAACTCCGCTTGCAATGCGGCATCCCGATCCCCTCGTCTCCAGGCAGCCTCCAAGGCAGCTACCATTAGGGAGCGGTAAGCGTCGGCTTGAGGTGAAGTGGCTGCCTGGGCCGCGTAGAGGTTTGCCATTTGCCGCCAGGGCTCAGGGTCATCCGGCCGAGCCTCCGCGATCTGAGTCCACAAAGCCAGTGCTTCCGGGTAAAACGCGTTGGCCACTGCCTCAGGAGCTTGTGGGTCAAGCACCCCCTGGGTTAACACACGGGCCAAACGCGTGGCGGTTGTGATATCTCCTTCCTGGACCTGCGCACGCCACGTTTCCAGGCGGGCCCACCACTCCGGGCGAATGAACAAAACCGACACAGCCTGCGGCGGCACCACGTTCTCCCACTGCCATTCCCACACCTCACCGTCGTAACGGGAGGGATCGGGCGCCACCGAGAGCATAGCCCGCTGGTCCAACAGTTGAGGCAGGTGCAGTGTGACCCGCACACTACCGACGGTGACGGGCCACTCGTGTAACCGCTCTACGCTATATACTAACGCCGTCCAAGGGGTGGCCGGTAGGGTTTCCGTATACGTGAGGGTCAACCACAGCCGCTCATCGGGGCGTAGCTCCCGTGTGAAGGTGGTCTCCGCATATGGTTGGGCAGCGGAAGGGTCGGTCCCTATCCCCAAACGCAGTGGTGGCAATGTCCCCCCATTTTGCGCGGTACCGGTCCACATGAGCTGGGCCTGGGCCGGCTCCGTGGTGCCGGTGTTCAACAACCGAAAGCGCACAATGACTTTCAACACGGGCTGAGGATCCCTTTCCTCCACGAACAGGTCCACGGCAAAGGCCTGTAACATCACTGCTGGATCGTGCTCTGGGCCTGGTAGCGGGATCCACCCTGGCGGGTCCTCCTGGGCCCACACCCCTATCAGGCCGCCGAAGATCAACCACAACACTACTCCCCATATCCCCCACCACACCCACCGGGATCGGGCCATTATCCACATTCCCGACCCACCTCTTAAGGCTCGTTCCACAGATCCTTGTGCGTTCATGCTCTCTTCCGGTGCGTCCATGTCGATGTCGATGCCTGCCCGTGCCCGCCGTCAAGCCTTGATGAACCACGTCGCCCCAAGGCTACCATGCCTTTGTTGAAGCGGCAAAGTCCTCAGCGGTCGAGCCCACGTTATCCCTTTCCCTTTGACTACGCACATATCACCGGGAATGGACTGTACCGCTTACCGGTCATTACCCTTGACAAATTTGGTCGCCGTCGGGACGCTGATTATAATGTGGCGCACCAGTGGATGGTAACATACATCCCCAGCCTAACCAATAAAAATAAAAGAGGAGGCAATATCCCGTGGCCGAACAGGAGTTGCAGGTTCGGGTCATCCCCCGAAAACGTGTGGTAATCAAGCTCGCCCGGGGCATGCAACTCAAAGGCCGGGTCACCCGTATCACCGACTTCGGTGCATTTGTGGACATCGGTGTCAACACCGACGGCCTCGTTCACATCTCCGAATTGGCCCCTTATCACGTGGCTCGAGTGACCGACGTGGTCAACGTGGGTGACGAGGTGACTGTCTGGATTAAGGACCTAAACAAGGCGGAAAACCGTATCAGCCTCACCATGATCCCGCCGGGTACCCGGACTATTCGGGACCTGAAGGTAGGGGACATTGTGCAGGGCACGGTCACGCGCATCGAACCTTACGGGGCGTTTGTGGACATCGGCATAGGTCGAGACGCGCTCTTGCACGTGCGGGAGATGGCCGAGGGATATGTACGCGCCCCCCATGACATCGTCTCTGTCGGCGAAGAGCTAGAAGCTCGCATTATCCGGGTGGATGTGCGCCGTAACAAAGTGGACCTGAGCCTGAAGGGCCTACGTCCTGAACCGATCACTACACCGGAAGTTGTGGAGAGCGAGCCCCCGTCGGACGAGGAGGAAGAGATCACCAGCCCCTTCCAGATCGCATTTCTGGAAGCCCAGATCCAGAAGGAGAAGCGGCGGGAAAAGAGACGCCGCAAGAAGCGGTGGGACGAATTGGCCGACGACGAGATCATCCGTCAAACGTTGCAATACGCCCAAGCCCAGGTAGCTAAGGAAGAGCCAGAGGAGGGATAACCTCTCCCGGCATGACGTGTCACATCCGCCATTCCCACGTAACAGCACCAGCGGAGGCGTCTGAAAATCGTGCTGCTGCCAAGACACCGCAGAGGGTACCACGCCTGGTGCTTGCCGGCACACACAGCGGCGTAGGCAAAACTACCCTGACCGCGGGGTTGACCGCGGCGTTTCGCCGCCGTGGTCTGGTGGTACAACCCTTTAAGGTAGGGCCAGATTACATTGACCCAACGTACCACACGCTCGCCGCTGGCCGCTCCACCCGCACGTTGGACACCTGGCTTCTCCCACCAGCCCACGTGTCCCTCCTTTTCAGCTACGCCACGCGAGGCACCGACCTCGCGCTGGTTGAAGGGGTGATGGGGCTGTACGATGGCTTTGGCTACCTTGAGGAAACAGGCAGTACCGCGGAAGTGGCCAAGCTGTTGCAAGCACCGGTTATCCTGATCGTGAACGCGCGAGCCATGGCCCGGAGCACAGCGGCCGTTGTCCTAGGGTACCGTGCCTTTGACCCCTCTGTTCCCCTGGCCGGCGTGATTGTCAACCAAGTGGGCAGCCCACAGCACGGTCAGGGCGTTGCCCGCGCTATCGAGCGGGCCACAGGGCTGCCTGTCCTGGGATGGCTACCCCGTGATCCCACACTCACCTTGCCCGAACGCCATTTGGGACTTATCCCCACCACCGAACCCGGAACATGGGAGGCCTTTATCGAACGGGCGGCCAACCTCACCGAACGTTTCGTGGACCTGCAAGGCCTGCTGGACATTGCCCACCAGGCCTCTCCTCTTGCCCAGGTACCCTCAACCAACTCGTTACTGACTGCTCTCCTCGGGACAGCCCCGCCCCCACCTCAAGAAGAGGTCACGATAGCCATTGCTCACGACAAAGCTTTCTCCTTCACTTACGCGGACAACATCGACCTCCTGGAGGCAGCAGGCGCGCGGGTTGTGTGGTTTAGTCCTCTGCGGGATCCCGCGCCACCCGCAAACGCTCAGGTGATCCTCCTCAGCGGAGGCTTCCCGGAAGTGTACGCGAACGCTTTGGCCACCAACGAATCCATGCGGCAAGCGCTCCGAGAGGTGGTCGAACGTGGGGTACGAGTGTACGCGGAATGCGGTGGCCTAATGTATCTCACAGAGGAAATTATCACTTCCAACGGCGAACGTTACCCTATGGTCGGACTGTTGCCGGGCCGTTCTGTCATGACATCTCGTCTTACTCTCGGCTACCGACAAGCCGAGGCAGCCACCTCCTCCTGGCTCTTTCGGACTGGTGAGCGGGTACGTGGACACGAGTTTCACTACTCAAGATGGGAAGGCCGACCGTCGGACCTGCCCCCTGCATATTACCTCCTGCCCCCCCACGGCGAAGGGGAGCCCCAACCGGAAGGGGCTTCTCTCGGGACCATTTGGGCCTCGTATGTGCACCTTCACCTGGGCGCCCATCCCCATCTGGCCTTGCGGTTCACCCGCCCATTATGGACAGATGCCGGAGTGTCTTCCTCATGCGCGCACGGGTCCTGATGGTACAAGGTACCGCTTCATCCGTGGGGAAAAGTTGGATAGTGACCGCGCTGTGTCGTATCTTTGCCCGGCGAGGATGGCGAGTGGCTCCTTTCAAAGCGCAGAACATGTCCAACAACGCGGCCGTCTGCCCTGACGGCGCGGAAATTGGACGGGCCCAAGCACTCCAGGCCAGGGCAGCCGGCATTTCTCCCACCGCCGACATGAACCCTATTCTCCTCAAACCGGAAGCGGATAGCCGCTCCCAGGTGATTGTGCTGGGACGTCCCTGGCGCACCCTCGAAGCAGGCACGTTCTATCAGCACAAAAAAACCCTCTGGCCGGTGGTCACCGCCGCGCTGGAACGACTTCGCCAGCAATATGAGCTGATCATCATCGAAGGTGCCGGCAGTCCTGTGGAGCTCAACTTGAAAGCGAGCGATATCGTCAACATGGCCGTAGCCCGCCACGCCCACGCTCCAGTCCTGTTAGTGGGGGATATCGACCGGGGAGGCATTTTTGCTCAACTCTTAGGCACCCTGTGGTTACTCCCTCCGCAAGAACAGACCCTGATTCGCGGGTTTATTGTGAACAAATTCCGGGGGGACTACCGTCTGTTCGAGGCGGGGGTACGCATTTTGGAAGCACGGGGGCAGCGCCCGGTTCTCGGTGTCATTCCCTACCTGAACGACCTCCTGCTGCCGGAGGAAGATGCCGCCACCCTGCCTGCTGTCCCTTTGTCCCGTACTTCCCGGCCTACCCTTGACATTGCCATCATGCACCTGCCCCGTATCGCCAATTTTGACGATTTTGACCCCCTGCGCGCGGAACCAGATGTTCAGGTACGCTTTGTCACCCACCTGGAACAACTGGGACACCCGGACGCTATCATTATCCCCGGCAGTAAAAGCACGATTGCAGACCTGCGCTGGCTTGAACAGAAAGGCCTGGCGGCGGCTATACGTCGCCTGGCGGTCCAGGGTGTGGCTGTGGTAGGGATCTGTGGCGGGTACCAAATGCTTGGGGAGGCGATCCACGATCCGGAACGCGTGGAAGCGAATGAGACACACGTGCCAGGGTTAGGGTTGCTGCCCGTGGTCACCACTTTCGTCCGCGAAAAGGCCACGTTCCAAGTACAAGTCCGGGTGCGCGGGGAAGCGCCGTGGTTGGCTCCCCTGACCGGCACACTTATGACAGGGTACGAAATTCACATGGGGCGTACCTCCAGTCATCACCCCTGGCTTGAGATCGTGCAACGCAATGGCAGGCCAACTCGCGTGCCCGACGGCGCGCTTAGCCCCGACGGCCGCATCTGGGGATGTTACATCCACGGCCTGTTCGCCAACGATGCGTTTCGCCACGCCTGGCTGGACTTTCTCCGCCGGCAACGGTCTGCCCACTGCCCTGTGACACCCCTCCCATCCACCGAAGCCCGCATCGAAGCGTCGCTCGACCGGCTGGCCACTGTGGTAGAAGAAGCGCTGGCCATGGAACACATTGAACGTCTCCTTGCGGAACAAACACCATGAACAGAGGACACTTACACCACATACAAGACATGCTCCCACCCATGTACTTCGCTCTGGCAACGGACATCCTCATGGGGGACCCGCCCAACCGATACCATCCCGTTGCCTGGATGGGTCGAGGCATTGAACGCCTGCGCCCCCGTCGTGACCTGCCCCCTTTGCCCGCCCTCCTGCGCGGAGCCCTTATTCTGGGCGGCGGGAGCCTCCTTAGCGCAATGGTCGGATACACGTGGCAGCGGCTAGCGCAACACCTCCCTTCCTTGCTGCGCTGGGGGGCCGTAGGGCTTGTCTGGAAACAGACCCTCGCCCTGCGAGGCCTTATTCAGGCCGCGATGGAGGTTCATCGCGCCCTGGATGCCGGCGACCTCTCCCAGGCACGTCATCTCGTCGCGTGGCACCTGGTCAGCCGGGATACGCATGACCTGGACACGTCTCTGCTCACCGCCGCGACCATTGAGTCCCTGGCAGAGAACCTTTCCGACGGCGTTATCGCTCCCCTGTGCTTTGGACTCGTTGGCGGCCTTCCCGCAGCCCTGGTGTATCGCTACATTAACACCGCGGATGCCATGTTGGGCTATCGTACCCCCACGTACGAATGGGTGGGCAAAGTTCCCGCGCGGTGCGATGATATCGCAAACCTCTTGCCCGCCAGAATCAGCGCGCTGCTCATCGTCATCGCGGCCGCGCTTCTCGGCGAAAACGCCGGCAATGCGTGGCAGGTACTCCGCAGAGACGCCCACCACACCGCCAGCCCCAACGCCGGGTACCCTATGAGTGCCATGGCCGGCGCCCTGGGCATTGAATTGGTCAAAGTAGGCCACTATCACCTGGGGCGCGGTGGACGCCCTCCCCAACCGGATGACATTCTCCGAGCCGTGCGACTGGTGTGGGGAGCAGTCACTATTGCCGTGGGACTGATCACTTTGGGGGCTATACTACGTTCTCCACGCGGCAGGCAAACATGGAGGCAAAACATATGACGCGAGGCCGTCTCCCGTCTCCCAGGCCTGAAGTATCCTCCCTGCCGCCGTCCGATCACGGGGCCGCTCGACTTGCGGAAGTTCGCGCTTACGGCCAAAAGGCGATCCTAGACTTTAGTGCGAACGTCAACCCTTTTGGACCGTCTCCACGGGTTTATGAGGCTCTGGCCCGCACGCCGATAGACCGTTACCCTGACCGAGACACCCTCCTGTTGCGGGAGGCCCTTGCCCACCACCATGGCTTGACGCCGGCACACATCCTCGTCGGCAACGGTGTTTCCGAACTGATTCTCCTCGTTGCCTTAACCTTTATCCGCCCCAAAGATCCCTGTCTCATTGTCGAACCCACCTACGGCGAGTATCGGCGCAGCGTACTCTTGATGGGCGGGCACGTGCGCACTTGGCGAGCTCAGGCAGAGAATCGATTTCGTGTGTGCCCCCAGGCAATCACATCCTTGTTGCAGGAGCTCCCCTATCGCGTGGTATGGCTGTGTCACCCCAACAACCCTACCGGATACCCACTTTCACTACAGGATTTGGCCACGTGGGCCGATGCCCATCCTACCACCCTCTTTGTCGTCGATGAAGCGTACATTAACTTTGTGCCTCATTTACCCTCCGCGATATCCTTACAACGGCCCAACGTGTTGATATTACGTTCCATGACCAAGGATTATGCCCTACCAGGGCTACGATTGGGATATGCAGTGGGGGATCCAGCCATTATTCAAGCGATGGCGCAAGCACAACCGCCCTGGAGCGTGAACGCCCTCGCCCAAGCGGCCGGCCTCGCGGCTCTCCAGGACCCGGATCACCTACACACTACGGTACGACAAACCTTAACCGCCCGGGATAGCCTGGTGACCGAACTGCGTGCGCTGGGATGGCGGGTTCTTGTCGCTTCTACTCCCTTCTTTCTCATGCACGTGGGGCATGCCCGCCGCTTCCGGGAACGGCTGCTGGCCGAAGGCGTTCTGGTCCGTGATGGGACCTCCTTTGGCTTGCCCGAATACGTGCGCATCAGTACGCGTCGCCCCCAAGAGAATAGCCGTTTGATCACCATTTTGCGTAGGGTGTATAACGATGACCACTAACGCGAGGAAGCAAGTCATCCTGGTGCTGGGAGGAGCACGCAGCGGCAAAAGTGCTTTTGCCGAACAGCTGGCTCAGGCTATCGGCGGGGATCACGTGCTTTTTGTCGCCACAGCGCAAGCGCGCGACGCCGAAATGGCGCGGCGTATTCAGGCCCACCGACAGTCCCGGCCGGATACCTGGCGTACCTTAGAAGCCCCTCGCCGGTTGGGCTCTGCTCTGAAAGCGCACTACAAGGCAGAGCGCGTTATCCTTGTGGATTGTCTAACCCTGCTGGTGGCCAACGTCCTCGAGGACTTCGTCGATCCTTTCGGCAAGGAGGCAACCACCGCTGTGCACGAGGAAATCGATGAACTCTTAACCACCGTGCAGACCCTGCCTGTCACCACGATTCTTATTTCCAACGAAGTGGGGTGGGGGCTTGTGCCTCCCACCCCCTTGGGCAGGGCGTATCGGGATCTCTTAGGATGGGTCAACCAGCACGTAGCCACGGTGGCCGATGAGGTGTATCTCCTGGTGGCCGGGCTATCCGTACCGATAAAAACCCTTGCCCAACAGGTTCACAAGGAGACCCACCGGCCATGAGATGCCCACAACGCATCGTCTCGCTAGAACCGAGCATCACCGCGACGCTGCTCGCGCTGGGTCGACGCGAGTGCTTAATTGCAGTCAGCGAACATGACGCACGGCTTGTGGGAGAAGAGGCGATTGCCGGGTTGCCGCGCGTGCCGTGTACCTGGGCTATACGGGCGGCCGACATCCTTTCCTTAGCCCCCGAACTGGTAATAGGATCCATACCCATGCGCTCTCAAAGTGTGAAGGAACTCCTGCAGGCCGGGATAGATCTCCTTCTTCTCACCCCCACCGACCTCCGCAGCATTTACCGCCATATCCGCCTGCTCGCCACCCTGACCGATGCAGTGGAAGCTGGAGAACGGGTCATCCAAGAAATGGAAGCAACGTTTGAAGAGATACGCCGAACAACAACTCAGCGCTCCCGGCCTCGCGTGTACGTCGAGATCTGGCCACGTCCACGGATGAACGGCCCCGCATGGCACGCGGAGCTGGTAACCCTTGCCGGGGGTGAGTACGTTCCCCCAGGCCCTAACCGGCAACTCACCGATGAAGAGATCATCGCCGCGGACCCCGAGGTGATCGTTGTAGCGTGGGCAGGGGTAGACCATCCCCCACTGGCCCAGGTGTACCAACGACCGGGATGGGAACAGGTGACGGCTGTCCGCACGGGACGGGTGGTTACCGTGCCGGAGATCTGGATCAACGCACCAGGACCAAACCTTGCCCAGGGAGCCGTTTACCTAGCTCAAGCCTTGAGGGAAGACCATCCCCCCGCGTAGGACCGCTTACCGTCGCCAACCTTTAGGGAACAGGCTTTCCAGGACACCCCCAGCGTCCTGAGGACGCCAAATCCCTGTGCCTACCCCAAACCCTTGATACCGCACCAACACAAATCCCGAATGCATCGTTCCCGATGTCTGGGACGCAGTGAGCCTGATCGGCTGCCGATCCAAGTAACGGGAGAGGTGATCGCGACTGAGGTCCACTACTTGTCGGGTTGCTCGGGGGGCCACCAGCAAGGCGACAGCCGTAGTGGGCTTGGGGGTAGCCCCTTTCGTGTGAAGAAAGGGTACACCCACCGCTTCTGGCCGAGGGCGGATGGGCGGACGGTGCCCACGCGCGACCCCATCGACAGCCTTGTCCCCACGTTGGAGGAACCACCAAGCTTCCCAGGTATCGGGAGAAATGCCATAACGTGCTTGCCAGAAGGGTATCCACGTCGCGGGTACTACCAAGCGGTCGGGCCACTGTTCCGCCACGGTGGGTGGCAGTTCAGGTGCCGATGCGTCCGGCGCCTTCTCCAGAACGGCCACAAAGAATCCCCCCGTGTTGTTAGCATGAGGCCAAACCCGCACCGTCCATTGCAACGAGGGGTCAAAGCGCTGGCCATACCACTCAACCAACCCCTCACTCACGCGAAATCCCGACACAGAAACGGGCACTACCTGCACCTGCCCGCCCATCTCCTGCAGGATCGCGTCTACAACCGCTTCGTTTTCCTCGGGGGCATAGGTGCACGTAGCATACACTACCCGTCCCCCTGGACGACAGAGTTGTATGGCTTTCCGCAACAACGCCTTCTGCAATCCTTGATGTCGCAAGCTTTCCCTAACACCGCAGGAGAACAACACCTCCGGGTTTTTGCGCGAGGTACCTTCACAGGAACAGGGCACATCTACGAGCACCCGGTCGAATCTCCCGGCTGTACGAGGCATGTTCGCGCCGTTATAGAGGGTCATGCACACGTTCACCAAGCCCAACCGCTCCACCGCGTGCCGAACTGCCCGCATCCGGGGAAAACTGACATCGTTGGCGACTACCGTCCCCCGCCCTCTCATCCGAGCGGCTATCAAAGCCATCTTACCACCTGGCGCCGCACACAGATCCAACACACGCTCCCCTGGCTGCGGGTCCAGTAGCAACACCGGTAACAAGGACACCTCCTCCTGAATGTGAATCACCCCTGCCGCGTAGAGCCACGTCGCGGCCGGGCGCGGCCCCCCGCTTACGCGGAACGCACCCGGATACCAGGCCAAAGGGGTCACGTGCATGCCCTCCTCAACCAACAACCGCTGCCCCTCTTCCGGGGACACGCGCAATGGGTTCACCCACACAACCGTGGGCAGGGGTTGCAAAAGCGCCTCCACAAAATCGACCCAATCGTCAACGTAGGGCCGATACCGGGCAAACGCGGTTTCCACCTGAGCCCTCAACGTCATAGAAACTCCTCATCCCACCGGTAATTTCATGCAGCCCGAGTTTCCATCCCACCTTCCTTGCCAGTATAATCCAGGCAAGTTGTCTGACCAATGGCGTCTTCCCCACTGGATACGGTACCGGCGAGCGAGACGCTTCCCACGTCCAAAGGACATAACGATATAACCGCAGACAACACGCACAGGTAAGGAGGATGGCTCGATGTACGTCCAACTGACCATTAACGGTGAGGAAAAGGTGGTCTCAATCGTTCCGGGCGAACGGTTAATCCGCACACTTCGCCGGCTCGGATATGTTAGCGTAAAACATGGGTGCGAGAACGGCACCTGTGGCAACTGCACTGTGCTGGTCAACGGAGACCCGCGACTTGCTTGTATGACGCTCACCGTTCAAGTTCGCGGCGCGCACATTACTACCGTAGAAGGATTGAGCGGCCCCCAGCAGCGCGGCTGGAAAGGTTCTGCGCCGCTACATCCCCTTCAGCAAACGTTTATAGAAACGGGGGCCATCCAGTGCGGATATTGCACGCCAGCCATGTTGCTGGTAGCCAAAGCGTTGCTGGACCGTAATCCAGACCCCACGGAAGCCGAGGTGCGGGAAGCGTTAGCGGGTGTATTGTGCCGGTGTACCGGATACGTCAAGCCGGTGCAGGCTATTTTGCGCGCCGCGGCTCTTCTGCGCGGGGAACCGGTTCCCCCCATTCAGGGGGCACCCATTCCCGCCCCGCCGGACCTACTTCCCATGGAGCCTCCTGCCCCGGAGCCAGGGGGGGATGTAGCCACTCGGGTAATGCCTTTGCCACCCATGGTGCTCGCGCCCACGGTGGAACGCCTGCGGGTGGTCGGCAAACCTGAACCGAAGGTGGATGCGCTCAAACTCGTCCAAGGGAAACCCGCGTTTGCAGATGACGTGACCTTGCCAGGGATGTTGCATGCCCGGTTGCTAACCAGTCCTGTGCCCCATGCCCGAATCAAGCGCATCGACACCAGCCGAGCAGCCAAACTCCCGGGGGTACACGCGATCCTCACGTATCAGGACGTGCCGCGAGTGGCTTTCTCCACCGCGGGCCAATCTCACCCTATCCCCGGTCCGCTGGACCGGTTCAGCCTGGACTATAAAGTACGCTATGTCGGCGATAGGGTAGCAGCGGTCGCCGCGGAAACGCCCGAAATCGCGGAAAAAGCCCTTTCCCTCATCGAAGTGGAATATGAGGAGCTCCCCGCCGTCTTCGATCCTCAGGAAGCGCTGAAACCAGGTGCGCCCATCATCCACGATGAACCAGATTACGTTCCCTTCGGCGAATGCGATCCCCAGCGTAACATTGCGGCCTTCATTGACTTGAAATTGGGCGATGTACAAAAAGGGTTCGCGGAAGCCGATCACGTGTTTGAGGCTGAATATCGGGTTCAGAAAGTACAACAGGCTAGCTTGGAACCCCACGTGTGTCTGACGTACTGGGATGAAGACGACCGTTTAGTCGTGCGCAGCAGCACACAAGTGCCCTTCCACACCCGACGCATGTTGGCTCCTATCCTGGGCCTGCCCGAGAAGCGTATCCGGGTGATTAAACCGCGCATCGGCGGTGGGTTCGGGGGCAAACAGGAGATGTTGATCGAGGACATTTGTGCTCATCTGACCATCGTCACCGGCCGCCCGGTGCGCCTGGAATATACTCGACGCGAGGAGTTCACGGCTACCTCCAGACACCCCATGATCCTGCGCGTCCGCACCGGCGTGAAAGAGGATGGAACCATTGTCGCCAACGAAATGATTGTAATTTCCAACACCGGCGCGTATGGTAACCACGCCATGACCGTGCCGGGCAACACTTTGCACAAGGCGTTGGCCCTATACAACGCGCCTCACATCCACGGTCAAGCCACCGCGGTATACACCAACACCCCCCCTTCCGGCGCGTACCGAGGGTACGGAGTACCCCAGGGATTCTTTGCCATGGAAGTCCACATGGAGCGCATTGCCCGCACCCTGGGCCTGGATCCGCTGGCTTTCCGGTTGCAAAACGCCATTAAGGCAGGGGATGAGCACCCTATCTCTAAGGTGTGGACCGAAGGCCGTGAAGGCCACGGTGAGGTTATTCAAACGTGTGGTCTGGAAGAGTGTGTCCGCCGAGGCGCGGCTGCCATAGGGTGGTACGAGAAATTCGGAAACCCAGAGTGGCATCAAGTCCCCGGCCACCCCCACCTGCGCCGCGGCATCGGCGTGGCCTGTGTCATGCAGGGCACGGCCATCGCTTACCTGGACATGGGGTCGGCCATCATCAAAATGAACGACGACGGCTCGTTCCACCTCTTTGTGGGCGCAACGGACTTGGGCACAGGCGCGGACACAGTGCTCGCCCAGATGGCCGCAGAGGTCCTGGGCTGCAGCGTGGACGACATCATTATCTACTCATCGGACACCGACTTCACCCCCTTTGATAAAGGGGCATACGCGTCTAGCACTACGTACATCTCCGGCATGGCGGTGGTGAAAGCAGCCCAAGAAGCGGCCCACCACATTCGCGAGGTCGCCGCAACCATGCTCGGCGAACGCGGTGACCCCGTCGCTCCAGAAGAGCTGGTCCTCCACGATCGGGCCGTCTGGGCCCCTGACGGGCGCTCTGTTTCCCTGCGCGATGTAGCGTTATACTCCCTGCACACCAAGGACCAGCGACAGATCATGGGCACCGGCTCTCACGTCAGCCCGGTCGCCCCTCCACCGTTCGGTGCCCAGTTCGCGGAGGTCACCGTGGATGTGGAAACGGGCGCGTTCACCGTGGACCGCCTCCTCATGGCGGTAGACTGCGGTGTCATCGTGAACCCCCTGACCGCTTCCGGACAGATCGAAGGAGGTATGACCCAGGCCTTAGGCATGGCGGTCAGCGAGGAAATCGTGCTCGACACGCGAGGCCGGGTGGTAAATGACCAGTTTGACGATTACAAAATCTTTCGCGCGGATGAAATGCCTGAATTGGAGGTCATCTTCGTGGAAACCCATGAACCGTCCGGCCCCTTCGGGGTTAAGGCCGTGGCAGAAATTCCGAAGGACGGTGTGGCCCCTGCGGTGGCCAACGCGATCTACGACGCGGTGGGCGTGTGGATCACCGAACTGCCCATCACACCGGAAAAGGTGTGGCGTGCCCTCCAGGAACAACGCAATGGTGGGTCAGCGGCCAGTTAAGACCTCCCCCGCACCGGGGCGGCTCCCTTTGTGAAGGCCGCCCCGGTGTTATGGCTCTGAGACCGGCGGCTGCAACGTGGCCAACAAGGCCAGCGCTTCGGCCAAGGAAAACCGCTGCTGATACAATGCTTGCCCCACGATCACCCCTTCGACCCCCCGGTGGGCTACTTGAAAGAGGGCCCGAAGGTCATTCAGTGAGGCCACGCCGCCTGAGGCGATCACGCGCAACCCGGTGGTCTCCGCCAGACGGGCCACTTCCTCCGGATCCACGCCCGTGAGCATGCCATCCCGCCGGATATCCGTGTACACCGCGCGCTGTACCCCCACCTCGTGCATCATCCGGCCTAATACCTCCACCGATACGTCACTTACCTGCGTCCATCCGTGCGTGGCCACCCGACCTTCACGGGCATCCAGGCCTACCACCACCCGTTCCGGTCCAAAACGGGCCAGGGCTTCCACCACCAGCGCCGGTTGCGTTACCGCCACCGTGCCCAGCACCACCCGTGCTGCTCCCAGGCGCAAGGCGCCTTCTATATCGGCCAGGGTACGCAACCCGCCCCCAAACTGCACTGGCACAGCAACCGCCTCGCAAATCGCGGCCAAGACCTGTAAGTTCACCGGCAAAGCACGCCGAGGTGTGGAGGGACGATAAGCCAACGCGCCGTCCAGGTTCACCACGTGCAACCATGTGGCCCCCTGGGCAACCCAATGCCGCGCCATGGCCACCGGATCCTCCCCATACACCGTTTCCGCCGCAGGGTCCCCCTGTCGCAAACGCACACATCGACCGTTTCGCAGGTCAATGGCCGGGAAAATAACGAACGCTGGACACATAACTCTTCCTCCACATCGCTCATCCGTTGAAGTGCATGATATCACGGGAAAGGGATAGGTGTGAACCTGCGCGTTCTGCGAAGTTGCGCAAACGATTGCACAAAGCTTGACGATTTCCCCGTCGTACATATACTAGATAGCGCAAACGATTGCACCTATCGGAGGTCGCACCCCATGACCGTATCTTTAAAAGATGTAGCCCAAAAAGCAGGGGTCTCCGTAGCCACCGCCTCCCGGGCGCTGGCAGACCATCCACGCATCAGCGAAGCCACCAAGCAGCGGGTGCGGCAGGCCGCAGCGGAATTGGGGTATATGCCCAGCGCCATCGCCCGCAGCTTGGTGAAACAGGAAACCCGCACCCTGGGTGTGGTCACCACCACCGTCACCGATCCCTACGCAGCGGAACTGGTGCGCGCGGTGGAGGATGCAGCCGGTGCAGCCGGATACACCCTTCTTCTACTTACCTCCCACAACCTGCCTCGTCGAGAGGTAGCGGCCATCCGCGCGCTTCAAGAACGCCGGGTGGACGGTATCATCGTTATTTCCCCTCGTGGGGTGGAACATTATCCGGACATCCTGGCCCACGTGACCGTGCCCTTGGTACTGGTCAATCATACCTTAGACCACCCACGCGTACGTTCGGTGATGGCGGACAACCGACAGGGGGCCCGCTTAGCCGTCGAGTACTTGGTGGACTTGGGATACCGTCGTGTTGCCTTTATCGGAGGACCGACTACCAGCCGTTCAGCCCGGGAACGCCTGCACGGTTACACGGAAGCCCTGCGTGCAATGGAGTTGCCCCTGGATTCCCGGCTCATGTTCCCCGGGCAAGGCCGGGCAGAGGATGGCCGACGGGCTCTGTTGGCCATGCTCGACATCACCCCACCCCCTGACGCGGTGCTCTGCTACAACGACCTCACGGCATACGGGATACTGGCACAAGCTTGGGCCCTGGGAGTACGGGTACCTGACGATTTGGCCGTCATCGGCTTCGACAACATCCCTTTCAGCGAACTGACCGCGCCCCCCCTCACCACCGTAGCCCAACCCACAGAGGCCATGGGCCATACAGCTGTAGCCTTGCTCCTCCGTTGGCGCCGGGGCGAGGCGGTGGACACGGTGCACTTCGATTGCACCCTTGTGGAACGAGCAACCGCGTGAACATCCCTTTGCCTCATGATGTCCGCCGAGTTTTAGATGTAAGGGCGCCATTGATGGTACATGCCGAAAGATTCGTCCTCAAGATTCACGCCAAAAGGAGGTGACTTATGCGAGATTACCACAACAGAGGGCATCGCCGCCCAATACGGGTGGCCATTGCGGGTGTGGGGAACTGTGCCTGTGCCCTGATTCAGGGGGTCTTCTACTACCGTAACGCGCCAGAGGACACAGATGTGCCGGGCCTGATGCACGTGACCCTGGGTGGGTATCACGTAGGGGACATTGAATTTGTGGCGGCCTTTGACGTCGACGCGACAAAGGTGGGAAAGGACCTGTCGGAGGCCATCTGGGCGGGGCCCAACAACACCCTTCGCTTTGCCGATGTTCCCCACCTGGGTGTACCCGTCCTACGCGGGCCTACCCTGGACGGCGTAGGCCGTTACCTTAAAGACATGGTTGTCGAAGCGGACACACCGCCGGTGGATGTAGGTCGTGTGCTAAAAGAGACAGACGCCGATGTGTTGATTAACTACCTTCCAGTGGGCAGCGAAGAGGCGACCCGCTATTACGCCCAGCAAGCCCTGGAGGCCGGTGTCGCGTTCATCAACGCCATTCCTGTGTTCGTGGCCAAATCCCCCGAGTGGCAGAAACGCTTCCAGCAGGCAGGTGTCCCCATCATTGGGGACGACATTAAATCTCAGGTTGGGGCTACCATTGTCCATCGCACCCTCGCGCAGTTGTTTGTGGACCGAGGTGTCCGACTGGAGCGTACTAGCCAGCTGAACGTGGGGGGAAACACCGACTTTTACAACATGCTCGAACGGGAACGCTTGCACAGCAAGAAAGTCAGTAAGACGCAGGCGGTGACGAGCATTTTACCCTACACGTTGGCTCCTGAGAACGTGTACATAGGGCCCAGTGATTATGTACCTTGGCTGGCCGATCGCAAGTGGGCCCACATTCGCCTGGAGGGCCGGGGATTTGGCGACGTGCCTCTTACCATCGAGTTGAAGTTGGAGGTGTGGGACAGCCCCAACAGCGCGGGGGTGGTCATCGACGCAATCCGTTGTGCTAAGGTGGCCCTGGACCGGGGCCTTGGTGGGCCGCTGTTAGGGCCCAGTGCGTACTTTATGAAGTCGCCACCGGTGCAAATGCCCGACCACGAAGCACGTGCTGCAGTAGAACGCTTCATTGCTGGCGAGGCACTGACCACACCGGTCCCCGCATGAGCGACGTCCCATCCGTCAGAGCGAGGGCCGAAACAAGGGCTCTCGCGCTGACGGACAGGAAGGAGTTCACCAGGAAGAAAAAAGCGTTTGACGGAACCCATCACATTGGATATAATCCAGGGCGGATAAGGGGCTACACGACCGCGCGGAGGGATGGCCGAGTGGTCGAAGGCGGCGGTCTTGAAAACCGCTGGGCGTAATGCCCCGGGGGTTCGAATCCCTCTCCCTCCGCCTATTTCGTAGATATATGGGGAGGTGCCGGAGTGGACGAACGGGGCCGCCTGCTAAGCGGTTGTGGGGGTTAAAAGCCTCCACCGAGGGTTCGAATCCCTCCCTCCCCGCTCTTAATTGGGCCCCCGTAGCTCAGTGGATAGAGCACCTGGTTGCGGACCAGGAGGTCAGAGGTTCAAATCCTCTCGGGGGTACCAGGGAAAAAGCCGGGCTACAAGCCCGGCTTTTTCCTTCCTGTCCGTTGTTCGATCCTTGGGGTGTTGGCGCTTGCCAGGCCCAGAACACGGT
>WFWT01000062.1 GCA_015490995.1 Anaerolineae bacterium | reverse complement strand
CGACCCAGCAGGGTGAGTGCGCCGATGGCTACGATAGCCACCAAGGCGATAATGAGTCCGTACTCGGCCAGGTCCTGGCCCTCCTCGCGGGCCACAACTTCCTGCCACTTCCGCCATGCCGCCCACATTGTGCGCTCCAGCATAGCTACCTACCTCCTTTCAATCCCACGTGGGACGTGTGTTGGCCGTCTTGATGACCGCCGTTAACGTTGTTTGCATCCCCAGTGTAGCAGAGAGGACAGGTGAACACAATAGGTCCTTAGTACCGCCATTTACGGGTGTTTTTGGATATCCTTGGGTGCCGTGCCCGGTGAGGTGATGACCAACGACGTGTTCTTGGCGTAAGTACGACGTCAGTTTGACGTCTTTCCCCCTTCCCACATATAATGGGCGCTTGCTGTGAGATACCAGTTAGCAAAGGAGCGTCGCTCTGTAAAGTCCCTGCCCGGCAGGGCGCGACGCGAGGAGGCAAAGATGTACGCGGTCATTGAAACCGGCGGTAAACAGTATCGGATCAGCCCGGGCGACCGACTTTTGGTGGAGAAGTTGCCCGGCAACGCGGGGGACAAGGTGGTGTTTGACCGTGTCCTGTTAGTTGTGGATAATGATCAGGTGCACATCGGGCGGCCATTGGTGGAGGGCGCCCGTGTGGAAGCGACCATTGTGCAGCAGACGCGTGGCCGAAAGATCATTGTCTTCAAGTACCGCCCGAAGAAGCGGTACCGGCGTAAGCAAGGGCATCGTCAGTATTATACCGAAGTGCACATTGATCGCATCGCGTTAGGCGTAGCGCCAGAGAGTGAGACACAGGAGTGAGGGGGAACTATGGCACACAAGAAAGGTGGTGGCTCGACGCGTAACGGGCGAGATTCACGCAGCAAGCGTCTGGGCGTGAAGCGTTATGATGGTCAGTTTGTGCGGGCGGGCCATGTGTTGGTTCGTCAGCGTGGTACCCGTTTCCTGCCGGGACGTAACGTAGGCGTAGGTAAGGATTACACCCTTTTTGCCAAGGTGGATGGAGTTGTGCGTTTTGAGCACGTCACCAAGAGTAAAAAACGGGTGAGCGTCTACCCCCTGCAGGAAGCGCAGGCGGTGTAGCCCGGCAGGCAACGCCGTTGAAGGAAACGGCTGTATACCAACCGCTTTAGCATTGGATTCGGCACGAGGGATAGACCATGCGGAAGGAAATTCATCCACCATTTTATGAAAACGCAACGGTGATCTGTGCCTGCGGCAACACGTGGACTACAGGTTCCACCAAAGAGGTTATTCGCACCGACGTGTGTTCGGTGTGCCACCCCTTCTTCACGGGCCAACAGCGCATTGTGGACACCACCGGGCAGGTGGAACGCTTCATGAAGCGCTTACAGGCGAAGGAAGAGCGCATTGCGCAGGTGCGCGCGCAACAGGAAGCATACCGTCGCAGGCGGGAAGAGGAACGCAAAGCACGTCGTCGTGGCGATCTCGGCTGAGCCAGGGTGGGGTAGCACCCCACCCTGTTTTTTTATCCCCTGCACGGGGGATCAACCGTTTGACGCTACCGTTTCCCCCTCATTATAATGGAGCAGAGCCAGATCTCAGAATGCCTTGCTGCCTTGAAGGTGTCTGCCGCTATCACACCGGCAGAAGACAGGTAGGCTGGTAACAGGTAGGAACGTCTCAGTCGAAGGAGAACACGCCGATGATGCGTTTTGAACGGTTTACGGAACGGGCACAAGATGTGGCCATGCGGGCCTACGAGATCCTCCAGCGGTACCAACATGCCCAGGTGGACACAGAACACGTCTTCCTGGCCATGCTGGAACAGCCCGATGGCATTGTGCCCCACATTTTACAGGAATTGGGCGCCTCGGTGGAGGCGATGCGGCAACGACTGGAAGCTGTGTTGCGTCGGGTGCCCCGTGGGCCCATGCCCATGATGGCCGGAGGGCCTATGGGGCAGGTGTACATTACTCCCCGCCTTAAGCGTGTGCTGGATATGGCCCAGGAAGAGGCCGAACGTTTGAACGATGAGTACATCAGCACAGAGCACCTTCTGTTGGCCATTGCCAGTGAACGCAATACACCAGCAGCGGAGATCTTGCGTCAACAGGGGATCACGAAGGAGCGCATCTTCGAGGCTGTTCAGAAGATTCGTGGGGGGCGTCGGGTAACCAGTCCCACCGCGGAAACACATTTTGGGGCCCTGGAGAAGTACGGCCACGACCTGACCGCCCTCGCCGCGGAAGGTAAATTGGATCCCATTATTGGTCGGGAAGAGGAAATCAACCGGGTTATCCAGGTCCTTTGTCGGCGCACAAAGAACAACCCCGTGCTTATTGGGGAAGCGGGCGTGGGTAAAACCGCCATCGTAGAAGGGTTGGCTCAGCGTATCGTAGCTGGCAATGTGCCCGATCTCCTGCTGGGCCGGCGCATCATTTCCTTGGACCTGGGAGCCATGATCGCGGGCACTCGCTTCCGCGGTGAGTTTGAGGAGCGCCTTAAAGCCTTCGTGGAAGAGGTCAAACAGTCCGATGGCAAGGTGATCGTCTTTATCGACGAGATCCACACCGTGGTGGGCGCAGGGGCTGCTTCCGGAGCTATCGACGCGGCAAACCTCCTGAAACCGGCCCTGGCGCGCGGGGAATTGCGATGTATCGGTGCCACCACGCCGGACGAATACCGCAAGTACATCGAAAAGGACAGCGCGCTGGAACGCCGGTTTGCGCCCATCTGGGTGGATGAACCGACGGTTGAGGAGACCATCGCCATTCTGCGAGGCATTCGGGAGCGCTATGAAGCGTACCACCAGGTGCGCTTTACGGATGAAGCTCTTGAGGCCGCAGTGCGCTTGGCTCACCGGTACATCACGGAGCGCCGGCTGCCGGACAAGGCCATTGATCTCATCGATGAAGCCGCAGCCCGCCGACGGGTAGCTATGCACACCCTTCCGCCGCACTTGCGGCGTCTGGAGAAACGAATCGAAGAAGCCCGAACCCAGGAAGAGGCCGCTTGGCAAGCCAGCGATTGGGAACGTTCGGCCCGGCATCGCACCGAACGGCTGCGCCTCGAGAAAGAGCTTGAAGTGGCTAAAGCTGCGTGGCAAAAGGAGGCCGGCCTGACCGACCTTATCAACGCGGAGGACATCGCGCGTATCGTCTCCAGCTGGACAGGTATTCCCGTCACCACTATGCTGGAGTCGGAAAGCCAGCGCTTGCTCCGCATGGAGGAAGAGCTCAAGAAACGGGTTGTGGGTCAGGATGAGGCCATCGCCGTGCTGAGCGATGCCATCCGCAGAGCTCGTTCGGGCTTGAAGGACCCGCGACGGCCTATCGGTTCCTTCATCTTTCTGGGCACTTCAGGCGTGGGCAAGACCGAACTGGCACGCGCGCTGGCGGAGTTCCTGTTCGACGATGATGACGCCCTGTTGCGGATCGACATGAGCGAATACCGGGAACAACACACGGTCAGCCGCTTGTTTGGTGCCCCCCCGGGATACGTGGGATACGAAGAAGGGGGCCAGCTCACCGAAGCCGTGCGGCGTCGTCCCTTCCGGGTCATCCTCTTTGATGAGATCGAAAAGGCGCATCCAGATGTGTGGAACGCCTTGCTCCAAATCCTGGAAGATGGACGGCTGACCGACGGCCAGGGACGCACCGTGGACTTCCGTAACACAGTGATCATCATGACCTCTAACATCGGAACCGAGTTCGTTCGCAAAGCAGCCCACAT
This sequence comes from Anaerolineae bacterium, assembly GCA_015490995.1. GTDB lineage: Bacteria > Chloroflexota > Anaerolineae > JAADDB01 > JAADDB01 > S141-23. Next base: position 20,204 of record WFWT01000062.1, on the reverse strand, counting down.
CGGTTTCCGGCCCGACGAGTCCGGGGAGGCAATCCGCGAGGAAGAACTGAAGGACATCGTGTTACGTGAGTTGAAGCGCACTTTCCGACCCGAGTTTCTCAATCGCGTCGACGAAATTATCATCTTCCACACCCTAAAATCCGAACACATCCGTCAGATCGTGGACATACAGTTCCGGTACTTGGCCGAGCGGCTACAAGAGCAGGGATACACGTTGCAGCTGACCGACGCGGCCCGGGAGTGGTTAGCGGAACGGGGTTACGATCCCGTGTACGGCGCGCGGCCGATGCGCCGGGCAATCCAGCGATACGTGGAAAGCCCTCTCTCCAGGGCTATCCTGCGTGGGGAGTACCACCCTGGGGATACTATTGTGGTGGACGTCAACGAGGATGGTACCGAGCTGGTCTTCCGACGGGAACCCGCGCCCCCCATTGCCGTCCAGCTGCCTCGTCAACCTGTCACTTCGGATGGCCCGGAAGGAAGATGAAGCCTCGACGGTTGATCTTGGTTACCAACGACGACGGCGTCCATTCCCCAGGGTTGCGCGCGGCGGTGGCAGCCGTGTTGCCGTTGGGCGACGTGGTGGTGGTGGCACCCCAGGAGCAGCAGACGAGCATGAGCCGTAGCCTCCCACCGACGGACGGAGTCCTCCGGCCGGTCGCGCTGCAAGTGCACGGCGTGGATGTTCCCGCGTACGCCCTGCGCGGTTCACCGGCGTACGCGGTCATTTACGGGATACTATGGCTGGCCCGAGAACGGCGGCCGGACTTGGTTGTCTCCGGCATCAATTACGGGGAAAATCTGGGCAGCGGCACAACCATATCCGGTACTGTAGGCGCCGCGTTTCAGGCCGCGGCCATGGGAGTGCCCGGCTTGGCTGTCTCCTTGGAGACCGACCCGGCGTACCACTTTCACCACGGGGAAACGGATTGGCATGCCGCCATCCACTTTACTCGTTATTTCGCCCAACGCCTTCTCACCAGGGAGCTGCCTTTCGACGTGGACGTGCTGAAGGTCGATGTCCCTCAGCACGCGACGCCTGATACTCCCTGGCGGTTAACCCGACAGTCGCGTCACGCGTATTACGCCAACTTCCTGAGCGAGGTGTTTCAAGATGGGCGCCTAGGGGGAAAGATCGATTACCATGTGGGGGTACAACCGGACCAGGTGGAGCCGGATTCCGATATCTATGCCTTTCTCGAGGAAAGGGTGGTTTCTGTAACGCCGTTGAGCATTGACTGTACGGCTCGGGTCAATTTCGATGAACTACGAGCTGTGCTAGAGGCTCCATAAGTGGGGTAACACGCCTTGGTGGCCGGTGATCGTCGTTCCCCCCGTGGTTGACCCAACACTTTTATGGTGATATCGACATTCTAAGCGGAACCGACAGGGAGAGGATACCCGTGTACATTATATTCATCCTCGGAGGTATGGATAAGAAGGGTGTGCCCAAAAGGGGAGTGTGCCCTTCGGGGAACGTGACGTGAAGCCGGTAAGGGACTACAGGGCGGCCGTGGGCATCTCCCCACGGCCGTTTTATTTACGTGAAGGCTGTTAGGCCTGTGTCCTTTAGCTGCCGCCAGGCGATACAGGGCTCAACGACGTCCTAGATATACCTGTCATGCACGCAACGAGGGGAGAAGCTACCGATGGCTCAGAACGTAATCGCCACACAGCTGCGTCCCCATATTGCTCCGGGAATACCGGCCGTGGTGGTAGAGCATGTGAGCAAGTCGTTTGAACTGGACGAGAGAGCGTCCTGGTGGGAACGGCTGCGCGGGCGACGTCGACCTCGCCGGATACGGGCGCTGCAAGACGTGAGTTTTACTGTAGCACCAGGGGAAATTTTCGGCATTCTTGGTCCTAACGGGTCCGGTAAGAGCACCCTTATCCGGGTGCTGAGCACCCTAATCATTCCGGATTCCGGTCGCGCGCTGGTGTTCGGTTACGACGTGGTGCAACAGGACATGATAGTGAAGCGTCTGATCAACCGAGTTTCTGTGGAAGCTGCCTTCTTCAAGAAGTTAAGTCCGGTGGAGAATCTGATGTACGGCGCGCGGTTGTACGGGTTGCATGGCACGGCGGCGCGCGAGCGGATTTATAGCATTTTGCACCGGTTAGGGTTGCGCGAGTCCGCGTTCCATCAGCCCATGGAGGAGATGTCGCGAGGTATGCAGCAAAAAGTGGCCATCGCCCGGGCCTTCCTGACCTCCCCTGTCGTGTTGCTCCTGGACGAGCCGACCACCGGTCTTGACCCGCGTTCTAAGCGGGAGGTGCAAGCGCTCATTCGTGAACTGCGGGAGACACACGATGCGACCATCCTCCTAAGTACCCACGATATGCAGGAGGCCGAAACCCTGTGTGATCGGATAGCAATCCTGGACGAAGGGCGTATTGTGGCGCTGGATACCCCCGAAGGTCTCAAGGCGCGTGTGGCAGCCAACGGCCGGAAGATATCGATGGAGGAGGTGTTCCTGGCGTTAACGGGTAAACAGATGGATGAGGTGGGCGATGCGGTCATGGTGGAGGGGAACTGAGAGGCGCACATCTCTGTGTGGAGGAGGTGACGGTGATGATATCCCTCTGGCGCATCGTGCGCTTTGAGCTGGGCGCTTCGTACGCGTTTATCGAACGGAACCTGCACTTGGTGAGACGATACATGGGGTGGGAGCTGGTTTGGTTTGCCTATTCCCTGGCCAGCGCGCTCTCCATCACTTACATCGGCGCCGCTATGGATCGCATCAGCGGCGCCAAGGTGAACACCGATTACCTGATCCTCTACTTATTGATAGGCACTCTAGTATGGCGCTTTCTGTCCGTAATCTTCGACAACATCAGCGAGATGATTCAATGGGAGCGATGGGAGGGTACCATTGAGTACACATTGATGGCCCCTATCCACCGGTTCACGCATATGTTGGGTCAGACCGCGTTTGCTATCCTGCACGGTTTGCTCCTCAGCGCCGGCATCGCGGGGGCAGTCGTGCTTCTGTTCGATGTTTCCCTGGCCGGTGCCAACGTGGCAGGGGCGCTGTTCATGCTTCTGGCAGGGGGGCTGTCCTTCATCGGGTTAGGGATCATGGCCAGCGTGTTGCCGCTTCTCTTCCCAGAACGAGGGGCCCAGATGACCCACATGGTGCAGGCATTGTTGCTTCTCTTCTCCGGTGTGTATTATCCCATTGACGTGTTGCCGGGGTGGATGCAAGTGATCGCGCGGGTGAGTCCGGCCACTTATGTGCTGCAAGGTATCCGGGAAGCCATTCTCCAAGGCACCCCTACCGTGGTCTTGTGGCCACGTTTCGTGGTACTGGCCGTCACCGGCGTGGGCCTTATGGGCGTTGGCGTGCTGGTCTTTAACCGGGCAGAGCAGTATGCCAAGCGGACAGGACGGTTGAAGCGGAGCGGATAACATCTCCGTCCCAACGATGGAAATTTGTCCGTCCGGCAAGGGCTCTATATACTCTCTGCTGATTTTCTGGCGGAAAGCCATGGCGTTCCTGGCTGGTAGTGATTACGTGCACGCCGGATCTCTCTGCTGGGAGATATAGCCGTGGTCGGCCCGAGGGCCTTCACATGGAGGCCTCCGGCCGAAGGGGCGCTTTTTACCCTGCGTGACACCGCATGGGAGGGAACAAGATGGACATTGTGGAGCTTGTACGTTCGGTGGTGAACCTGTTCCTGCACCTGGACAAGTACCTGGGAGACATCATTCAACAGTACGGGACGTGGACGTATGCCATCCTGTTTCTCATCGTGTTCATGGAAACGGGGTTTGTGGTGACTCCCTTCCTGCCCGGGGATTCCTTGTTGTTTGCTGCAGGCACCTTTGCGGGCCTTGGCGCATTGGACCAGCTCACGTTGATGGTGCTCCTGATCATCGCGGCTATCCTGGGCGACACGGTGAATTACTGGATCGGCCATTATGTGGGCGAACGGGCCTATACCGGAGAGATCCGTTGGATTCGAAAGGACTACTTGGATAAAACCCATGAGTTTTTTGAGAAGCACGGAGGGAAGACGATCTTCCTGGCACGATTTGTGCCTATCATACGCACATTCGCTCCGTTCGTTGCGGGAGTGGGACGCATGTCTTACGGGTATTTTCTCACCTACAACATAGTAGGTGGGATCGTCTGGGTATCCGTGTTCACGCTGGCGGGTTACTTCTTCGGCAACATTCCGGTGGTGAAGGAGAACTTCTCGATAGCGATCATTGTGATCATCCTGGTGTCCATCCTGCCCATTGTGCACGAGGCGTGGAAAGCACGTCGGGAAAGCCGGCGGACACCGGCACCGTCCCTGGAAGCGGAGTAGCACGACTGGATAGCGGCGGCGGCCGGTGGTGAGACGGCCGCCGCCAAGCCCTCTGTAATTCATTATCCCCCGCAGCAATGCCTTCCCCATGCTGTCCTTCGCTCATGTGCTCCTGGCTGATGGACCGGGCTTCTCCGGCATTCCGAAAAACCCTTCTTCCCCCGTACGGCACCTCGCAGGGGCAACGTTTTGGCAGTCAATCAGCATGTTGTGCCGGACTGAAGAGGGACATGTGTGTAAATATGCTACGCCGATCATAAATTGTATAAATCACCTTAGATCCTGCCCAATGGACTTGACAGGATGAGCGAGGACCGGTATAAGGCATTGTGGGACTAGAGTGCATTGGCCGACGAGTAGCCGAGATAGCCGTACACGGTTTGGGGATGAAGGTGCTGGCATATGATCCGTACGTGGCCCCCGATCAGGTCCCCCTTCTCGCGGTTACCCTTGTGCCTGATTTGGAAACGGTGCTCCGCCGTGCGGATTTTGTGAGTCTCCATGTGTCGTTGGTGCCCCGATTAGGAGGATGACGTGCATAAAAAGGAGGTGGCCTTTTTTGTGACCTGTTTGGTAGATCAAATCTACCCTGAAATTGGTCTGGCAGCGGTTCGCCTTCTGCGAGCTGCGGGGTATGCGCCGGTGGTGCCGCCGGCCCAGACCTGTTGTGGTCAACCTTTCTTTAACAGCGGGCTACCTGATGAGGCTGTGCCTCTGGCCCGTCAGACGGTCACTTTGCTGGAGCCGTTTACTGCTGTCGTGGTGCCCAGTGGTTCGTGTACGGCGTTTTTGCGGGTGGAGATACCGCATTTGCTGCGTGATGATCCGCAGTGGGCCGAGCGGGCTATGGGTGTGGCGCGTAAAACGTATGAGTTATGTCAGTTCCTGGTACATCGAGCCCAATGGACGCCCCCTCGACGTTCCGATGCTCCCCCTTTGACATATCACGATTCCTGCCACATGAACCGGTTGTTGGGTCTGGGTGAGGAGCCGCGTGCCCTTCTCCAGGCCGCAGGATATACCTTACGAGAGATGGCGGAAGCGGATTTCTGCTGTGGGTTCGGGGGGTTATTTTCCCTGCGCATGGCGGAGGTGGCCAACGCGATCACCGAGGAGAAGTTACGTCTGGCGCGGGAGACCAACGCGCCCATTGTGGCAACGGCTGACGCGGGGTGTCTCATGCAAATGCGAGGCCTGGCGCGCCGGGCAGGAGTACAGGTGGAACACGTGGCCGTTCTCTTGGCCGCGGCATTAGACGGAGGAGCGTGATGTGGGGAGAGCGTACTTTTCAGGCGTTTCGGGAGGCTGCCCGCCAGGCGCTGTCAGATGGCCAGATACAGCAGGCCCTGCGCGGTGCCACCGGCCGGTTTCGAGAGGAACGTGTCCACGCGTTGCAGGACCTGCCCGACGCGGATGGCCTGCGCGACCGCCTGAAGGCCATCCGGGCAGCTACCTTGGCGCGCTTGGCCGAACACTTGACCACCTTTGAACGAAATGCTACTGCGGCAGGAGCTCGGGTCCACTGGGCGCGCGACGGCGCGGAAGCCATCGCCATTATCCTCGCCCTGGCCAAGGAACGACAGGTGCGCACTGTGGCCAAGAGCAAGTCCATGACCGCAGAAGAGATCAACCTTAATCCTGCCCTAGAAGCCGAGGGCATTCGAACGGTGGAAACCGACCTCGGCGAGTGGATCGTTCAGCTGGCGCAGGAACATCCTACCCACATAATTGCGCCTGCCATTCACAAGACTCGCGAGCAAGTAGCCGCTCTTTTTAGCGAGGTAGCCGGCGAACCTTTACCGCCGGACAACATTCCGGCCCTCACGGCTACGGCCCGTCGGCTGTTACGAGATGTTTTTCTCACGGCGGATATGGGCATCACGGGCGTGAACATTGCTGTGGCTGAGACGGGCAGTATCGTTCTGGTAACTAACGAAGGGAACGGCCGGATGGTGACCACCCTGCCCCGAGTGCATGTGGCCATTATGGGGGTGGAAAAAGTAGTGCCTACGTGGGAAGAAGCAGCTGTGTGGTTGCAACTCCTGGCACGCAGTGCGACGGGACAGCCCCTTTCCATTTACACCAGTATTCTCACCGGTCCCGCCCGCGCGGAGGATCCAGATGGACCAGAGGAAATGCACATCATCATCTTGGATAACGGGCGTAGTCGGTTAGTGGGCACTGAGTATGAAGAAGTGCTTCAGTGCATCCGCTGTGGGGCGTGTTTGAACGTGTGTCCGGTGTACCGCAAGGTAGGGGGACAAACGTACGGCAGTCCTTATTCAGGCCCCATCGGGGCGGTGGTGACTCCTCTGTTGTTCGGGCTGGATCGATATTTCGCGTTACCCCATGCCAGTACGTTGTGTGGTGCGTGCCTGGAAGTGTGTCCGGTGCGCATTGATCTGCCCCGCATGTTATTATCACTACGTCGCGATGTGGCCGAACGCGGTTTACTGCCTGCGCGAGACCGGAAGCTGGAACAAGGCATTGCCTGGCTTATGCGTCATCCGCGGCTTTATCGCTGGGTGATGCGCGGGGTGCGGTTGTTGCAGCGCCCCTTTGTGCGGGAGGGGAGGTTGCACTTGCCCGCCCCTTTGCACTTCGCTGCCGGGCGTGATGTGCCAGCGCTTGCCCCGCGCTCCTTCATGGAGTTATGGCGTGCTACAGAGCAACAACATGCCGACGGTTCACCATCAATGTGATTTCATAATCTCTGGAGGGCCTATGACCACACCCCGTGAGACAATTCTGCAGCACCTCCACCGGCGTCTCCGCTCTGTCCTGCCCGCGCGGGGATGGGACAGCCCTCGCACTTTCCCGGACCTGACAGCCCGCTTTGCTCAAACCTTACAGGCGGTGAAAGGGGAAGTGTATCAGGTGGGAAGCTGGTCCCAAGCGCTGGCACGCGTGAGCGAACTGCTTGACGCATTGGCCGCGTCTCGAGTGGTGGTGAATCCTGATCCTCCGCTGGACCAGGTAGCCTGGTCCAAGCGCTGGCCTGAACGAAGTTGGTTCGTGGTAGGACAAACATCAGGGTCCCTTCGTGAGTTCTGCGCGCGAGCAGACGTAGGGATAAGTGGGGCGATGGCGGCCCTCGCTGAAACCGGTAGTATTGTGGTCGGTAGCGGTCCCTCGCACAGTCGCATGGCCACGCTGTTACCGCCGGTCCACATTGCCCTGGTGGCAACAACTGTGCTGGTGCCTGACCTTTTCGCCTGGATCCGGACACGACCCCATTCAATGCCTGCTGCCTTGACCATCATCAGTGGTCCGAGCAAGAGCGCGGATATTGAACAAACCTTGGCGGTAGGTGTACACGGTCCTCGGCGTTTCATCGTGGTGTTGTACGACGATGAGCATGCATCGGGCACGGGAGGCGCACGCGATGCACGTTGACATCATTACTCTCTTTCCGGCCATGTTTCAGGGACCCTTTGCTGAGAGCATTATTCGTCGTGCCCAGGACATGGGCGCGTTGAGCATTGCCATCCACGACTTGCGGTCCTTTGGGTTGGGACCACATCGTCAGGTGGATGATGTGCCGTACGGTGGACGGGGTGGAATGCTGTTACGGCCTGAACCCCTCGTTGCAGCTGTGGAAACGATCCTAGATCGGCCGGTGTTTCGAGGAGTCGGGGGACCGCCTGTAAACGTGGCCGAGTTGCCACCTATTATTTTGTTGACCCCGCAAGGCCGTCCTCTCACCCAAGAGGTCGTGCGTCAACTGGCTCGCTACCCACGGCTTGTGCTCATTTGTGGTCGATATGAGGGTTTTGATGAACGGGTTCGCCGGTACCTGGCCACAGATGAAATTTCCATTGGAGATTACGTGCTTTCGGGGGGGGAGTTAGCGGCCATGGTTGTTGTGGACGCGGTGGCTCGCGTGTTACCGGGGGTGCTGGGATATGAACGGGGTGCAGAAGAGGATTCCTTTGCCACCGGATTGCTGGAAGGGCCACAGTACACTCGCCCGCCTGAGTTTCGCGGGCGTCGTGTTCCTGAAGTGCTGCTTTCTGGGCATCACGCCCGCATTGCCCGTTGGCGACGCAAGGAAGCATTGCGGCGTACCTTGCAACGTCGACCGGAGCTTCTGACACACGCTCCTCTCACCCCGGAAGATCGCGCGCTGTTGGCCGAAATACAACAGGAAGAAACGCACTCGGAGTAACTCATCCTCCACTTACGGCCGCGCGATTGCGGTACAGCGAGGGATCCACCACCTCGCGCATAGCTTGTTCGTTGAGGTTTCCACCGAGAAACGCGTTTATTCGTCGAATGTAGGGGTCTGGGTCCTCCAGCAACGCGTTGTACGAAACATACAGCACCTCCATGTGCGGCTGCTGAGCCAACCATTGCCGCACTTGCTGAAGGTGCTTGGCAAACAGGCGCTTTAATTCCTCATCGTCCACTTTGTCAGGATCTTCACCACGGTGGATGAGCATCTTCCGCTGGGAGGCAAGCACTTCTTGCAAGTCCCGCTCCATAAAGATGATTTTGTACCGGTAGGTAGGGGGGAGGTGTTGCAGTAGAGCTGAAATCACCTTAACCGCTTTGCCCTGCGCCTCCTTCAGCCAGCCTACATCGCCACGAGGTAGCTGTTTCACACGCTCGAATTCGTAGTACCCTTTAGGGTTATCCTCATCCGGCCGTCGCTGATGGTCGGTGAGGAGGGGTAATCCTCCGGCCTCGAGCATCTTCATCATCATGGAGGTTCCTGAACGGGGTAGTCCCGAGACGATAACTATCAAGTCCGCTACCGGTGATCGTTTAGGTCGCCACAGCCGTGTGAAAAGCCCCATAGTTGGTGCACCTCACACTCTCGCGAGCATATAAGCGTGTGAGCAGAATACGTTTACCGTGATAATGGACAACGAACGGTAGATGAGGTCATGGTCTCTCGCTTGGTGTCCTTCGTCCCCCATGTTTTTGTCCTTGTGTTCTTGATACTCAGTTGAGGTTTGCATGAGCGATCGTGGCAGGTTCTGATCCGGCAAAACATTATCGGCGATGCGTGCGATTTTGCCAAACGCGAGTCCCCCCTCGCGCTTCCCCGATACATGTCGGTGTGGGCAAAGCGTTCCAGAATGGGTTAAGATAAGGGGTATCTGAGGAGCACAGGTAAATGAATGAAAAGGTAGAAGGTAACCCATGAGTGATTGGCGACGACAGACGGTGTCCAACCATCGCCCTCCTGGGCGTCCTCTGCCCCATGGGGTGATTGATCGATTCTGGCAAGAGGCTGCCGCGCTCCGAGAGGCGGAGAGTGTGTTGCGGGAGGTTTACCGACGTTGGGGGTACACGGAGTACATCCCGCCCACGTTTGAGTACGCGGAGACCTTAAGTACGGGGACTGGAGCGCCGCTCCAGGAACAAATGTACCGCTTTTTCGACCGGGATGGTAAAGTCCTCGCCCTTCGGCCGGATATGACTATTCCTACCGCGCGGTTGGTGGGGAGCAAGTTGTTTGATCAGCCCTTTCCTCAGCGATACTTCTACACAGGGCCGGTATTCCGGTACCAGGAGCCCGTGGCCGGGATGCCACGGGAGTTTTACCAGGCCGGAGTCGAGCTACTGGGCGCGGCCGATCCGGAAGCGGATGCGGAAGTGTTGGCCCTTGCAGTGGCTTCCCTCCAAACCCTCGGCCTCGCGCGCTTCCGGCTTGTGTTGGGCCAGATGGCCTTTTTCCGGGGATTGTTGGAGTCCCTTCAGTTGGACCCGGCCGATGCGGCCGTACTGCATTCTGCTCTGGACCGGAAGAGCGCGCCTGAACTTCAGGAGCTAGTTTCCCGTTGGGGGCTGCGGGGACGCCTACGGGAGGCGTTGCTCACGTTGCCGCAGTTACATGGCACACAAGGGGTGCTTGCAGCCGCGACCAAAGTGGCCCTCAATGATACCATGCGTTCAGCCCTGGAGAACCTGCGTGCTGTTGAGCGGGTCGCGGCCCTGTACGGTATAAAGGAGATGATTACCCTGGACTTGGCCGAGGTGCGGGGCATGGAGTATTACACGGGCATAACGTTTGAAGGATTTGTGCCGGGGTTGGGAGTGGCCGTGCTGAGCGGGGGGCGGTATGACCACTTGGTGGGCGCGTTTGGACGGCCCCAACCGGCGGTAGGGTTTGCTATCACCCTCGATCGGGTGCTGCGCGCGTGGGAAGCGCAGGGCACGCAGCCGGTCGTCTGGTCCCCTCAGGTGGTGGTAGGAGGTGAGCTCACCCGGAAGACCCTCACAGAGGTACGGCGACTGCGGGAGGCAGGGGTGCGGGTGGTGTGCTACTACGAGGCAGAACAGGCGGAGGTGGTGCGCTCGTACGCGATGGCTTGGCATATACCGGGCGTCGTCTGGTGTGATAGGGAGGCCGTCCTTGCGTGGTGGGAAGGGCATGCCCGTGCTTTGCCCTCGGAGGCCTGGGCAGATGAGGTGATGGGATGGGTGTGCGGAACGTCTCGATAGGCGAGGAAATTCGCATAGCCCTGCCAAAGGGGCGTCTGGAGGCGGACGCGCGTGCGCTGTTTGTCGCCGCGGGACTGATGGCCGAGAACGGGCCGGCGTCACGTGTGTTATTGTGGCCCGGTCAGGAGCCAGGAGTAGCCTTTCTCTTAGCGAAACCGGCGGACGTGCCTGTGTATGTGGAGCACGGAGTGGCCGATCTTGGGGTGGTAGGGTTGGACGTGTTGCGTGAGGGGCAGTATGACGTGTATGAGCCCATGTTGTTACCCTTTGGTCACTGTCGTTTGAGTGTGGCCGTGCCCAAGGACAAGGTCAACACGTATCACTCCTTGCGATTACACCCGAATCCCCGAGTGGCGACCAAGTACCCTAACCTGGCACGGGCGTTTTTCCACGCGCGGGGTGTGTCCCCGGAGATCATTCCCCTGAGCGGGTCGGTAGAGTTGGGACCTCTGGTCGGGCTGGCCGACGTCATTGTGGACCTGGTACAGACGGGACGGACATTGCGGGAAAATGGCCTGGTGGAGGTTCGGGTCATTCTTCACTCTCAGGCAGTGCTGATCGCGAACCGGGCCAGTTACCGGTTGAAGGAAGCCCGCGTCAAGGCCATTCTGGAACGGTTGCAACGCGCGGTGAAGTGATGGAGACAATCACGTGATTTTCTGCTGCTGCCAAAGCTCAACTATCATACCACCGATGCTGACCGGGTGATTCTCTGGACAGGGGCTAGTCACCGTTGTGATGAGGAGGCCATTCATGCCAGCCATTCGCATTTACACCCTGGAGGAAGCGCGGCAGACGATTCTCAAACGGCGTCGGTGGGATCAGTGGCCGGTACCGGCGCGCGTGCGAGAAGGTATACGGCAGGTGTTCGGGGAAGATATCTCCCCCGAGGAAGCCGTACGTCGCATTGTACGTGACGTGCAGGCCCGAGGTGACACCGCGTTACGGGAATGGTCTGCACGCGTGGATGGCGTGACGCCACCTTATCTGGAGGTACCTACCGAGGCAATAGAGACCGCGTATGAGGCTGTATCGCCCGATGTGATCAGCGCCCTTGAATTCGCGGCCGAACGCATCGAACGATTTCACCGGCGTCAACCCGTCAACAGCTGGCTAAATTGGGAAACCGAAGGTGGTATGGGGCAGCTGGTGCGCCCTTTACGTCGGGTAGGGGTGTACGTTCCCGGAGGCACTGCGCCCCTTCCTTCTACCGTGTTGATGACTGTGATCCCGGCCCGGGTAGCGGGTGTCGAGGAGATCGTGATGTGTACTCCACCCTGTCGGGAGGATGGGACCGTCTCGCCCGTGATTCTGGTGGCTGCACATCTGGCAGAGGTGGATCGCATCTTTGCAGTGGGGGGAGCACAAGCCATCGCCGCCATGGCGTATGGTACAGAGACCATCCCACGCGTAGACAAGATAGTTGGGCCAGGCAACTTGTTCGTCACCTTGGCCAAGAAGCAGGTCTTCGGGGACGTGGGTATTGAAGGGTTGTTAGGCCCTACTGAAACGGTGATCATCGCGGATGAAACGGCCAATCCTGCCTGGGTTGCGGCCGATCTCCTGGCACAGGCGGAACACGATGTGCTGGCCACGGCCATCCTTCTCACCCCCCACCGTACGTTCGCCCATTTCGTCCAGCAAGAGGTGGAAAAACAGCTGCGTTCCCTTCCCCGAGCTGATATTATCCGCGAGGCGCTGGCTACCCAGGGGGGCATTGTGATAACTCGGGATCTGGCAGAAGCCATAGAAGTGGCCAATGAGTTCGCTCCCGAACATTTATGCCTGTCTATGGTAGACCCGTGGGACTTGGTGGGCGCGGTACGCAACGCGGGTGGAGTCTTTGTAGGGGAACAATCCTTTGAGGTGCTGGGTGACTACGTGGCCGGGCCCTCTCATTCAATGCCCACCGGGGGATCGGCACGATTCGCCAGTCCGGTAAACGTGTGGGATTTTGTCAAAATTGTCTCGGTGGTAGGGTTGAATGAGGCCGGTATGGAAGCCATTGCGGAGGCCGCGGAAGTGCTGGCAGAGGCCGAGGGATTACATGCCCACGCACACGCGGTCAAAGTACGCCGAACTCGTCGTGAAGAGTCGTGATGTGGTGTGGTCAGTGAGGAGGACGTTATGTTCGAACACTTGCAGCCTGTGCCTCCGGATCCGATCCTGGGTCTGACCGAGGCCTTTCGCCGCGATACCAACCCTCGTAAGGTGAACCTGGGAGCTGGAGTGTACCGCGACGCGAGCGGTGGCACGCCTATCTTGGCGGCGGTAAAAGCTGCAGAAGCACGCCTTTTGGCTGCTGAGAACAGTAAAAGTTACTTGCCTATAGACGGTTTGCCCGGGTTTGGGGAAGTGGTACAGGGGCTGCTCTTTGGCACCCATGCTACCGTGGTCGCGAATGGTCGGGCCGTCACGGTCCAGACGCCAGGAGGCACAGGAGCCCTACGGGTGGCCGCGGATCTTATCGCACAGGTGCGCCCTGAAACCCGGGTGTGGGTTAGCGATCCCACTTGGCCCAACCACTTTAACATTTTTGGAGCCGCCCGCCTTGCGGTCGACACGTATCCTTACTTGGACCGATCCCGGTTGGAGGTAGCCTTCGACGCACTCATGGAGGCCCTTACCCGCATGCAGCCCGGGGATGTGATGGTGCTGCACGGGTGCTGTCACAATCCCACCGGTGCGGATCTATCTGATGATCAGTGGGAAGCGGTAGCCCGGACTCTGGCTGCCCGGGGGGTGATACCTTTGGTGGATTTCGCGTACCAGGGCTTCGGGGACGGCCTGGAGCCGGACGCTCAGGGCGTGCGGACCCTGGTGCGACATTGCCCGGAAGTGCTCATAGCGAGCTCCTTTAGCAAGAACTTTGGCTTGTACAATGAGCGGGTGGGAGCCCTCACTGTGGTGACCGAGGCTGCAACGCAGGCACAGGTTGTTCTAGGCTACTTGAAACAGGTCGCACGGGCCAATTATTCCAACCCGCCCGCTCATGGCGCCAAAATCGTGCACATGGTGTTGACCGATCCCGAGTTACGTCGCCAGTGGGAAGAAGAACTTACCGGAATGCGGGAACGCATCCACACCATGCGGCATTTGCTGGTAGAAACGTTGCACGAGAAGGGAGCCCCACGCGACTTTTCCTTTCTGGTCCGTCAAAAGGGGATGTTCTCTTACACCGGTTTGACGCCGGAGCAGGTAGACCTGTTGAGAGAGAAATATGCGATTTACATGGTGCGTTCAGGCCGAATTAACGTGGCAGGCCTGACAGAGCATAACGTGGGGTACGTGGCTGGCGCCATCGTGGCAGTGCTGAAACAGGAAACAAAGTGACCCCTCATCCTGCCCTGTGCACCGGATCGTACCACAGCGCCGGGACCGCTGCGCCACATTGGCTACAAAATCGGTCTGTGGGGTGTAGCGGTTTGCCGCATTGTGTACAGAACCGCGGCGCGCTTTCTTCGTTTGGCTCCGGAAAACCCACGGACGTGATGGTTACTCCCTCCCGTAAGGCGCGAACGTGACCCTCCAGTACCTCCCGCACATCGCCTTCTTGGGCTTGCAGCGCTTCAATGTGGTGACGTGTAGCCGTCGCCTCTTGCGCTAACTGTTCTTGGAAACGGCGGTAATCCTCATCGGATATTTTGCCTATTTGCCGGTCGAGGGTGAGATCTCGCAGGGCTTGTTCAAGCGTGTCCCGGTAAAAGTACAATCCGGTTAGCGTGTTGACGATTCGTTCCACCGTTTCCTCAACGGGCAGGCCTTCGCGTAGGGGCCGTACAATGAACGCGAAGAGCGCAACACCCAGGATGGTAATAAAGCCTACGGCCAATACATCGTTCAGGCTCATTCATGCCCCCCTTTTTGTGTCCATACCTCGGTGCCTGCGGCATGTAGCTCTGAGGAGTCCCACGTATCCACAGGGCGAGCGTTTCTAGCGCGGGCGAGGAAGCGAGCTCGCCGGTGCTGCGATGCGTATCCGTGTCCATTGAGGAGCCGGCCACCAGGCCATCAGCGTGCCTGCCATAACGAGCAGGCTCCCTAACCACAACCACGCCCTTAGGGGATAGACGCGGGCTTGAATGCTCGCGAGATCCCCTCCCTGCTCCCAACCGGTCAAGGCTACGTACAGGTCTTCTCGCCACGTCACATAAAGGGCTGCCTTGGGGATGGGAAGTTCCGGTTGTTTGTCGTAAATGTAATGAGCAGGCTCCAGCACGCCCACAAACGCATCTCCGCGGAAAATGCTCAAGCGTCCTACAAGTTGATCGTGATTGCTCTCGCGACGTTCAAAGAGTCCCTGGTACACCAATCGATACTCGCCAATGGCCAACGCCTCTCCTACACGCAGAGTCCCTTGCTGTGTCGCCTGGTAAAAAGTACTGCCGAGGATACTGATAGCCACCAGCACGACCCCCAAGTGTACGAGATATCCGCCGTATCGACGAGGGTGGTGGCGCAGAAGCGTGGTCAGAGATGACCGAATAGACTTACCGGTCGCACGATGGCTCAACACTCCCCGTACATATTCCTGGACAATGGCGATCAGGGCGAGGGTTACGCTGGCCCAGCCAAGGATCGCCCAGAGCCGTCGTTCTCCTGCGAGGAGGAGCAGAATGCTCACGGCGAGGCTTCCTAAACTGGGCCAGATAAGCTGGTCCCACAGCGCACGTCCGCTTGTCCGTTGCCATGGTAGCAATAGACCGATTCCCATTAGCGCCAACAGAGCGATAAATAGGGGTCCATTGACCCGGTTAAGCAGGGGGACTTCGAGCGCTAGCTCATTCCCAGCAAATTTGGGACCGAGCGACCAAAGGACACTGGCTAACGTGCCGAAGACCGGCACCGTAAAGAGCACGTTGTTTACCAGAAATATCCCCTCGCGTGACAAGGGAGCAATGGATAGAGGTTCAGCGCGTAGGGTTGGCCATCGCCACACAAGAACACCGCAAAGGCTTACGAACAGTGCGCCCCAAAGAGCCCAAAACGGCAGATTGGTCTGTGGCAGGACAATCGTGTAGCCAGGAGCTATCCCGCCGTTACGGCTTAGGAAGAGACCCAAAACGGCCAACCAAAAGGTGAAAAAGATCAACATTACATTCCATACCCTCAACACTCCCCAACGTTCCTGGATTAAGATAGAATGAAGAAAAGCGGTGCCCGTTAACCAGGGCAACCACGTTATGTTCGCTACGGAACCCCAAGCCCAGAAGCTTTTCCCGGACGGTTCAAGGTACGCCCATTGAGCGCCCGTGAGGATGCCCAAGGAGAGAAATAACCAGGGAATGAGCGTCCAACGCCGCACGTGGTATGCCCACACAGTGTTCACCTGCTCGGTCAACAAGGCGGATAAAGTGTAAGCGAAGGG
Organism: Anaerolineae bacterium; assembly: GCA_015490995.1. GTDB lineage: Bacteria > Chloroflexota > Anaerolineae > JAADDB01 > JAADDB01 > S141-23. The sequence goes on along the minus strand of WFWT01000062.1, from coordinate 4,069 downwards.
CACAGTAAACCCAATGTAGCCCAGGTAAAGGCTAAGGGGATGGACTATCATCCAGGGGTTCTGGAATACCGGGAGTAAACCATTTCCATCAGGGGGAGTGGTGGTTAGCAGGGTAAAAGGGTTGGCTACAAATAGGAGCAAGCTTACAAAAATCATGGCGATGCTGTGGAATATGGCGTAGAGCCACGCAGTGAGTCTCAGGTGGTGGTGGTGAAGGTAGGTGGCGGCTGCGGTTACGTAAAGACCTAGTATAAAACTCCAGACGAGAAGTGAGCCCGATGGAGCGCTCCAGAGAGCAGCGATTTTGTACACCATAGGGAGGGCACGTTCGCTGTGTTCGGCGACGTACTTTACCTGGAAGTGGTCTGTGAGGAGCAGGTACTCCAAGCTGATCACTGATGTTGTGACGAGCACGGTATACGCGTACAATGCCCGTCGCGCACTTTCCACGAAGTCTCCACGGTACCAACGCTGGGCTAGGACGCTGGTCAACGTTCCATATAGGGTAACCACAAGTGCCATGACCAGTGAAAGATAGCCGACATCTGCCATGGTCGATTATGCCTCCGCAGGCACGGCTTATTACGTCGGCAAGTCCTGCACACCGTACGTAATACACGACACAATGAACCGTGTCTTTCGGATGTACGAAGCCCCTGGTGATGGTCTTGTCGGCAACAGCCTACTTACTCTCTCCGCCGTAGCGGTGTCATTTACAGGACACACCATAACCTCTCGCGGTCGAGGATGCCATGATCGGGATCACTCCTCGCGGTGATGGGGGCATAGTAAGCGGGGCGGTCAAAGGGGGCGTGATGTCGCTCTGGATACGTGCTCAGGTAGCCGGTTTCTCCGCTTCGGAGGGCACCGGGGACTCCTGGGCCGGCGAGATTTCGGTTATCAATTGTTCCCGTTCGGCCTGGGACAATCGTAATTTGCGCAGTTCCCAGACATGGATGGGAGCCTGACGGCCCGCCAGTTGCCGTTCACCCAGGGGAGTGGCCTCTATCTGATCCTTAACCCGTTCGTACGTGTTCTCCGAGAGGAGGATTTGCGCCGGTCCAGCCATTTCCTGCAAGCGTTTGGCCACATTTACCGCGTCGCCCAGGGCCGTGTAATTCATGAGATACCGGCTACCCACATTGCCTACGACCGCCTCACCGGTGTGGAGACCGATGCCAAATGCCAAGCGGTGACCGTTCACCTCGGGTGCTTCTTGGGCAATGCGTTCGGTGATTTCCCACGCTGCACAGATAGCCCGCAGCGCGTGGTCTTCCTGGCGTACGGGCGCGTTGAAGAAAGCCATCACACCGTCGCCCATGAATTTGTCCAGGGTACCTCCATACCGGAGGATGACATCCGCTGCGGCGGAGAGGTATGTGTTAAGCACATCCATCAGCTGGTCCGGGGGCAGGGTTTCCGCCAGTTGAGTGAAGCCGCGCAGATCGGCAAAGAGGATGGAAATTTCCTGGCGGGTGCCTCCCAGGTCAGGCAGGTTGGGGGCGGCCATCAAGCGTTCAGCGACCGGCGCGGGCATATAGCGTTCGAACAATTGCCGTAATCGTTCGTTGGCTTGGTTGAGCTCTTCTTGCAGACGGAGGTTTTCTCGCCGTAAACGGCTTTTTTCCAGTGCTTTTCGAATACGGATACGGAGTTCTTTAAGGGGAAAAGGTTTAGAAATGTATTCATCTGCGCCGGCCAGCAGGGATTCCAGAATAATGCGTTCTGAACTCAGCGCGCTCACCATGATAATTGCCGTGACCGGATCACGGCGGCGCATAACTTTCAACAGTTCGATACCGTCTACATTGGGGAGGAGGATATCGAGGAGGATCAGCTCGGGGCGAAGCTTTTCGAACAATTCTAGGCCGCTGGTTGCGTCTTCAGCAATGACGACATCAAACCCGTCGGCCTCTAAAAGGCGACGTACTAAATTCAGGGCTTCGGGCTCATCATCGACAATTAGCACATAGGATTTTCCATCGTTTGTGGACATTGGTCTATCCGGGGCTGTGTGTGAGAATTTGGCTACTCTTCTCTTATTATTACATAATAACTGAGAAACGGCAAAACCCCACCTGGAGACCACTGATATTGTAGCATCACCCTCATGGATGCGACAGGCGTAGGACGGGTGGTAATCGGCCTCTGATCGGTGGTCTCAGTGGTTTGGTATTACAGGCCGCTGCGCGTTCTTTCAATAATATTCTCGACAGCAGGAGGAAAAGGAGACTTCGTGTTGATGCCGCACCGCGAGCGGACACGGGACAACCCATCTGTGGTTCGCGGGACGCCGCGGGCGTTGCTGTGGGTGGGCATAGGGGCTGGAGGGGGGCTGCTGAGCGGTCTCCTTTTGGCTTTAGGTATGGGAGGCATCAGCCGCTTAGGATCAGGTTTATCTCCCCTGGGGATAGGCCTTCTTGTCGGGTTATGGGTAGGTGTCTTGTTGGTAGCAATCAACGTCGTGTTCTGGTGGTACGTGACCTCTCGCCTGTGGCCCCGGTGGCAGACTCAGTGGGAGCATATGTTGTTAGAGACGGTTGGGCCGCGTGTGGCCCATACGGTGGAACGTCAATTGCAAGCCGTGCTGCGCTCTGTGGACTCGTTACAGGCCAGCGTGACGGCCTTGGGCCACAGGGAAAGTACCGACACGTTCTGGATGGAAACCCTTTACCACGTCTTCCGGCTTCTTACAGAGGCCGAGACAGAGGCTCAATTGTGTCAGAACGTGGTCACCGCTTTCAGTATTTTAGGCGATTATACGCAGATTGCGCTGTTCCGTGGGGAGAACGAGTTAGGCCCTCTGGTGTTGACCGCGGGGGCAGGCATCCCGGAATCCGTGTTGAACGAGTGGCAGGGTAAGCCGTGGCGTCCACCATTGTGGGGGGTCGTCGCGCCGGTCCTTGCTAAGCGCAAACCGTACGCCCTGAACGTAAGTGAGGTGGAAGCTCAGGAATTTCCGTGGGAGGTTCACGGGACGTATGTGGAAGCGTTTCCGTTGGTAGGGGTGCGACGCATCCAGGGCGCAGTGGTGGTGGTGCGGGAAACGGAACCGAGTCAGGCAGACGCCATCCGCACGCGCTTGCACGAGATCACGGCCTGGTTGGCAGGCCGTTCACTGGAGAGTTTGAACCTTGCCCAAGAACTTCAAGAGCATGTGACGGAACTGGTGGCGATTCACTCCCTTACGCGCTCCTTGATCTACGCCACATCGGTTATGGAGATGCTGGAGATCTTGCAGAAGGAGATCACCCAAATCACCGGCCCTGCGGATGTGGCCGTTGTCTTACAGGAGGACTTATCTCATCACCGAGTTCGCACCCTTTATGCACCTGATTCCGCGGAATACCAAGCGTTGATGACAGACATTGATTGGCGTGTGTTACGGTGGGCGTTGCAAGCGGTTCAGCCCGTGTTCTACACCCCCGGCCAGGTGGGTGATGAAGTCGGTGATGTGATGTTCGAGATCAGCGGACGGGTTATGGTGGTGCCCCTGGAGGGCAAGGAAGGCGCCCTGGGGGTTCTGGTTCTCCGGTCCCGTTTGGCAACGCATGTGTTTGAGGAGCTCCACCTTGTGGGGGTACGCACCATCGTGCCCGCCATAATGTTGGGCCTTTACGCGCATCACACGGTGGTCCCATAACACCGCGGAAGAACGCCAGGCAGGGCTTATCGCCACGCTGCTTGTCCACAGGCGAGGTAACCGCGGTGATCCGCGAAGGCACCTGATCCGTATCGTCATTAACGAGTGGATTCCCCCGCATCCCACGCAGGTTCTCATCTTGGTGTATACGCACCGTAGGGATACAGTGTTGTTTTTCATTCGGAAGCTGTTGATGGCAGGTATCGTCAGGAAAAGATCACCCGTTCAGGGTAGCTGTGGATATAGCATATTGTGGGTGCAAGGAGGCGATAATGCGGCGGTTATCGCGGCGTGATTTTTTGCGGTTGATCGGTAGTGGTGCGCTGGTTGCGATCACGGGCTGTACGGCCCGTCCGGCAACGCCCACAACGGCCCGTCGGTCCGATCCCACCCCCACTCCAGAACCCACGCCCATCGGTGAACCGG
>WFWT01000061.1 GCA_015490995.1 Anaerolineae bacterium | reverse complement strand
CACGTAGGGGTCCACGTCGGCGTTGGCGTCGGCTGCGGCGTCGGCGTCCAGGTAGGGGTGGGTGTCCAGGTGGGCGTCCACGTCGGTGTAAACGTGGGTGTCCACGTAGGGGTCCATGTCGGCGTCGGCGTCGGCTGCGGCGTCGGCGTCCAGGTAGGCGTAGGGGTAGGCTGTGGCGTGGGCGTCCACGTGGGTGTCGGCGTCGGCTGAGCCGACACAACATCCAACACCAACAAGTACGGCTGGTCAGAACGGCACGCCTGATTCACACTCCCCACCACTATGTAATAATTCCCCGTACTCGACGCCACTACCTCTATGTACTCATCCTGGGTACCCCCCCGCTGCGAGCGTCCCACCTCCTTCAACCCAGGATCCAACAACATCAAATCAAAATCCGCAGGCAAATTGGTAAGCCAGACCTTAATCGTATCCCCCGCTTCCGCATAAAACGTGAAATAATCTATATCCCACGGACAGCACAAATAACTCACCACCTTCCCAGGTTGAATGGGTATGGCCTGCTGCACGTTATCGTTCGGCTCATATTGGTCAGGACAGTCTTGCCCCGTTAATACACACATCGGCACCCCAACAGGCCGCACCAGAGACACCGACTGCACCTCAGAAGATAAACCAAAGACCATAACCACCAACAAGCCCACCACACCAACCCATCCCTTCCAGTGCGTCACACTGAACACGGTACTTCCTCCTGTGTGATGTCCCAACGTAATGACAAGGGTTGCCTCGCCAACCTTTACCGCCCCCCACACCACCCCTAAGGGGGGACATCGTCCTCGCCCAAGGCCCCCTCGGTCACAGCGCGCAGAAAACTAAACAGGCTCTCCAGGTCCTGAAACCGGTACCGAGTGCCCTGCACAGGGTCCTCGAGAAACACACGCCAACCCCATCCCTCCGCCTCACAAACACGGTATAGGCGCAATAAAAAGGAATAATAGACCGGTGCTTGATGGCTCACTATATCGCTTCCTAAAATCAGGCGTTCGTTTGATAAGGACATCATAGTCCGCATGCGTTTCCAAAACGTTACCATGTCCCTTTCCGACGAATTTGCTCCCTGCTCGGTATAGCATAATGGCAACCGGGCCCACTTGGCCCTCCCACTAAAATTCGGATATACTGTGTCCAATCCCACAATTGGGGAGGTATGCCAGGGGGGTACTCTGCAGAGGAGATCACCTGTGGTCATCGACAGCGGTATGCGTGTCGCATGACTGTACCTAATGGTCGAGGTGCTCAGAACGTGAAGTAATGCTTTTCCCCATGACGGCCCCACACGACTGCACGGGAATGCTTATAGGCAAGTGCTTGTCTCATGTAAGCGGCGGTACGACATATGAATTATGTCAGGACTCAAGGTATACCTTTTGGGTACCTTTCATGTGGTGTATGAGGGCGAACCGATCACGGACTTTCGCACCGATAAAGCGCGTGCGCTGCTGGCCTACTTGGCGGTAGAACAAGAACGCCCTCATTATCGAGAAAGTCTCGCCACCCTCTTGTGGCCGGAGATGCCCCTCCAGGATGCTCGACGCAACTTGCGGGTGACCCTTCACCGGCTCCGAGAAACCCTGAAGGACCAAGGCAGCACTTCCCGTCTCTTTAATTTATCCCGCGATACGGTTCAATGTCGCCCCGATGCGTTTTGGGTCGATGCGCTCACGTTTGAGCGCCTGTACCGGACAGTCCAGCATCATTCTCATGCTGACCTGCTCACTTGTTCAGAATGCCTGCACCGTCTAACCCAAGCGGTCCACCTGTACCAAGGGGACTTTCTGGCCCAATTCGTGTTAAGTGACACACTGGCCTTTACCGAATGGGTGATCATTCATCGGGAACGATGGCATCGCATGGCCTTAAACGCTCTATATTATCTCACAGAGTACTGGCGCCGGCAGGCGCAATGGGACACGGCGGAGGAATATGCCCGGCGCCAGATTGCCTTAGAGCCCTGGCGGGAAGAGGCCCATTATCAGCTCATAGACATTCTCGCACGCAAAGGAGAGATCTCCGCTGCCCTGGTCCAATATGAAACCTGCTGTCGCATCCTGGCCCAGGAATTAAACGTGAAACCATCACACACCCTTCAAACGCTGTACCAGCGCATTCAACGTATTCGCCATCGTTCTCGCCAAACCCTTCCCCCGTATCCCACACCCTTTGTGGGTCGGGAGGAGGAAATCCAGCGCCTCACAGAAGTCCTCCGTGACGCCACGTGTCGATTGGTTTGCCTTATCGGTCCACCGGGCATCGGCAAAACTCGCCTGGCCCTGGAGGCTGCTCGTCGGCAACTCCCCTACTTCCTCCACGGCGTACACTTTGTCCCTTTGGAACAACAGCGTACTGTAGACGAAATGGCACAGGCCATCGCTAACACCCTAAACCTATCTACCCGAAGCGTTTCCTCTCTCCCCGAATGGCTTATCCAGCACCTGTCCGACTGGGAAGCCCTGCTGGTGCTGGACGACCTTACGCCCCTCCTGGCGGTCCATCACGACGATGTGGTCCGATTTTTGACGGCTTTATTAGAAAGGGCGCCGGGGCTAAAAGTCCTCACCACTTCCCACGAACGTCCACGCACCCGGTGGGCGTGGGTCCTGCCCGTGTCCAGCCTTGCCTGGCCACAACCATCAGACAGAGCACCTCGCGAGGATCACGCTCCCCCTTCCGGTGAAGAGGACCTCCTGACGTACCCTGCCATCCGCCTCTTCTGGACCCGAGCCCGTCAGGTACGACCGAACTTCTCCCTCACACAAGAGGCCACTCATGTGGCCCGGATATGCGAACTGGTTGCCGGATACCCTCTGGGCATCGAGCTTGCCGCCGCGTGGGTATACCACCAATCGTGCGAGGAGATCGCCCGTCACCTTCAGGCCCATTTACAGCACCTGACCACCACGTACCATGACGTACCGGCACGCCACCGCAGCCTGTATGCCGCCTTTGAACACGCCTGGCACTTCCTCTCCACAGAAGAACAGCGCATTTGCCGTTTACTGGCCGTGTTCCCGGGCACGTTCAGCACCGAAGCAGCCATGCACGTTGCCCGTGCCTCCCGCCATCACTTAAACGTGCTGGTCAACAAGTCCCTCCTCCGTCCCCATGCGAACGGACGGTTCACCATGCACGCCTTATGGCGGAAGTTTACCTATCACAAACTCTCACAACAGCCCTCCGAAGCACAGGAAGCCCATGAGAGACACGCGCAGTACTACGGCACGTTACTCCAACGATGCGCCCATGCTCCCCACTCGTTTCTCACCACGCCTGTCCGCGATGAATTAGACAACATTCGAGCAGCGTGGCAATGGGCAGTCCAACACTACCGCTGGAAATGGATCGATGATGCCCTGGAAGGCCTGTTTTACCTCTACGAAGTAAACGGTTGGTTCTACCAAGGCGAACAACTCTTGGCTCAAGCCATAGACTACCTGTCAACGAACCTGCCATCCCATCTGTTATCCCTCAAAGGACGTCTCTTACTCCGCCTGGGATGGTTCCGCTATCGGCTCAGCCAATTTGAACAAAGCGCCCACACCATACAAGTAGGCCTCTCCCTCCTTCCCCCTAAAGCCCGTTTAGAACACGCGTTTGGCCTGGGTGCCCTGGGCCTCGTCCACCACAACCGGGGATGGTTTGAAGAGGCATACGCATGTTATGAGAGAAGCCTTACCCTATATCAGGAACTGGATAACACACAGGGTATCTTGCGCGGGCTGGCACGTTTGGGCCTCATTTCATACACTATGGGACGCTTTGGTAAGGCGCACACCTGTTTTCGAGAGGCCCTCCACCTCGCCCGGCAGTTACAGGACCGCCGCAGCCAGGCATTCGTCCAGGCCTATCTGGGGCTCCTACACTGTGATATGGGACACTTAGAACGCGCCCAACAGTATTGCGAGGACGCTCATGCCCTCATTCAGGAAATCCAGGACCCATACGGCCTCGCGCTGGTGCTCAGTTATTTGGGACGGGTGTTAGGACGCCGGGGGGAGGCCGCCAAAGCACATCAAGTCTTACATAAAGCCCGTGCCCTGTTCCACGACCTGGGCGACCATCAAGGTGAGGCTTACGCCCTCACCCAGCTGGCGGAAATCGCCCTCCACGCTCACGACTATCCGGCTGCTCGGCGCTGGTATGAAGCCAGCTACCAGCTCTACCGGCGCATCGGCAACATCGCCGGCGCCGCTGAAGCCTTAGGCGTGTTGGCCTGTATTGCGCTCTTACAACATCACACCGAAGAAGCCCACCGCTTGTGGGGCGAGAGCGTCTCTTTACTGCAAACCCTAACGGCACCGACACGGGACATTCTCATAGAGCGCTGGCAACGGACCTTCCAACGCGATCCTGTGGAAGCGATGGCCTTCTCCCATCTGTGGGCATGCACCCACCTGTAAGCGTCCCCTACACCGTCCCCCCTGTAGGAGCGGTATTTGTCCCCTCCCCCGGAATAAGTACAATGTCACGTTGAGTACCTAAAATTCCTTCCAACATGGATAACATGGATAACGTAAGGCAGAGCATCTGGTGTGCCCTTTACGGCAAGAGCTATATACACCTCCCAGTCCCAATCCTGTCGTACAACTTAGTATAACATCCTTAAAAGGAGGTGCCCTATGGCACAACAGACGAAATGGGTTTATCTGTTTGACGAAGGCCACAAGGACATGCGCGACCTGCTGGGCGGAAAGGGCGCGAACCTGGCAGAGATGACCCGAATCGGGCTGCCCGTTCCCCCCGGTTTCACCATCACCACCGAAGCCTGTAACGCGTACATCGCCAACGGATACCGATTTCCTGAAGGGATGTGGGAACAGGCCCTGGACGCCCTCAAGGAAGTCGAACGTCGCACCAACAAACGGTTTGGCGATCCCGCCAACCCCCTGCTGGTTTCCGTGCGTTCAGGCGCCAAATTCTCCATGCCCGGAATGATGGACACGGTTCTGAACGTCGGCCTGAACGATGAAACCGTCCATGGCCTTATTCGGCTGACCAACAACGAACGTTTCGGCTGGGATGCCTACCGCCGTCTGATTCAGATGTTCGGCTCCATCGTCATGGGCATTCCCGACGAAGCCTTTAGCGAGGCCATGGATGAACTCAAGAAGGAACGGGGAGCCAAGCTGGATACCGACCTTACCGCCGAAGACCTGAAAGAACTGGTAACCCGCTTCAAGCGCATTTTCAAGGAACACACCGGCCGTGACTTTCCACAGGATCCTTACGAACAGCTTCGCTTAGCGGTGGAAGCGGTCTTTAAGTCCTGGATGGGCAAGCGTGCGGTGGATTATCGCCGTGCTACCGGCATTCCCGACGACTTGGGCACTGCGGTCAACGTAGTGACCATGGTCTTCGGTAACATGGGCGAGGACAGCGCCACCGGCGTGGCCTTTACCCGGGACCCCGCCACCGGTGAGAAGAAGTTCTGGGGCGAATATCTCCCCAACGCCCAGGGCGAAGATGTCGTGGCGGGCATTCGCACACCCAAGCCCATCGAAGAACTCGCCCGAGAAATGCCCGAGGTCTACCAACAACTCCTGGAAGTGCGAGACATTCTGGAAAAGCACTACAAGGACATGCAGGACATCGAATTTACCATCGAACGGGGCAAGCTGTGGATGCTCCAAACACGGGCGGGTAAACGCACTGCCCGTGCGGCCATTAAGATCGCAGTGGACATGGCCCGCGAAGGGCTCATCAGCAAAGAAGAAGCGGTCATGCGGGTCACCCCTGAGCAGGTGGATACCTTGTTGCACCCCCAATTCGACCCCCAGGCTAAAGAACAAGCCAAGGCAGAGGGGCGCCTGTTGGCCACCGGGGTAAACGCCTCTCCGGGAGCGGCCGTAGGCGTGCTCGCCTTTGACGCGGACACCGCGGAGGAATGGGGCAAGGCCGGCAAGGACGTTATCATGATCCGCCCTGAAACCAAACCCGACGACGTCCACGGCATGATCGCGTCGCGCGGCATCCTCACCAGCCGGGGTGGGGCCACCAGCCATGCTGCCGTCGTTGCCCGCCAGTTTGGCATTCCCGCGGTTGTGGGTTGTGAAGTGCTGGAAATCGATCTTCGCAAACGAGAAGTACGAGCCGGCGATGTCACCCTCAAAGAGGGAGATGTCGTCTCCATCGACGGCACCACCGGTGAAGTGTTTGTCGGCGAAATTCCCACGGTCTCCCCGGAATTTGAAAAAGAACAGGACCTCATGACCCTTCTTACCTGGGCGGATGAGATCACAGCCCGCCCAGATGTCCGACAATGGCCCGAGGACAAAGCCGGCTACCCCACGCGAGGGCTCCAAGTATGGGCCAACGCGGACTACCCCAAGGACGCAGAACGGGCCCGTCGGTTTGGCGCCAAGGGCATCGGCCTCGCCCGCACCGAGCACATGTTCTTCGAAGAGGAGCGCCTGCCCATCGTCCAGAAGATGATCCTGGCCCGCACGCCCGAGGAACGTGAACAGTATCTTGCTCAACTCCTTCCCTTCCAGCGGGAGGATTTCCGCGGTCTCCTGCGGGCCATGGCCCCTTACCCGGTCATCATCCGCCTCATTGACCCGCCATTGCACGAGTTCCTGCCCAGCTACGAGGAGCTCCTGAGCGAAGTCACCGAAATGCGCGTGAAGGGCATTACCGGCCCCGAACGGGAAGAAAAAGAACGCCTCCTGGCCGAAGTAGAGGCTATGCGGGAGGCCAACCCCATGATGGGGATGCGAGGCGTACGCCTCAGCATCATCATGCCCGAAATCGTCAAAATGCAAGTGCGGGCCATCTTTGAAGCCGCATGCCTGGAAAAGAAGGCAGGCTATGATGTGAAACCGGAGGTGATGATCCCCCTGGTCAGCCACGTCAACGAGCTAAAAGTCATCCAAACCGAGCTGGAGAAAGTGGCCGAAGAGGTTATGGAAGAACAAGGGGTGCGGGTAGATTACAAGTTCGGCACCATGATCGAAATCCCGCGCGCGGCCCTCACCGCGGACGAGATCGCGAACGTCGCCCAATTCTTCTCCTTCGGCACCAACGACCTCACCCAGATGACCTTTGGTTTCTCCCGGGATGATGCCGAGGGCAAGTTCCTCTTCGAGTACCTGGAGCGGGGCATTTTGCCGGACAACCCCTTCCAAACCTTAGACGTCCACGGTGTGGGGAAGTTGATCGACATGGCCGTCTACAACGGCCGCCGCACGCGCGCCGACCTGGAAGTGGGCATCTGTGGCGAGCATGGCGGCGACCCACGCAGCATCCAATTCTGCCACAAGGCAGGGTTGAACTACGTCTCCTGCTCGCCCTTCCGGGTGCCCATCGCCCGGCTGGCCGCAGCTCAGGCCGCGGTGCAGGACCTGCGCGCCCGCGGGGCCGAGGAGACGTACGTCACCGAAGCGGTGACCGCGTGAGATGGCCATTGACGGGGGCCACGGCCGATCCGTGGCCCCCCTTCCTTATTTTTACCGCGCGAGGTGAGGCAGGATCCGAGGCCAGCTCCCCTCGCCGCTGACCCGAAGGTCACGCCGGGAGAAACGCCACCACCCAAGGAGGCTCCACGCCAGGCCACCCACCACAATGAGGCCACTCAGCATCGTGCCACCCCTCTATTGGCCCATGGCCACCACACCCGCCACGCTGCAGTCCAGGGATTTGCGAGAGGTCACCCCCCGTGCGGTACAATGACACCGGACACCCCAGGAACACGCGCGAGGAGGCCATGAGCGAGGTACAGGGTCGACGGATCCGATGGCGACCACCTTGGAAGCCCTCACGGTATGTCGTGCTGAAAAATGTGTCGGAACGGAATATCCTGTTACACCTGCCCACAGGGCAACAGCGCATCGAAAAAGGACGTCGGCTCCTGGTGACCCCTGAAATCGCTCACCTGCCGGAAATCCAGGAGTACGTCCGACAAGGCATTCTGGTGGTGGAAGATGACCACCAACAATGACATACCCACCGGTACCTATGGCCTACATGAGAACGTTCGGAAATGCACGGCCAGTGACAGGCTCACGGGGAAAGACGGAAAACATGGCAGGGCCCTTACCCCCTTCCTAATCCCCTTCCGCTTACGATGGGAGTGAGGGCCAAAAACCGACTTAGAAGTTAGTCCCGAATGCCCCTATAACATTAAGGAAGGACAAATCCACCATGCCGGCCCGGACAACCCGCCAAGACAGGAAAACCCTCGCCCGTCCCAACCCGCAGCGCCCTCTCCTGGCGTTGCTGGACGGTCACAGTCTCGCGTTTCGGGCCTTCCATGCCCTGCCTCAGGACCTGCGCACCTCCCGCGGAGAACTTACCAACGCGACCTTCGGCTTTACATCCATGCTCCTCACCGTGCTTAACGACATCCAACCGGATTACATCGCGGTATCCTTCGATGTGGGCCGCACCTTCCGGCACGACCAATTCGCCGCTTACAAAGCACACCGACCTGAAACACCGGAGGTCCTGCACCAACAGGTGGAGCGCATCAAGGAAGTCGTCCGAGCTTTTAACATCCCCATTTACACCGTCGAAGGGTACGAAGCGGACGACGTGTTGGGAACCCTGGCTCGACAAGGGGAAGCCCAGGCGCTTGATGTTCTCATTGTCACCGGGGACACCGACGCCTTTCAGCTCATTTCGCCGCACATCCGGGTGATGACCAGTGGCCGTCGCTTTTCCGATGTGGTGATTTACGACGAAGCACGCATCCGGGAACGCTTTGGCCTGCGTCCGGACCAGCTCGTCGATTACAAAGCCCTGGTGGGGGACAAGTCTGACAACATTCCAGGGGTGCCCGGTGTGGGCGCCAAGACCGCCACTACCCTGTTACAACGCTACGATTCTCTAGAGGGCATCTACCGCCACCTGGCAGAAATCACCCCGGAACGCGTGCGCAAAGCCCTGGCAGCCCACCGGGACGCTGTGTTTGCCTGGCGCGATCTCCTGCGCATCCGCACCGACGTGCCGGTCACCCTGGACTTAGAAGCGTGCCGAACCCGAGCCTTCGACCGGGAAGCCGTCCGGGCTCTCTTCCGAGAACTGGAATTTCGCTCCCTCCTTAACCGCCTGCCGGAACCCGAAATGCCTCCGGACACGCCGTCACAACCCGTTCAGCCCCCCCTCTTTCCGGAAACCGTGCGCACGTCATCCATTGCCGCGGCCCAACCGCTCATCATCGACTCCCCTCAAGCCCTGGAACGACTTACCCGACACCTGGACACAGCCCAACGCCTGGCCTTTGATGTGGAAACGGACAGTGTGGACCAGCACCGAGCCCGCCTTGTGGGCCTGGCTATCGCCTGGGGCAGCACGCCCCAGGAGGCCGCTTACATCCCCATCGCCCACCGAGACACGCCCGCACTCCCCTGGGATACCGTGCGCGACGCGCTGGCCCCCTACTGGAACAACCGCCTTCCTCTTTACGTGGCCCACAACGCCAAGTACGACCTCACTATTCTAGAACGTTACGGCCTTTCCTTACACGGCCGACTGGCGGACACCATGATCATGGCCTGGCTCATTAACCCCTCCCGACGACGCCTGGGGCTGAAAGAACTGGCCTTCACCGAACTCGGACTGGAAATGCAGGACATTACCGACCTGATCGGCAAAGGCAAAGCCCAGATCACCATGGACCGGGTGAGTGTCAGTCAGGTCGCACCCTACGCGGCCATGGACGTGATCGTTACCTGGCAACTTTATGATCGCCTGCTGCCCCAGCTCCAAGAACGGGCGTTGGCCACCCTGTTCTGGGAGATAGAGATGCCCCTGGTGCCGGTGCTGATCGCCATGGAACGCCACGGCGTGCTCATCGATGTGCCATTCCTCAAAGAACTTTCACGACAGCTCACCCGACGTTTGCTGGAGATTGAGGAGGAAATCTACCGGCTGGTCGGGTACCGCTTTAACATCAACTCCACCCAGCAGCTGTCAGACGTGCTCTTCGGAAGTTTAGGCTTGCCGGCCGTGGGCCTACGACGTACCAAGAGCGGCCATTATTCCACATCCGCCACCGTGCTGGAAAAGCTGCGAGGTCGTCACCCGGTGGTGGACCTGGTGCTGGAACAGCGACAACTCCAGAAACTGCTCTCAACGTACATCAACGCCCTGCCCCGCATGGTTAACCCGGAGACCGGTCGCGTCCACACCGACTTCAACCAGACCGGCGCGGAGACGGGCCGCCTCGCATCCAACTCCCCCAACCTCCAGAACATCCCCATCCGCACCGAACTGGGGCGGCTCATACGCAAAGCCTTTATCGCCCCACCAGGACACGTGCTCCTCACCGCGGACTACTCCCAGGTAGAACTGCGCATTCTAGCCCACATCTCGGGGGATCCAACACTCATCCAGGCCTTTCAAGAGGGCCGCGACATCCACGCTCATACGGCCTCGCTCGTCTTCGGCGTACCCATCGACCAGGTTACCCCGGAACAACGTCGAGTGGCCAAAATGACCAACTTCGCCATCTCCTACGGGGTAACGGGATATGGTCTGGCCGAGCGCACCGACATGGACACGGCCACGGCAAACCGGTTCATCGAGCAGTACTTTCAAACTTATCCTCGGGTCAAAGAGTACATCGAACGGGTCAAACGGGAGGTCCAGGAAAAGGGGTACGTCCAGACCCTTCTGGGACGTCGGCGTTACTTCCCCGAACTCCGGCCTGACAGCGGGGTCAGTCGAACGCTACGCCAAGCCGCCGAACGAGCGGCGATCAACCACCCCATTCAGGGCACGGCCGCGGACATCATCAAAATCGCCATGAACCAGGTGTACCGCCGGCTCCGCGAAGAAGGATACCGCACGGCCATGATCCTGCAAGTGCACGACGAGTTGGTATTCGAAGTACCGGAAGCGGAGTTACCCCACGTGGCTCCCCTCATCAAGGACATCATGGAAAACGCGTACACTCTCGTCGTACCTCTCCAGGTGGACCTGGAGGTCGGTCCCAACTGGCACGATCTACGCCCCTGGCCGACGGTCACCTCCTCGGCCTCTCAACACCGCACCCAACCGTCGTAACCCCAAACCCGGACTACGATCGCAGGCACAGGTGCAACACCAGCAACTGGATCCCCAACACCGGATCGATGCGTCCCTGCTTGATGTGTTCGTCCAGCAGGTGTAATTGTTCCATAGTACGTTCCAGGTACATCCAGCTCAGACGGCGGGCTACTCGCAAGTCTCGACGCACCGTCCACGGGGGAATACCTAAGCGACCGGCCATCTCTTCCGGAGGAACACCCTGGGCATCCAGCTCCTTCAGGCCGATGTAAATGCGGTACTGCCGGGCGAGGAGGGCCAACACTTGCAGGGGATGCTGGCCACCTGCGAGCGTGCCCTGAAGCAACTGCAAGGCTGTGCGGGCGTTGCGTTGCCCCATGGCTACGATCAGGTCGAACACGCGAGCCTCACGAGTGTAAGGCACCAGGTGTTCCACGTCGGCCCGGGTAATGACCCCCCCTTCACCCGCGTAGGTGCGCAATTTCACCAACTCCTGGTACAAAAGCCGCAAGTTCGGCCCCAAAATGTCCACCAAAAACGTGAGCGCTTGTGGTTCCAGCTCGATACCCAAACCCCGCGCTCGATCTCGCGTCCATCGCAGAAGGAAGTCCCGTCGTTCCCGGGGGGGAGGTAGAGTAAACGCGCGCAGCTCCGCCCGACCCTCCTGCACTAACCGGGAGAGCACCGGCATCAAGGGGTGATTTTCCGGCACCAGAGTAGATTCCACAAACACGACGTGGCTGGTTTCCGGCACTCGCGGCAGATAGGCGGCCAGTGCATCCCGAACGGCCACACCCTCTCCACCACCTTTAAGCTGTGAGAGCCAATCGTACAAGATAATCACACGGCGATCCCCGAGGAAGGGGGGAGGATCGGCCAGGGCCTGCAATGCAGGAACATCCACCGGCCCTTCCAGCACGTGCACGTTGAGGTCACCGACCCCCGGCTCACCCATGGCCTCGCGGCGGATGGCTACCAGCGCCTCACTGCGAGAGAACTCTTCATCCCCGTGCAAGACCGTGATCATGGCTTACGTGTATCGCATGCGCACAAAATGCACCGTCATCCGACGCCACCGGAATTGCTGAATGTGCACAATGTCGGCCTGAGGAAGTTGGGCTTCTGTGGTTACGTGCTCCTGAACCCAATAGCCTAAAGGCTGTGCGAGGGTCAGGGCGGCCAACGCCGTCGGCAACGCGGTGAGTAACTTATCCCACCACCGCCGGCGTCGTCCCATCACCGACACCGCGGTGGCTAACCCGGTCAACACACTGGCCGTGGCCAAGTTCGTGCCACAGTGAGGGTGTAGGGCCAGATCATGTTCGCCCGCCTGCAACCGGTGCATTGCTTCCCGCACCGTGGTCTCCAAAAGAGGGGTCGGCACATCACCGTAAATGTAAAACCCGCGAGACGTACTCCGTCCCGCCAGACGTACGCCCGGCAACCGGGCACTTAACAGGTGAATCGTCGCGTGCTCCAGTGCGTGATTACGACGTATGTTGGCCAGGAAGGGCAAACGCCATATTCGCGCCAGCCCTCGACGGAGGAACCCTAACCCCTTCATCCGTTGCCTTCCTCCCATATCAGCGGCGTCTGATCCAAGACCTCACACCCTTCCTCGGTTACGATGACCTGTCGCTCCACACTAACACCTCCCCAGGCAGGAATAGCCACCCCT
Organism: Anaerolineae bacterium; assembly: GCA_015490995.1. Taxonomy (GTDB): domain Bacteria; phylum Chloroflexota; class Anaerolineae; order JAADDB01; family JAADDB01; genus S141-23. The sequence goes on along the minus strand of WFWT01000061.1, from coordinate 12,747 downwards.
GGCTCAATGCAGAGCACTTCTCCTACTCGGAGGGCCGTCTCTTCGCCGGGTACCAGATAAGGAATTTCCACCGTTTCCAGGCCAATACCATGTCCCATAAAAGAACGCGCATAGCGCGCATACCCATGTTCTTCCAGAACGGCCAATCCGGTGCGGACCAACATGTCCACCGTGATACCCGGACGTAACACGCGCACCATGCTGGTCACCGCCTCGGTGACGGCCTGTAATAGGCGCATCTGTTCGGCCGAGGGTTTACCGACAACCACCGTACGCAGGATGTCAAACCCATATCCCTTATATGCGCCGATAACGTCCAGGCTCACCAGATCGCCTTCCGTCACGGGGACCGAACGGGCCTGCGGCCACCGGAAAGCGTGGGCACTGTCCACGCCGGCGTGGACCCGCATGTACCGCACAAAGTCTGCGCCGCCGGCCAACGCGGCAGCTGTCCCGGCCGCGCAAAGCTCGCGCTCCGTGACGCCGGGCTTCAACCGCGCGCGGGCTGCGCCGTGCGCCTGATCTGCAATGGCCACGGCCCGACGTAACAAGCCCTGTTCACGCACGCTCTTCACCCGCCGCAGATCGTTCAACGCGGCGTCCACACACACCCAGTCCACCCCAGGCACACCGTTGCGCAGGTCGAGATACAGGCTCAGAGGCATGATATCCGCGCCGGCAACACCCACCCGAGCGGCGGTCAGACGTCGCTCCTCCAGGGCTGAAATAAGGGCTCGCCCCAAATCCAACACCGGCCGCACGTCGGCAACCGCTACTTGCGTCGGCTCCACCCCCGCGGTAAACAGGACGGGCTCCCCCCGCACAGGCAACAAAAGCACCCCATGCCCTGCGCCCCGCAGTGGACCGGCAAACACCATAGTCGGCTCCGGAGGGAAATAGTTCGTCAAGTAAGCCAGAAGGCCCGGACGGTCGTAAAACGCCCGCCCGATCACCAACAATGCATCCACCCCCACCTCACGGGCCACCCGGCGAGCCGCATCCTGCCGGTGGGCAAATTCCTCCAACGGAATGCTATCCACCATATCCCCTTCCCACACGTGCTCTCACCCTCCCGCGAACACCAATGCGTAACGTGTGCTTTCCACCCACGCTACTTTTTTCCCCAGGGCGGTTATTCGGATAGTCATTTTGTGCCCAACCACCTTCAACACGCACTCAAGCCGACCGCAACGCATACCAAATTTCCGCCAGACTGGGCCGTTTACCGTAGAACAGGATGCCCAATCGGAACAACTTTGCGCCTATCCATCCGGCTACAGGTATACTCACCACTAGCAACGTCAGGGAAACCACAACATCAACCGTGGGCACAGAAAACACGGCCAAGCGGAAGATCATCATGGTGGGAGCGGTGAGCGGGAAATAGCTCAAACCCCGCACCAGCGGAGCATCGGGCACGGTAAAGACCAGACCGGACAGCATGAACGGAACGAACGCCACCACCGATGCCAAACCGGCAATCTGCTGTGTCTCCCGGGTGCTGGTGCCCAAGGCCCCCAGCCCGGCCTGCAGCACCGCGTACAAAGCGTATCCTAACGCATAATAAAGCAGAAACAATCCCCACCGATACCAAGGAATCGGCGAGACCGCCACCAGGGCCAGCATAGCCCCACCGGACAGGGCCAGGGAGGTAAGCATCCATATCCCCATTTGTGTTAACCCCGCTGCTCCCAGGCCCACCACCTTGCCCACAAACCACTCCATGGGCGTCACCGAGGAAATGATGATCTCCACCAACCTGTTCTCTTTTTCTTCGGCCAGCCCTTGAATAAGGTAGCCTGAACTGGCAAACACGCTGATCACCAACAAAATAGCCACCATGTAGGGAACCAGCACCTGGGTAAAGGAAGCCCAGGGGCCGGCTGTCTCCTGGCGCGAGGCGACCGGCGTCAAGGTAACCAAAGGCTCACTGAGCCGGACAAGCACCTCCTCGGGCACCCAAGGACGACTCAGGTGGACTGCCAAAAACGCCCGCAGGCGATGGGAATCCTCCAATGACACCCGCTGGAAGACGTTCTGCGGACTGTAGACATACACCCTGCCGGTTTGCACATAGTCTGGCGGAATCACAATCGCCGCCTGCAACCGCCCCTCATCGACCGCCCGGTATACTTCCGTCTCATCTTCATACCGTTGAAAATCGTCCGCGAAGGCCGGCAACACCGGCGAAAAATACCCACTTTTATCTACCACGCCGATGGGTTTCTCCATGGCACCGACCAACGTGTCTACCTGGGCCAGCAGCCCGCGTCCCGCCACCAGCACCAGCACCGCCACCACCAACCCCAAGACAGGCACCGTGGCCGTAAGCACGATAAACCCCGGACGTCGTACAGTGACCGTGTACTCGTGCCGTGCAATGGTGTACACCTTACGAAGGTGCATGTTGACCCTCTCCTTGCACCACGCGCACAAAGATATCCTCCAGGGGCAAACGGCCCACCTGAAATGCCTGAATCTCTACCCCGGCTTGCACCAACGTGCGCAGAAGCTGCTGGGATGAGACCTCAGGTGGCAACTCCAGGTAATACATCCCGTTGTGCTCTCGGTATCGCCGCACCATGGGTAACTCCGGCAACGGTGAGGACGCGTGCACGTACACCACGTTCGCCGCGTACGTTTGTTGAATGCGCGCCAGTTCCCCGTACAGCACCACCCGCCCACGGTTGATAAGCGCAATGCGACTGCACAACGCCTCCACCTGGTTCATCTGATGGGTGCTTAAAACGATGGTTTTCCCTGCCGCCTTCAACTCCAACAGCAACTCCTTGACCAACTGCAAGTTTACCGGGTCCAACCCTTGAAAGGGCTCATCCAAAACACACACCTCCGGATCGTGCACAATCGCGGCCAACAACTGCACCTTCTGTTGCATGCCCCGGCTTAGCTCCTTCACCTTCGCGTGGGCCCGCTCCGCCAATCCCACCCGTGCCAGGAGGGCTTCTGCACGTTCTCGTGCCCACGCCTTGGGGCGGCCTTTCAGCTGGGCAAGATACGTTAATATGTCCAACACCTTCAAGTTAGGGTACAAACCACGCTCTTCAGGCAAATACCCTACCCGTTCCCGCACCTGGATCGGCGCCTGGCCCAACACTTCCACCTGACCGGCGTCGGGGTGCAGAATGCCCATCAACATGCGAATGGTAGTGGTTTTGCCCGCACCGTTCGGCCCGAGCAGGCCGAAAATCTCCCCAGGATACACCTCAAAACTCACCCCGTCCACGGCCTGAAGCGTACCGAACGATTTGCGGATCTCACGTACCCGCACGGTAGGTTGCATTGTGCTATCTCCTTACCCGCTCCGGCATAGCCGACGTGGAAATCCGCCCACCATTTTACCCCGGACAAAGCCGTTGGCCTACCGCAGACAAACAAGAGGGCAGGGAGTCTCCCCTCGAGGGGTCAACCCCCTGCCCTGAAAACGTGCTCCTTGCCGGAATGGGACACCGGCAAACGGCACCCCCGGCCGCGAGGGATGCTCAGTCCTTGTAATACGGTTGACCCAGCGCTTCCGGCTTGGCAGCCCCCCACCGCAACCGGAACCACTTAGTCGAAATCAACACCAGAACCACAATGGTAATGGCAAAGGGTACCATGCGCCAGATATAGCGCGAGAAAATGCCCGGCAGGAACAGCTCTGGGTTAAGGGAGAGCTGCCACAACAGGCCGAAAAGCAGCGCGCCCCCCGAAAGCAACAACGGATTCCACATAGAGAAGAAGACCAGCGCGAGGGCAATAAAGCCCCATCCCATGAGGAAGTTGTAGTTCCACACCGGATTGTAAAACAACGCGTACACCGCGCCGGCAAACCCGGCCAGCATCCCGCCAATAGTAGTACACGCGTAACGAATGCGGGTAACCCGAATCCCCGACACCTCCGCGACGGAGGGATTTTCCCCCACCGAGCGCACCTTCAAGCCCACGTTGGTCTTGAACAGCACGAACCATGTCAAGAGTACCAGTATCACAGCCATGTAAAAGAAGGGGGAAACACCGAAAATGGTATCAATGCGCTCCAGGCCCAGCGGTCCCGTATAAGGGCTGCCGATGTAGGTCGTGAGCCCAAAGCCCAGGATCCACACTCCCATGCCGCTGACCACCTGATCCACGCCCAGGGTGATGGAGAAAAACCCGTGCAACAATCCCAGCAACGCGCCCACCACCAGGGCAGCCAGGAATCCCAACAGATAACTTTCCGTGGTCTTGGTCACAATGAAGCCTAACGTCGCGCCGAAGAGCATAATGCCCTCAATGCCCACGTTAAGGATGCCGGACCGCTGGTTGATCAATTCCCCCAACCCGGCGAAGGTGAAAATCGTCGCCGCTTCCAAACTCCGTGCGATAAACTGACCCATCGATACTCTCCTCCCTCCATCCCGGATTCGACACCCGCGCTTGCCCCTTTCTGGGAGCTTGGCGGACTATTCACTGCGATTCCAGGCAAAGCGATACCGGTAGAAGAACTGGAAGGCCACCAGGGTGATCATCAACACGCCCAGCAACGCATAATCGATGCCGAACCCCAGGCCCAACTTCCCTTGCACAAACCGGCCGCCGATGGACAACCCACCGAACAGGAGCGCGACGGGCAGGGCGGCAATGGCATTGCCCCGCGCGATCAGGCCACAAATGATCCCGTAAAAGGCCAAATCCCCGAAATAGGCATAATCACGGGAGATCTTGTACACCCCAGGGACGGCGGCGAAATAATGGTAGCCGGCCAGACCGGCAATCGCGCCCCCCACCACGAACACCAATATGGAAATGCGTTCCGGCACAATACCTGCGTATCGGGCCGCCTTAGGACTGTGACCGTAGGCGCGAATCTGGTAGCCCAATTTGGTTTTGGCAAAAAGCCATTCCAGCAACAGCGCTAACCCCAGGGCGAACACGATGGTAAACGGCACATTCCCGATCAAGGGACCGCGCACCGAAGGCGGCACCTCAAAGCTCTCCCCTCGGCCACCGGGGTTCATGAAGGGGCCCCCTTCCTTTATCATGTGGGACACCAACCAAAATGCCATAAAGTTCAACATCATCGTGACCACGATCTCGTTGACATCCCACTTGCCCTTGAGGAAACCGGCCACCGCACCGGTGATTGCCCCTCCCACTGCCGCAGCAATCACCATCAGAGGGATAACCACGTACGGATTGAGGTTGGCCGAACCAGGCTGTTTCCCCCCAAACGCGTACAGCACCCCAAAAGCGGCCAACGCGCCCACGTACATCTGCCCGGTCATGCCGATGTTCCACAGCCCGGCCCGGAAAGGTATCACAAACGCGAAGGTAGCCAAGGCCAGGAAGATAAACCGGTTCAGTGTGAGCAAGGACCCATACCGGTTAAAGAAGGCATAGCGGAAGATCTCCCGGTAGGCCGTCAACGGGCTGGCGCCTGCCAGAATGAACAACACACTGAACGCGGCCAGTGCTACCCCAATGGCAAGGAGCGCGATCAGGGCTGCCTGCCATCCGGCCAACGTCACACGGCGTTCCAGTTTCATCTCATACCCCGCGACCGTCATGATGCGTATGCCTCCTGCTGCAGGCCGGCCATCATCGCGCCGACCGTTTCTTTTTTCGCCTCCGCAGCGGGCAACATGCCCATCAGCCGCCCCTCGTAAATGGGCGCAATCCAATCGCTCAGGGACATGATCTCGTCCAGGTCCTCAGAGATCAGCAAAATTGCTGCGCCCTGAGCCTTCGCTGCCAGTAATTTGTTGCGCACAAACTCCGTAGCCCCTACGTCCAACGCTTGCGTGGGCAGGTTGGCTATGATCAGGCGGGGCTTTCGCGATAGTACCCGTGCCAAAATCAACTTCTGCAGGTTCCCGCCCGAGAGATATCGGGCCTTCACGCGCGGACTCGGGGTAGCTACGTTGTACTCTACAATCAAACGCTCCGTCAGCCGGTACGCCTTATCGTAATCGATGATCCCCTGACGGACGAACCCCTCATCAAAATAGTAGTTCATCAACACATTCTCGATGAGAGAAAAATCACCGATGGACCCTACATCTATCCGCTCGGCGGGAATGTATCCGATGCCCAACCGCCAGCGGTCCAGGATAGGAAGATGGGTGATGTCCTGGCCGGCAAACAGGATCCGGCCCTGCTCAACAGGCCGCAAGCCTGCCAGCACCTCTGCCAACTCATGCTGGCCGTTTCCTGACACACCGGCAATGCCCAGGATTTCTCCCTCCCGAATGGTGAAGGAGACCCCGTCCAAGGCAAGGTGCCCCTTATCGTTGCGAGCAGCCAGGTTTTCCACCTGAATCACCGGCTCACCGGGAGTTACATCCGGCTTTTGCAGTCGGAAGAGCACCTCTCTCCCTACCATCTTCTGGGCCAGTAACTGTTCCGTTGCCTCCCGCGTGGCCATACGGGCCACCACCCGGCCCTGCCGTAACACGGTTACCCGGTCGCTAATGGCCAGGACAATGGGCAACTTGTGGGTGATAAAGGGCACGATGCCCAGCTCATCCTGAGCCATTGCCTGAACCGCTTCCAATAACCGTTCGGTCTCGGGCGGCGTCAGCGCGGACGTAGGCTCATCAAGGATAAGTATGCGAGCCCCCCGGTACAGCGCCTTGAGAATCTCTACGGCCTGCTTCTCTCCCTCGGAGAGCTGCCACACGCGTGCTCTAAGGTCCACCTTGAAGCCATATCGCTCCGCCAGCGCTGCAACCTTCTCTTCCGCCTGTTTCAGGTTCAACACACTTCCGGCCTGCGGATGCCCCAGCAAGATATTTTCAATCACCGTGTGCGCCGGGATCAGTTTGCGGTGCTGGTGTACCATGCCGATACCCATCTGAATCGCGTCCAGCGGGGACCGAAATTGCACCCGCCGTCCTCGGAGGTAGATTTCCCCCTCATCCGGCTGCAAGAGGCCAAACAGAATGTTCATCAAAGTTGTCTTACCCGCGCCGTTCTCCCCGAGAATGGCGTGTATCTCACCGGCACGGATTTCAAAGTCGATGTGATCGTTGGCCACGACCCCGGGAAATCGCTTGGTGATGCCGCGAGCTTCCAGGATCACCTCTCCCGGCCGGACATCTCGCCAGAGATCACCTTGCTGTAGCTGTACTCGCTCGTTCATGCCCATCGTTCCATCTCCGCACGCTCCACAACTCAGACACCTACCACCACAAGGCTTACATACCCCCGCTCCTGAGCAACCGCGCCTGGATTTGCACAATCCACGTACAGCACGTGTGGGTTAAATAAATGTACGTTATACACTGATTTTCCGGACCTTATCCTGCCGGTCTCAACACAGGCAATACCACAACGTCACACCTTGCTATGTTGCTTGGGGATGTCGGCTGCCCTGCCGACATGCTGGGGGGGAGGGTCACATCCTAAAACGAAAAAGCCAGGCGAACACGCGACCTACCTTAGGTTTCGCGTGTTCGCCTGGAATCAACCTGCCGACATACGGCTTGCCTGCCGTTACTCTAGAATAATTAGCCCTTCCAAGTCAAAGTTGAACTGGGACAGCAGCCACTCGTCCGAGGGCATCTCGTTGGCGGGCTTGACCAGGGTGCCCTTCTCGGGGATGGGCAGGCCCTCCAGTTCCAGACCCGTGCCGTTGCTGACGAACTCGTGAGCGAAGAACGGATCCCAGACGCCGGCGAGCATCTGTTCGCGGCGCTGTCGCACCAGCTCGATAATTTCGTCCGGGATGAGCGGGCGGGCCTTGGGGCTAATGGCGTCCACGCCCACCTTGTTGTCGTTCATGATGTCCACCGTCGGCAACTCGGTGCCGTCGGGCATAATCATCTTGTTAGCCATGCCCAGGTAGAGGATGGTTTGCGGGTACTTGTCCCTGGCCAACCAGGACTTCACCATCTGCTCGTAGAGGACCTCCCAGCGGGTGTCAAAGGAGACGGCCACCGTGTCCGTGCTGGACCAGCCGTAGTAGCCGACAATGTCCATGTCCTTCCCCACAAACCAGATGCCCTCTTCCTGCGCCACATCCAGCGGCGAGCCGGAGTCGGTCTGCTGGGTTAGCACGTCCACGTTGTATTGGGTGACCAACGTCTTGGCGATCTCACGCTCTTCTGTGGGCTTGTACCAGTCTCCCACGTATTTGACATACACCTTGACATCCTTGTTCAGGAGCTCGGCTGCATCCATCACCCCCAGGAAGAAGCCGGCCTGACGGCGAATCACCTGTACCGAGGGGAAGGCGGACACGATGCCGATGTTGCCCGTCTGAGTGAGTGCTCCCGCGATAAGCCCCTCCAGGTACAGGGCCTGATACTGTCGCGGGAAGAAGCGGATAAAGTTGCGCTTGGTGGTCAGGTCACTGGCGATTACGGAAGCAAAGTACACATCTGGGTACTGATCGGCGATGTCCTTCAAGGGCAGGCCCATAAACTCTGCATTGCCTACAACAATGTTAGCACCCTCGGCAATAAGCTCCTCCGCGTAGGGCACTGTAGCGTCCGGTCCCACCTCTTCACGGTAGACATATGTCACGTTAGGGTACTTTTCAACGATGCGCTTTGCAGCCCGATCATGGGCTCCGGACCATGTGGTACCTTCAATCACGCTGAAGTGCAGGATCGCCAGCGTCGCCCCCTTCTCCTCCATCATTGCGGGCTTTTCCATTTCCCCTTCCATTTCCTGGGGCACCGGGGTCGGCGTGGGGGTCGGGGTCGCCTGGGCACAGGCGGCCACTACCGCCACCAGCAATGCCAGAGCCAACACGCTCAGGACCGTGCGCCTGCTGCTCCTCATGGCTGCCACTCCTTTCTCCCACCGGATGGTTTTTATGTCTTGACACGTTGGGGAAGCGATGACGGGCCTGTGTCGGTTCTCGGAGCACGGAAAAAGGGGCGGCCACATCACGCCGCGGGGGCCACGCGCGCCACCTCCCCTCCATGCTCCCAACACACAGGCTCCATCATACGCCCACACCCCATCACCTGAGGGAACGTGCTTGGGGGATGCGACCAAAGAGCAGGGTGGGCAGCTGTGTAGGCAGGACCTCTCTCAGCAAAGAGCGAGAACGCTCTCCTCCCCAGCGTATCTCCCTCAATACCCTCCCCCCTCGCGGCTGGCCAAATTATAACACACGCACCTTTCCAGATGTCAAGTTTGTCGGTGGTTGTCAGACAAGCCGTGCTCCTCTGTTATCTCAATGGGGCGTCCCCCCTCACTTTCCGCACGCGATAGCCACGATCCCCCAAGAGTTGCAGATCCGAGCACACGTCTAACGAAAGGGACGAGCCCGGGGTTCATCTCCAGGACAACGCCGTACAGAAAACTTGTTCTATAAATTGCACCTGTTGTTAGGAGAACGCGCGTTGACAGGGGGGCAACCTTTGACATACAATGAGCATGTCAACCCCGTATTCAGGGAGCATACCGGTGACCATCCGGGTCATTCACTTCGCGGACCTACATCTGGGGGTGGAAAATTACGGCCGGCTCAACCCGCAGACCGGACTATCCACCCGTCTGGAAGATTTCCTGCGGGCTTTCGACCGGGTGGTGGATTACGCCATTGAACAGGAAGCAGACCTGATCATCTTCGCGGGGGACGCGTTTAAAAATCGTACCCCAACCCCCACCCACCAGCGAGAATTTGCCCGCCGCATTCGTCGTCTGGCCGAGCACATGCCGGTGTTTCTCCTCGTGGGCAACCATGACCTCCCCAACACGTGGGGCCGCGCCCACGCCTTAGAGATCTACGACACGCTCCAGCTCCCCAACGTGTACGTGGCCAAAACCGTGAAACTGTACCGCATACCGACCAAACGCGGTCCCGTACAGGTGCTTGCGCTCCCCTGGATTACTCAATCCCAGTTCCTACGCCGAGAAAAGGTACGCGCCCTTTCCGTGCAAGAGGCACAACAGCAGCTTCTGGAGCACCTGTCCCTCCTCATCAACGATCGGTTGCAACAGGCTGACCGCGACCTTCCTCTGGTCGTCTCCGCTCATGCAACGGTCGAAGGCGCGGTCTTTGGCTCGGAACGCAGTGTTATGTTGGGCCACGACCTCACCATTCCCCCACACCTGTTGCGGCACCGCCACATCGCCTACACCGCGCTAGGGCACATTCACAAGCACCAGGTGGTCATCCCAGACCCGCCTGCGGTCTACAGCGGCAGTCTGGAACGTATAGATTTTGGTGAGGAAAAGGAAGAAAAGGGGTTTATCGACGTGCGCCTGACGCGACAGAAGACCGGTGGGTGGGCCGCGACGTGGCGATTTTGTCCACTGGACACGCGACGTTTCCTGACCGTTCACGTGGAGGCGCGCGGGGAAGAGGCCACCGAAACCGTCTTACAAGCGCTGACCCGTCATTCCATTGCCGACGCGGTAGTGCGGGTCATAATTCGCACCGATGCGGCCAGTGAGCCTTTCCTGGACAATCGACGCATCCGAGAAGCTCTGAACGCCGCCTTTTACGTGGCCTCCATCCACCGCGATGTGGAGCGTCCGATCCGCTGGCGTCTCGGCAACACCTCTCCCGACACCGCGCTGGAGCCCCTGGAGCTTCTGCGGCGTTATTTCGTGAGCGTAGGACGCTCGCCAGAAGACATTGAGGTGCTCCTCCGGTACGCGCAAGCGTTGATGCAAGAAAGGTGAACCAAGCCATGAGCCCACTGAGCGTCGACCTGGCGGAACTGTACATCGAGGGGGGACAACGACGGGCGCGCGGTCATAATACCCGCCTCGTTTCCCCACCCCCGGAGTCACCTGACGCCCGTAAGGGCATACTGATTATCCTCCTGGACCTGGGCGGCCCCCTCACCTACCGTCGCCGCCATCTCCGGCACCTGTTGAACCTCATCCAGCAAACGTACTACACCACCCCCGGCACTATTCTCAGCGCGCTGGTCTACGCCTTGCGCATTGCCCACCGGGAGCTGCAAACCATCAACGAAACCCTGGCCCAGGAGGATGCTTCCCACGCGTATACCTGTCACGCGGCGTGTCTTGTGCTGCACGAGGACGAACTTTACATTGCTCAGGTCGGCGCGACCACGGTAGCGGTCCTCCTCCCGGACGGGTTGAAGTGGTTCTCTCCCCTCTTGCAGGAGGAAGAAGAACCCACCCCGTTAGGGCTCCCTCGAGATGTTCGTCCGCACACTGCTCGCCTGAGCGTCTCCCCGGATACTATGGTGCTGGTCCTGGATTCAGGGTGGGTTGGCCAGATCGAAGAAGAGCGATTTCGCACAGCCATATCGCAACCCGAAGTAAGTCATGTGTTGGACACGCTGGCCGCGTCGGTCACCACCCCTGAGGTATCCGCCCTGGCGTTGAAAGTGATTCCGGCGCAGAACGTAACACCGGCACCAACGCCTATTATCACCAAAGTGGAGGAAGAACCGGCAGTACCCCCGGAGTCCACCGCACCGCCGACGGCAGCGAAGCGCACGCTTCCCGGGCCATCACGGCTTCGGCGGGCCTGGGACGGGGTGAAAGCATGGGGAGCCCGCATCCTGCCCGGCCGAGAGGCCGCCACCCCACGGCCTTTGCCCTCCATGCCGGAACCTCCTCCTTTCACCCCACCGCGCCAGATCCCGGTGCGCCCGCGTACCGGCCCGGTCGCGGGTTGGAAACGCCGTCTTTGGTGGATTATTGTGCTATTGCCTATCGCCCTGATCCTGGGCTTAACAGTGCTCTCGTGGCAACAGGAGAGAGAGCGGGAAGCCCAATTTCTGGCCGCGCTGGAACGAGCTCGTACGGCCATTGCCCAGGCAGCCGCCACCGAAGATCCTCAAGTGACTCGGGAGTTTATCCGCCAAGCCGAACGCGCCCTGGACGACGCCCGCCAGATCCGACCGGACGATCCTGAGATCGCCCGTCTCCAACAACAGATCGACGACCTCCGCCAAACCCTGGAGCGGGTACAACCACTGTACATCATGTGGCAGCTGGCGTCCTTTCCCGGCATGAACGTAACACGTGTGGTAGTGGAAGGGGAGTCCATCTACTTGTTGGACCAGAATACGGACACGGTATACCGGTACACGCTCACCGACACCGGCGAAGGGGTAACCCAACCGGAACCCGAACGGCTCTTCGGCCGAGGAGACAGCGTCGACGGCCGCCGTGTCGGTGATCTGATCGACATTGCCTGGTTGCCTGCGGGTCCGGCCACCCAGATGAGCGGGCTCGTGGCCCTGGACGGCGCAGGCGCGCTGTTCGTCTATGACCCTCTACGCCAAACCTACACTCTAGACTTCGCCCGTCCGGAGACATGGCGCGCTCCTTTGCGGATGCTCGTGTACCCGCCCCGCCTTTACGTGCTGGACCCTGGCGCCAACACCATCTTTCGTTTTCTGCCCACCCCTGACGGTTACACCGTGCCCCCCGACGAGTACTTCACCGTCCCGGTGGACCTGACCGGTGTGCAGGATTTTGCCATTGACGGCAACGTGTACTTGCTATACCCGGACGGTCGGCTGCTGAGATATTTCCAGGGAGCACAGGATGACTTCACCCCTGAAGTGGTTTTAAGCTCCCCCACCGCCATTTACGTTACCGGCCAACTGCCGTACCTTTTCATCGCGGACGCGGGCAACCGACGGTTGCTGGTGCTGGACAAAGAACAGGGCAACCTGGTGGCCCAGCTGGTCCCGGGAGAGGGCTTCGACGTGGACTTCGGCGACTTGCGCGCCCTGTTTGTGGCGGATGACCTGTCCGCGGTGGTGTTTGTGGCCGGGGAGACCCTCTGGCGCGCGCCACTGTCCCTACGCTGACCCC
>WFWT01000060.1 GCA_015490995.1 Anaerolineae bacterium | reverse complement strand
TCCCCGGAGACATGTCCATGAGCGGCATTGAACTGAGGCAGGCCGTCCTGTGCTTCCATGGCTCCCAGGGTCTGGCACGTTGCCCGGACAACAGCCTGCCGCTGGTGGCGAACAAAGGCACCGCGCACATGCTCCGCCAGACCTGCCATCGGGTGCGATGCAAGGACTGGGAGGCGGTGCATCAGGGCCTGAAGGCGGTGCTGGAGGCGCCTGACGGGGAGACGGCGCGGGCGCGGTTTGCCGTTTTTCAACAGCGGTAGCAAGCCCGGTATCCCTACAGCATACATATTGCGTGTAAATTCGGCCAGGGGACATCATGCGAACACGGACATGACCACCTTACCTCCTACTTTTCCATTCCTCCCTTCCCCTCCACCACCTTCCTCATTTTCCGCCTCAGGACTATAATCCTGATGCTCCCCACGTGCGAGGACCGGATCTGGGGAGGAGAAGCACATGAGCGAGGTGAAAGTGGATCAGAGCCTGTACACGGCTGCCCGCGAGGAAGCGGTATATCTTCCGCTGGCCGACAGCGGTTACCTCCGTGTGGACGGGGAGGACCGCCGCGACTGGCTGCAACGGCAGACGTCCAACGACGTGCGGCTGCTCACGGCCCGGCGCGCGGTGCGCACGGTGCTCACCTCCCCCACGGCCCGCATCCTGGACGTGCTCCTCCTCCTGGACGAGGGGGAGCACATCGGCGTGGCGCCGCTGCCCGGACGCCACGCGGCCACCCTGCGCTACCTGCGGGGCCGCATCTTCTTCATGGATAAGGTGACGGTAAGCGACGCGTCCGCCACGGTGCGACAGTGGCTTCTCGAAGGGCCCCAGGCCGCAGCCGCCCTGGCCCGGTTGGACCTCCCCACGCCGACCGCGGTGGACGAGGTGACCACCGGCGAGGTGGCAGGACACGCTGTGCGGGTGGTGGCCCAGCCCGGCATCGGCGGGCTCGCGTACCGCGTGCTGGTGCCGACCGAGGGCGCGGAGGCGTTTCAACAGGGTCTGGAACGGGCAGGCGTGCCGGAAGTGCCCATGGCCACGTACGAGGTGCTGCGCGTGGAAGCGGGTCTTCCGGCAGTCGGGCACGAACTCACCGAGGACTTCGTGCCGCTGGAAGTCGGCCTAGAGGACCTGCTTTCGGAAAACAAAGGGTGCTATCCGGGCCAGGAGGTCATTGCCCGGCAGATTACCTACGACAAAATCACCCGCCGCCTGGTGGGCCTGCGGCCGGAAGCGCCGGTGACCGCCGGCGCGGCCGTCCAGGCGGAGGGCAAGCCCGCGGGCAAGGTGACCTCCGCAGTCATCTCCCCGCGGCTTGGCCCCATCGCCCTGGCCGTTCTGCGGCGGCCTCACCACAAACCCGGCACCATCGTCCAGGTCCTCACCGAGGCCGGCCCGGTCCAGGCTACCGTCACCGCCCTTCCCTTCCCTCAATCTCCAATCTCCCATCTCCAATCCCAAATGCCTCACCCGAGAACCCCATGAGCCACGAAGAACGCTACCCGGAACCCTTTCTCATGCGCATGCGGGAACTGCTCGGCGACGCGGAGTTCGCCGAGTTCTACGACGCGCTGCAACGGCCGCCGGTGTCGGCCATTCGCGTGAACACGCTCAAGATCAGCGTCGAGCGGTTCAAGGAAATTTCCCCCTTTCCCCTGGAACCGGTGCCCTGGTGCCCGGAGGGCTTCTACATCCCCAACGACGTGGAACCGGGCAAGCACCCCTACCACGCGGCGGGCCTGTACTACGTGCAAGAGCCCACCGCAATGGCCGTGGGCGTGGTGGCCAACCCCCAGCCGTGGGAGTGGGTGGCGGATTTAGCCGCCGCGCCGGGGGGCAAGGCCACGCACCTGCTGGCCCTGATGGAGGACAAGGGCTTCCTCCTGGCCAACGACATCGACCGGCGGCGCCTGACCGTGCTGGCTCAGAACCTGGAGCGCTGGGGCGCGCGGGTGTGGGTCGCCAGCAACGAGCGCATCGAGCACCTGCACCCCAACTTCCCGGAAGTGTTCGACACCGTCGTGGTGGACGCGCCCTGCACGGGCGAAGGGATGTTCCGCCGCAACCGGGACGTTGTCGATCACTGGAGCCCGCGCGCGGTGCGGGGCAACGCCCTGCGCCAGGAACACCTCCTGGACGCGGCCGCACCGCTGGTCAAACCGGGGGGATTTCTGGTGTACGCCACCTGCACCTTCAACCCTGAGGAGAACGAAGCGGTTGTCGCCCGCTTCCTGCGCAAGCACCCGGAGTTCACCCTGGAGCCGGTGGAGGACATGCCCGGCGCCAGCCCCGGCCGGCCCGACTGGGTGGACCCGGAACTGGCCAAAGGGATTCCGCTGGAGCACGCGCTGCGCTACTGGCCCCACAAGGTGAAGGGAGAAGGCCACTTCATCGCCTTGCTGGTGAAAGAGGGCTATTACCGCCCGCGGACGCCCCTCACCATCCCGGAGCCCAAGCGTCCCAAGGGGATGCCCCGCAAGGTGTGGAACCTCTACAAGCAATGGTGCGAGGAGACCCTGACCGAGATGCCGCGGGTGGCCGGCGTCATGCTGGTGGGCGAGCACCTCTACGCCTGTCCCATCAACCCCGGCCGCTTGCAGGGCCTGCGCATTCTGCGGCCGGGCCTGTGGTTGGGCACGGTCAAGGAGACCTATTTCATCCCCGACCACGCCCTGGCCATGTGGCTGAAGCCCGAACAGGTCAAACACCGGCTGGACTTGACCGTGGACGACCCGCGCGTTCTGGCCTACCTGCGCGGGGAGCAGATCGATGATCCGGGCCCAGAAGTATGGGTAATGATCACGGTAGAGGGTTACCCGCTCGGCTGGGCCAAACGGGTGCAAGGGGTGCTAAAAAATCGATACCCAAAACACCTGCGCTGGACCTGGTAGACGGCGTCGGTGATGCCCCGTTACGCGAGCGCGGAAAGAGACGTTTGTCCCCTTCTTGACCATGCCGCGTGTGGTAAAATAGGTGTATCCTGGTCGGGTATTCATTAATCTTTCGGCTGTGGAGAGAAGCGATGCTCACACCGGATGGCGTTCTAACCCTTTTCTCACTCCTCTTGGGGGTTCTGATCATCGTGGCCGCGGTGCCGCTCGTCCGTCGTAAGGTACCTCCCTACCGTTGGTATGGGTTACGCATTCCCGTGACCATGACGGACGAGAAGGTATGGTATGAGACCAACGCTCAGTTCGGGAGGGATTTGCAGAAGTTGGGGGTGGTGATCGGGGTGACGGGTGTGGTGCTCTATTTTCTGGATGTGAACATCCTGGGAAAGGCGGCCGCGTGGTTGGTTACCCTGGAAGTGAGTTTTATGGCCATTCTGATTCGGGGATGGCAGCACGCGAATGCTCTGCTGGAGCGCCAGAACAAGGTCGATCATAAGCAGTAACGCCTTATAGCGGTTTCCCCGTTGCAGTACCTCATGTGGTGTCCCCTAGCACCCACTGCCGGATAACCCAGGCCACGCCGTCCTCTTCTACCGGTGGCGCCACCACGTCCGCGGCAGCCTGGACGTCGGGGGGCGCGTTGCCCATGGCGACTCCCAACCCGGCCCATCGGATCATCGAGAGATCGTTATCCGCATCGCCCACGGCCAGTACAGCCTCGCGCGGGATTCCCAAATGGTGTGCAAGCCAGGCCAGAGCCCTTCCCTTAGTTGCTCCACGCGGGGTGACTTCCAGAAACAACGTCCATGAACGCACAATTTCCACCTGGTCGCGAAAGCGAGCGTTTAACCGGGGGCGCAGCTCATCCAGCGCAGCGGGTTCGCCCACGAAGATGATCTTGTCCACCGGACGGTGAGGCAACGCCCGGAAGTCTGTCAGCCGGTGCCATGTATCACCGAAGAATGCTCGGTATTGGGCAGGAGTGAGCCACAAGCGTTGCAAGTATATATCGTCCCCCTGGTATACCAGGGGTGCCCAGCGGGGCGTTTGAGGGTCTTGATAGACGGCAGCTTCCTGGAGTACGGCTAGAGCCAGCTCATACGGGAGTGCGACCGCGTGTAACGTCCTGTTCGTCTGGGGGTCGACCACACGACCGCCCTGAAAACAGATAATCGGCGTGCGAATGCCCAGCCGGTGGGCGTACCGAGACGCTGTAATCGGTGCCCGTCCGGTGGCAATCGTCACCTTGACCCCGCGAGCCTGGGCAGCGGCAATAGCAGCCACCACAGCCGGGCGGGGTTCCCCTTCAAACGGTACTGCGGTGCCATCCAAGTCCAACGCCACCAGGCGATATGGGGTCATTGCTCGCGTCCTCGGTACGGTACAGGAGGTGGGGGGATGTGAGGGCTGACCCGTACGACTCGTTCGTGGCCGGCCAGATCCCGGTATACCGAGAGATACGCTGACGGGAAGGCACGACGTAACAGAGTGCACACTGCCTGAGCTTGCCGGTAACCTATCTCCAGGATCAGAACGCCGGGGGTCGCCCAGCGGCTGGTCACCTGTGCGACCAGCCGTTCGATAAGCTCCAGACCGTGAGGACCGGCCCACAGGGCTTCGGGAGGCTCGTACCGGCAGACCGTGGGATCCAGCACATCAGCCTCTGTGTACCCCACGTAGGGCAAGTTGGCCACAATGAGATGAAACGGTCCCCGTAAGGGGGTTAACAGGTCGGCTGCTACAAAGGTCACGGGCAGGTTCAACTCCTGTGCGTTTCGTGCTGCCACTCGGAGTGCCCGGACACTGATGTCGGTGCCGATCACCGCAGCGTTCGGGGCATGGGTGACCAGGGCCAGAGCTACCGCGCCGGAGCCGGTACCCACATCCACCACGCGCGGTCGGGTGACGGACAAGCGTTTTAGGTCGGCCAAGGCAACGTCCACCAGCGTTTCCGTTTCCGGCCGAGGGATGAGGACGTCCGGTGTGACGTGTAACTTCAGGTTGTAGAACCACTGGTAACCGGTAATGTAGGGTAGTGGCTCCCCCTCACAGCGTCGAGCCACCCATTGCTGGAATTGTGTCCACATGTCGGGGGGCAACGGCGCATCCCCGTGAGCGATCAGCGTGGCCTGGTCACACCGGAGGAGCGTGGCCAGCAAGACGCCTGCCTCCAGTCGGGGGTTGTCTATCTGGGCTTCTCGCAGCTGCTGTGTGGCCCACCGTAACGCGTCTCGGATGGATATTATGACCACCATATTCCTTGCCCTGTGCTCACTCGTATCGTAATGCCTGCACCGGATCCAGATTCGCCGCCCGCATGGCCGGGTACAACCCGGCCATCACCCCGACGAACAGGGCAAACAGGAGGGCGAAGCCGAGCAACCACATCGGCGTGTGGATGACGCTGACGTCCGGCACCTCCGCGGCGCCCGATTGCATCACCGTCTGGCGCGCGATGTAGGCGCCGACCACCACATCTGCCAGGCGACCGACGGACCATCCGACGACATTTCCTCCCAGACCACCGATCAGGCCAATGGCCCCCGATTCCGTCAGGAAGAGCAGCAAAATGTCCCGGTTGGTGGCTCCCATCGCCTTCAACAGGCCGATCTCGCGAGTTCGTTCGTAAATGGCCATGACCATGGTGTTAGCTATCCCGAACGCGGCCACCAGCAGGGCGATGCCCCCCAATCCCCCTAGAAGCCCCTGTACAATGAGGAAGAAGGAACGCACCCCTTGCATGGCCGCGCGGGCGGAGAAAACCATGTGCCCTTTGCGGACCAGTTGTTGTTCCACGCGGGCGGCCTGTTGCACGTTGGCGGCTTTAACCAGTAGGAGAGGGTAGCCGTTCCGGCGCCAGTCAGGAGCGCGCCCGGTGAGGCGTTGACTCAGCCGGCGGACGTCCGGCAGGTCCATGAAAATGGCCTGATCGAGTTCGCCCCCGGCCGGTTTTAACACGCCGGACACCCGCACCCGCACCACGTATGTGCGTGGCTGAGGTGGGCGTCCTGAAGGGGGAAACGTTTGCGGTAAGGCCTCAAAGACCAGCTCTACCGTTCGGCCGCGCAGTGAGAGAGGGCGTTTCAGCTGTCCGAGGGGACGGGTTCGGCGTCCGGGGGGGGAGATGGTTTCCAGCCGTTGAGACACCATCGCGCCTACCACCACCTGACCGCGGCCCAGGTACAGACTTCCTTCCTGGGTCTCAAACCCCATGCGGGTGAACGCGCTCGCGTCAACCCCTTGGACCATAGCGAAGGTTTCTCGGTTGGCCACCCGGAGTCGGGCCGGAGGACCGTCCAGTTGTATCAGGGGAGTCACGGCCACCACGCCGGGTATCTCCCGGATCTCCCGCACAGTCTCATCGGTGAGGCGGGGTATTTCTACGGTGGTGCCAAACCCCGGACCCATAAATTGCCCTTGTCCCAGGACGCGTAACAGAGTTAGGTCTCCCAGAGTGCCCAGGCTCTCTGTGGCGGATCGCTGGAGTCCCGCGCCCAGGGACACCAACAGCACAATGGCGGCCGTTCCGATAAGCACGCCGGCCGCGCTCATGGCGACCCGTAACTTCATGCGACTCAGGTTACCCAAAGCGAGGAGTACCACATCCGCAAAGCGCATGCGTTCTCCCTTTCCTCAACTGCCTAACCCTAGCAGCCCGCGAATGAACTGCCAAATTCGCTCCAGCCATCCGGGTGTGGCTTCCTCCGTTTGGCCCGTGGGTGGAGTTCCATCTTCCGGCAAGTTAGGGGGCGGAGTGGGGGCTACCACCTCCACCGTTAAGGTGTGCGTGAGCACCTGTGGCTGCTGGAAGTCGTCCAAGTAATGGACCAACACGGCCAGGGTGTGCGTGCCCGCCTGCGTCGCGGTGGCTTCCGCCTCCAGACTGACCGATGTGCCCCCTTCCAGCCCTCCTACAAACATGCTGGCCCCTTCCAGCGTCAGGGTCTCGCTTTTCACTTCCACAAGGGTGACATTGAGAGGTGTTGATGCCAGGTTGATCACCTCAACGGGCAGGAAAAAACGTGTGCCCACCAACGGCGTTCCCACCGGCTCGTAGAAGCGCACCAGGAGCTGAGGTCGTCGGCGTAGTCGCAGCGCGATGACCTGCGTGTCTTGTACGATGTCGCCCTCCACGTTTTCATAAGTCAGCTGTATGGGCAGGGAGAAGACCCCGGGCTGTGCTTGACCGTCCACGAAGAAGCGTTGTGACAAGCGTACCTGACCCTGAGGAGGGATGTCCTCAATGTAATGAACGTTGCCCGTGCCCAGCAAGGCCAGTGCGCCCAAGCCCTGACCGCCATTGCCCCCCCAGGTTAGAAACACCCGACGGGCTGCCACATCGCCGACGTTTTGTAATCGTAACGTGAGGGTTACTTCATCCCCCGGCGCGGGGAGCGAAGGGGTGACCTCGTAAGCCGCGATGAGCAGGCGAGGCGACGCGCCGGCGGGCGCAACCACCTCCACGGCTACCTGGTCTTGCACGGTTCCCTTGTCCCCGCGTGCCGCAGCGTAATCGATGCGCACCGGCAACGTGTAGCGCCCTGAGCGCAGGTTGGCGTTCGCGGCCAGGGTTAGGGTGACCGTGACCTGTTCCTCGGGAGCGATATCGCCGACGACGATTCGGCTACCTTGGCCCACAGGCACGGCTACCTCGTTACTTCCCAGGTCGACCGTCACGTTGGTGGCCTGGGCCTCTCCTACGTTCTGTAGCTGAAGGCGTACGACAAAGTCTGCTCCTGGTTTTATCGGGGCCGGAATGGTCTCCGCGCGCGCGAGGAGCAACTGCGGCTGCCCCGGTGCAGGCCGTTCTGTCACCGCTACCGTGATCGTGGCCTGATACTGGTAGTGCTTCCCCTCAAAGTCGTTGCCTTCCATGATCACAGTGATGGGGTAGGCGCCTGGGGCTAAGTGCTCAGGGGCATAAAAGGTCTGACGGACGGTCACGCGGCCGTTAATGGGGATGTGCGGCACGTATCGGTCGGTAGACTCTATGGGCACGAACGTGGAGGTTTGGAAAGAAATCAACGCGTTCTCTGTGGGTCGGCTACCCCCGTTGAAGACCTCCACCGTCACTTCAAAACGCCGTCCCGGCATGGCCGAGAGGGGGGATACCGCGTAATTACTCAACATGAGGACCGGTTGGCCCGGAGGGGGCGCGGATGGGGTTGGTGTGGGCACCGGTGTGGGAGTCA
The DNA here is from genome assembly GCA_015490995.1 of Anaerolineae bacterium. Classification (GTDB taxonomy): domain Bacteria; phylum Chloroflexota; class Anaerolineae; order JAADDB01; family JAADDB01; genus S141-23. The sequence goes on along the minus strand of WFWT01000060.1, from coordinate 286 downwards.
CGACGGTGAGGGCAGAGACCAACGTGCTTGTGGCCGCGTCACTTCGGATAACGGCCACCCCGTAGGTGCCGGGAGGCAAGGTCGGCGGTACAGAGGCCTGTAGAATTCCCGGGGAGATAAAGGTCGTGTTAAGTACTCCCCATCCCACCAGGCGAATCACCGAGCCGGGATCAAACCCCGCGCCGTACACGGTGATGGGGCCTCCCTCGCCGGAGACCAGGGTTTTGGGTTCCACCCGACTGAGCCACAGGGCCGGGGTGGGTGTTGGGGTGGATGTGGGTGTGGG
>WFWT01000059.1 GCA_015490995.1 Anaerolineae bacterium | reverse complement strand
GAGGGTGTGGAGATGGTGATGCCTGGGGACAATGTGAATTTGACGGTGGAGTTAATGAAGCCGGTGGCGGTGGAGCAGGGGATGCGGTTTGCGATACGTGAAGGTGGGCGCACCGTGGGCGCCGGCGTTGTCACCGATATCATCGAATAAGACGACCCTGGGCATACCGCAGCGAACCCACCTGTGGGGCGAACACGCGTTCGCCCCACAGGCATGTTTAAGGTGAGGGAGTCATGGCCAAGAAGGGAGCACGCATTCTGGTCACACTGCAGTGTACCGAGTGCAAAGAACGCAATTACACGACCAGCAAGAACCGGCATAATGACCCGGGGCGGCTGGAGTTACGCAAGTATTGCCCGCGTTGCCGACGCCACACGCTGCACCGGGAGACCCGATAATACCACACGTGCGACATTTCAAGGAGGGACATGGCGGTGGCGAAGGCAAGCTCTTGGTTGACAGGGGATAACGCGATTGTCCGCTACTTCAAGGAAACGCGGGCCGAGATGAGCAAAGTAACGTGGCCAACCCGGGAAGAGGCGTTGCGCTTGACGGCCATTGTGTTGGCCGTTACCTTCAGTATGGCCGCGTTTCTGGGCCTGGTCGACGCGATTTTTGCGACTATTTTCCGGTGGATTTTAGGGGCGTGAGGTGCATGGCCGAGGAGATAAGGCAGTGAAGGACGAGCGTGACGAACGCGAGATGACACAAACGACGGTAGAGGCCGAAGTCGCCTCCGTGGGGGAAGCTGATGCTTCGATGTCGGTAGACCCCTCTCCCGAGGCGGAGGGCGAGGAGTCTGCGCCCGTGGCGGAGGCAGAGACGGCTGAAGGGGAACCCACAGACCCTGAAGCAGAAGACCAAGCTGCCCGGCGCGCGCAGGCCAAGTGGTATGTTATCCACTGCTATTCCGGCATGGAGCAAAAGGTCAAGCGCAATCTCGAAGCTCGTATTGAATCCATGGGCGTTCAGGACAAGGTGTTTGAAGTGATTGTGCCCACCGAGGAAACCATAGAGTTGCGCGACGGGGTGCGGCGCCGGGTAGAACGCCGGGTGTTTCCTGGATACATTCTGGTGCACATGATCCTGGACGATGAATCATGGCATGTAGTGCGTCATACGCCCGGAGTGACGGGTTTTGTGGGCATCGGTAGCCAGCCCACCCCCTTGAGCGATGAAGAGGTGGATGAGATTATGCGGCGCATCGAATCGCCAGAACCTCAGCTTAAGGTTGACTTTCGGGTGGGCGAGCGGGTGCGCATCACTTCGGGCCCCTTTGCCGATTTTACGGGCACAGTGGTGGAGATTTATCCGGACAAAGGTAAAGCGAGGGTAGCTGTGTCCTTTTTCAACCGCGAGACTCCCGTGGAAGTAGACTTCTTGCAATTGGAGAAAGTGTGAGATGGCCAAGAAGGTGAAGGCGATTATCAAGTTACAGTTGCCGGCGGGCAAGGCGACGCCGGCTCCCCCTGTTGGGCCGGCCCTGGGTCAACACGGCGTGAACATCATGGCGTTTTGCAAGGAGTACAACGCCCGCACCGCCAACATGGCCGGGTCTATTGTGCCGGTAGAAATCACGGTCTACACCGACAACTCCTTCACCTTTATCTTGAAAACCCCACCGGCCAGCGACCTTTTGAAGAAGGCCGCTGGCATTGAAAAGGGATCGTCCGAGCCCAACCGGGTAAAGGTGGGCAAGGTTACTCGGCAGCAGATCCGTGAGATCGCGGAATTGAAGATGCGGGACCTAAACTGTTACGACATCGATGCGGCGATGCGCATTATTGAAGGGTCGGCCCGCAGTATGGGCATCGAAGTTGTGGATTAAACCACTTAAACCCGTGGGAGGAGCGTTGCTCCGCTGGAACCACAGGAGGTGAAGCATGCCAAAGCGAGGTAAGAAGTACCGAGAAGCACTGCAAAAGGTGGATCGCACCCGTAATTACTCCCCTGAAGAGGCGATCCGCCTTCTAAAGGAAGTCGCATACACCAAGTTCGACCCCACGGCAGAGGTGCACATCCGTCTAGGGGTAGACCCCCGCCACTCAGATCAGCAAGTGCGGGGGGTGGTGGTCCTGCCACACGGCACGGGCAAGGAACGGAAGATCCTCGTCTTTGCAGAGGGGGAAGATGCCCGCATTGCCGAGGAAGCAGGGGCCGATTATGTCGGTAGCGATGAGTACATCCAAAAGATTCAGAAGGAAGGGTGGTTGGACTTTGACGTCGCCCTGGCCACCCCACAGGTGATGGGGAAGGTGGCCCGTCTGGGACGTATCCTTGGTCCCCGTGGGTTGATGCCCAGCCCGAAGGCGGGCACAGTGGTGCGGGGAGAGGATCTTCCCCGGGTCATTGAAGAGGTGCGTAAGGGACGTGTGGAGTTCCGGGTCGACCGTTCGGGCAACCTCCATATCCCCTTTGGGAAGGTACGCTCCTTCAGCGAGCAGCAATTGTTGGAGAACCTGGCCGCTGTGATGGAGGCTGTCCTGCGGGCCCGTCCCAGCGCGGCCAAGGGGGCATACATTCGACGGGTGGTCGTAGCTCCCACTATGGGACCGGGCATTCGTGTTGATCCGGCAGAAGCCGCAGCGCTCCAGGTACCTTAACGGAGGGCAGATAGCCGGCGATAGGACTTACAAAGCCATATTGGTAGAACTCCGGCCGTTGACGGCAGGTGCGGTGGCTTAAATCCCGCAAGGGAGCCTGCTGAGGCAGAGGGAGCGGGTGTTGACTGGTGTGATCTACAGGGCAACCGTGCCTGCATGCGGCCGGTTGCCCTGTTTGTTTTTCGACCGTGGCCCGGTGGGGCCAGGTCAGAGTGTGTACCGGTATAGACCGGGAATTTCGCAGGAACATCTCGGAACACACGGAAAGGAGGGAGTAGGGTTGCCACTCACACGGAAGGAGAAGGACCAGCTTATTGAACGTTACATGGACCTGCTCCGCAACAGTCATGGGGTGATCCTGGCCGACTACCGGGGTCTGACGGTAAAGGAAATGCAGGAGCTGCGCCGTCGGGTCAAGGAGGCGGGGGGACACGTTCAGGTGGTGAAGAACACCCTGTTGCGCATTGCACTGGAGCGCCTGGAGCAGCCGGTGCCTGCTGACATGTTGGTGGGGCCTACGGTGGCCGGCTTCGGCCTGCAGGATGTGCCACCGGTTGCTAAGGCCTTTGTGGAGTACGCCAAAGAGGCGGAAAATTTGCGCCTGAAGGGCGGTCTGCTGGACAGTCGTATTATCTCCGTGGAGGAGGTGGAGACGCTGGCCAAGCTGCCGCCCATGGAAGAGCTGCGGGCGCAGCTTGTAGCGGCTATCCAGGCGCCGTTGGTCAATCTCCTGGGCGTGATCCAGGCCCCGCTGCGTGAGATCGTCCAGGTCCTCCAGGCTCGTTCGGAGCAGGGGGAAGCCGAGGCCGCCTAAAGGGTGGCAGTGTAGACAAGCCTATGGGAACTCACACGGATACACGTGAAGGAGGGAGCACAATGTCCGAGAAGTTGGAACAGATTATTGAGTTGTTGGAGTCACTTACCCTGATGGAAGCCGCGGAGCTTTCCAAGACCTTGCAGGAACGCTGGGGGGTGAGCGCCGCGGCACCGGTCGCTGTGGCCGCGGTACCGGGTGCAGCCCCTGGCGCTGCTGCTGAGGCCGCGGAAGAGAAGACCGAGTTCGACGTTATCTTGAAGGACGTCGGCGCTAAGAAGATCCAGGTTATTAAGGCGGTGCGCCAGCTTATTCCCGACCTGGGTCTTAAAGAGGCGAAAGAACTGGTGGAGAAGGCCCCTACCACCATCTTGGAGGGGGTCGACAAGGAGCGGGCCGAGGAGGCCAAGAAACTCCTGGAGGGCGAAGGCGCGGTGGTGGAGATCAAGTAACGCGCCAAAGGCGATGGCCGCATAGGCCGCTCGGGTGTGGCATCGTCCTGCTGCCTGTGAGTCACCCAAAAAGGGGGCACGGTTTGCATTACGCCGTGCCCCCTTTTCGCGGGGCAAAAGGCTATACTGGCTTCCCCTATAAGGATTATGACGTCACCGCAGGGGTTGTGGCCTGACGTGGGGTGCGAGGGCCATTGCCCAGCACCGCCCTCAGGAAACGTGGGAAGAGGATATCCCAATCGTACCTTTCGCGGACAAAGGTGTGGGCGGCCTCACCCAACTCGGCGCGGCGGGCAGGCGTTTGCAGGAGCGTTACCACGGCCGCCGCGAAGTCCGCGGGGGTGTCGGCCAGCAGGAGGTGAACACCGGGTTGCACGGGATAGCCCTCCGCAGCCAAGGACGTGCTAACGATGGCCCGCCGTGCTGCCATGGCCTCCAGGAGTTTCAGGCGGGTTCCTCCCCCTACTCGGAGGGGCGCGACGTACACCTGTGCGCCCCACAGGTAGGGGCGGACGTCGGCCACTTCGCCGGTAACGAACACCCCGGGCATTTCGCCGTACTGGAGGATGCGCGGGTGAGGCGAGCGCCCTACAATGTAGAAGTGGGCTTCTGGGACGTCGGCGAGAATGCGGGGCCACACCTGTTCCACAAACCAGCTCACCGCGTCCACATTAGGGCGGAAGTCCATTTTGCCCGTGAAGACCAGGCTGGCCGGGGGCAGCGGAGCGGCTTCCGCCGTTGCCTGCTCGTAATAGCGCACATCCACGCCGTTGGGCACGACGCTGATGGGTGGGGTCACTCCCAGACGTTGGAGGTTCGTTCGGTCGGGTTCAGACACGGCGACTACGTGATCCGTCAAGGATAGGATGTACTGCTCGTAGCGTCGCAGTTTGAGCCATTGGATAAGGGAATAGAGGGCAGCGTGCCATCGTGTGGGACGGGTGATGTCGGTCTGAAACGCGCGCTGCTGAAGCACGTATTCCGCGTTGTGCGCGTCCAGGACCACGCGGGGGCGTGGTCCTTTATGGTGGGCGAGGTAGGTTTCCAGGTAGGGGGCCATCTCCAGCCCTTCCACCAGCAGTACGTCGAAGTGATCGGTGGTGGCCAAGTGGGCAATGGCTTGGTGCAGGCCCGGAGCGTGCAAGCGCCAGGCCAGATCGGGCCGGGTGGAGGTGAGAAGGTTCCACAGTCGCTGCCGAAGTGTGCGGCGTGGGGCAGGACAGGCGTGAATGCGCCAGCATAGTTCGCTCAGAGGGGTGCTCATGGGGGCAGGCTGTCCAGGTTCCACAAACGTCACCAGTGTCACATCCGCGTGGCGGGCCAATCGGGAAAGCAGGTGGTAGTTACGCAGGGTCGTCCCCTGGTGTGGAGGATAAGGGGATTGCGGGGTGAACATCAGCACACGCGGGCGAACTGTGGTGTGCATCGGTGAGTTCCCTCGTTATCCTTGCAAGACGTGGTGATACACCGCGAGGGTTTCCTGCGCGGTGCGCTCCCAGGAGAACTGGCGGGCTCGTTCAAAGCCCTTTTCCTGTAACTCCTTCCACAAGGTATCGTCGGTCAGCAGGCGGTGAAGGGCCACGGTCCAGGCCTCCACGTCGGTTGGGTCCACCAGCAGGGCCGCGTTGCCCACCACTTCGGGCAGGCTGGAGACGTTGGAGACCACTACGGGTATTCCGCACGCCATGGCTTCCAACGGGGGGAGGCCAAACCCTTCGTACAGGGCAGGATGGGCCAGAAGGCGGGCGGCGTTGTAAAGGTAAACCAGCTCGGTGGTGGACACCCGTCCCAGGAAATAGCAGTGGTCCTGCAGGCCCAGTTCGTCCACCAAGCTGTAGACCTCCTCGGCCAACCAGCCATGTTCCCCTGCAAACACCAGAGGGGGATCCAGTCGGTACTGGGTACGCAGTGCGTGGTAAGCCAGGAGAAGGGTGTTCAGGTTTTTGCGTGGTTCAATGGTCCCCACAAAGAGGATGTAATCCGCGGGCAGGTTATATCGGCGTCGTACTTCGGCTGCGCTCTCCTCTTTGGGCAGGGGGCGGAACACCTCATCGGCCGCTTCGTAGATGACCGTGATCTTGTTTTCGGGTACCCCGAGAAGGTTGATGAGGTCCTGTTCGGTGCTGTGAGAGACCGCGATAATGTGATCGGCTTGCCGAACTGCCCGGTCGATCTGCCCGTAATAGCGGGCCGAGGAGCGGGTGAGCAGGTGAGGGTAGCGCAGGAAAGCCAGGTCATGAACCGTGATAACGCGGCGGGCGCCGATGTGCCGTAGGGGAGGGATGAAATCCGGGCTGTGCAGTACGTCCAGGCGTAACTTGTGCAGTTCAAGCCACAGGAGGAGCTGTTCCAGAGGATGGTGGGTGGGGGACCACATGTCCACCCGTTGAAAGTTGGGCGCTTTGACGATGGGTTCCTGGTGTTTACGGTGCTGGAGGAGCCAGTAGGTATTTTCCGTGTCCACCCGTGCCAGGCCGCGGGCCAGGCGAATGGTGTACCGTGCGATGCCCCCTTTGCGGTAGTAGATGAGCCGTGCATCAATGCCGATGTGCACGGTGTGTTTCCTCCTGGCAAACCAGAGTATCGGGGCGGTACGGGGTGATGCCTTCCAGGGCGAGCATGTGGGCTTTCAAGGCCAGGCCACCGCCGAAACCGGTGAGTTGTCCACCTTTGCCGAGGATGCGGTGACAGGGGACGATGGGAGGAACAGGGTTGGTAGCCATGGCGCGACCTACGGCGCGGGCGGCGCGAGGGCGGCCTAGCCGTCGGGCTACTTCGCCGTACGTGAGGGTATGTCCGCGCGGCAGCCCGCGTACCAGCGTCCACACGGCCTGGGCAAACGGCGGACGTCCGGTGAAGTCCAGGGGGATGTCCGTGAAGGACACCGGTTCGCCTTGGTAGTAACGGCGCAGTCGGTCCAATACCGGTGCCAGGCGTTCGGGCGCGTGGTGACCTAAATCCCCCTCTTTCTGGCGGAGGTGGTGTAGCGCGGCCTCCCGCTTGGGGTGGGGCAGGGTGACGCGGCGGATGCCCTTTTCGGTGGCCAGTACTGCCACCCAGCCCAAGGGGGTGTCCACTGTGGCGTGATAGCGTGTCACGACCGCTTCTCCTCGGCCTGGGGTGCCTCGGTTTCGACCTGGGGGATGTTCTCGTTCTGGGATGTCGGTTCGCCCCCGTTGGCTTCGGGCGCTTCAGGCGCTTCGTGCTGGACAGCGTGTTCTTCCAGCCACTGGCGCACCCATTTGAGCGCCTGAGAACGGGAGCGCACTTCGCCCGCGGCCTGGGCTTCTACCAGCGCGTTAAGTAGACGGCCCAGTGTGGGGCCGGGTTCCAAGCCCAGGGCGTCCATAAGCTCCCGGCCGCTGAGCATGGGACGGGGACGGACGACCTCGTGTGGGCGGTTGAAGTACGCGTCGAAGAGGGGGGGCAGAATGCTCAGGCGCTGTTGCCAGTACGGCAACCGCAATCGCGGGCCGTAGGTGGCCCAATCATCGGCCAAGTTAATAAGGAGAATGTCTATTCCGGCCGTGCCCGCGTCTCGGAAGAAGCGATAAATAGCCCGTCGGCTGGGAGATTCCAGTTGGTCCTTGACAACCTGTCGGATGAGAGCAAAGGGGCGCATGTGGTGGCGAACGATGGCTACCATGTGTTCCACTTCCCGGCGGGCAAAGCGCAGGCGACGCATGGCATCCGCGGTAATGGCAGCTCCTACCCGTTCGTGGTTGAAGAAAACAATGCGGCCGCGCTCGTCCACCCGGTACGTCTTCGGTTTGCCCCAATCGTGTGCCAGCGCGCCCCAAGGGAGGAAATCCCAGTGGGCGCGCGTTCGGGTCAGGTCTTGTCGGAGGTGAGCCAGTAACTGCTCTCGCCACGGTGAGAGAACGTCCGCAACCTGGGCTTCGATGTCATTTTGGGGTTCAACTCGGCCTTCCAGCCAGGCCATGAGCCAAAGCGTGTGGCGTACTGTTTCCAGTGTATGTTCGTAGACGGGCAAGTAATGTGGGCGAGGTTGGGGGACGCCTTGCAGTGCTTTGACCTCCGGCAGAATCGGCTCCAGCAATCCAACCTGGTCCAGGAAATCCAGCCAGGTTGCAGCCTGGTCCGCGCGCAGGAGACGCACCAGCTCGTCACGTATCCGCTCGGCCGCCGCACGTTGGATCAAAGAGGCGAAGGTGGCGATAGCTTTTTGGGTGTCCTTTTCCAGGGTGAAACCCAGCTGGGCACACAGGCGAGGCCCTCGCAGGAGGCGGACCGGGTCTTCCAGGAAGATGGCAGGGCGCAACATGCGCACCTGTTTGCGCTCCATGTCGCGCAACCCGTGGAAGGGATCGACTACTTCCCCGCGGGCGAGGTCGAAGGCAATGGCGTTGATGGTGAAATCCCGCTGTTCCAGGTCCTCGGTGAGGGTTCTCCCGCGCAGGCGGGTGATGTCGATGATGTAGCGGACGCCGTCACGTTTCAGAATAACTCGCCCGGTATCGGTTTCGTCGTCCAGGGAATAATAGGAGCCACCCAGGGCATCGGCCAACAGCCGGGCGGCTCGTCGGCCTTCGTCCGGCACAATGATGTCCAGATCTACAGGCGTGCGGCCGAGCAGTAGGTCACGCACGTACCCACCCACCGGGTAAGGAGTGAACCCACGCTGTTGTAGTTGCCTGCACACCTCCTCTCCGAATGCGTCTAATTTTACTGTGGCCATTGTCTGTTACACCTTTGCCCTTTGTGGATTTGGTGTTTTGTGTGGAGGGCACCCTCACCGGCCGAGGAGGGTGGCTACCAGGTCAGCGATCTCCTCGGGGTGGCGGGCGATATGAGCACCGGCCGCTTCTAGGGCCGCGATCTTCTCGGCTGCTGTGCCGGTGCCCCCGGCGATGATCGCGCCTGCGTGGCCCATGCGTTTTCCCGGTGGGGCTGTCTGCCCCGCGATGAAGGCCACGACCGGTTTGCTCATCTCATCTCGGATGTACATGGCGGCGCGTTCCTCTTCGGTCCCTCCAATCTCGCCAATGAGCACGACCACCTCCGTCTGGGGATCGTCCTGGAACATGCGTAGCACATCCAGAAAGGTCGTGCCCACAATGGGGTCACCGCCGATGCCCACCACCGTGGATTGACCGATGCCGCGCTGGGTTAGTGCGTAAACCGCTTCGTATGTCAGCGTCCCACTGCGGGAGACGATGCCCACCGGTCCAGGTCGGTGAATATGACCGGGCATAATGCCCACTTTGCTCTCGCCTGGGGTGATGACGCCCGGACAGTTGGGGCCGATCAGGCGGGCGCCCACCTGGCGGAGGTAGTGCCGTACGGTGATCATGTCCAGGGTTGGGATCCCTTCCGTGATACACACAATTAACCGGATGCCCGCATCCGCCGCTTCCAGGATGGCCTCGGGCGCAAAGCGGGCAGGTACATAAATGATGGACGTGTTCGCGTCGGTGCGTGCCACCGCTTCATGGACGGTGTCGAACACCGGCACGCCCTCTACCTCCTGTCCCCCTTTGCCAGGCGTCACTCCTGCCACCACACGGGTCCCGTAATCGAGCATCTGCCGCGTGTGGAACCGGCCCTCGCGGCCGGTGATACCCTGTACGACCACTCGGGTATTGCTGTCGACGAGTATGCTCATCGTCGCGTGCTCCTCATAGGATAGGTTGGTCACACCGGGACGTGTTGTGAAACGTTACGACGTCCCTTGGGCCAGGCGTACCACTTTCTGTGCAGCCTCGGCCAACGTGTTGGCCGTGACCAGGTGGGCGTCGCTAAGCAGGCGTTGCCCTTCTTCCTGGTTGGTGCCGATGAGCCGGACCACAAAGGGCACCTGGGGTTGGACCTCGTCCATGGCTGCCAGGATGCCTCGCGCCACCTCGTCACAGCGGGTAATGCCACCAAAGATGTTGATCAACACAGCCCGCACGTTGGGGTCCGATAGGATGATGCGTAAAGCTGCTGTCACGCGGGTCGCGGACGCGCCACCCCCGATGTCCAAGAAGTTGGCCGGTTCTCCCCCATACAATTTAATAATGTCCATGGTGGCCATGGCCAGGCCCGCGCCGTTGACCATACACCCTATGTTGCCCGTCAGTTTGACGTAACTCAACCCGTGCTGACGAGCTTCCACCTCAAACGGATCTTCCTCCTCGGCGTCTCGAAGCTTTTCGATGTCCGGGTGTCGGAAGAGCGCGTTGTCATCCACGACCATTTTACCGTCCACCCCGACCAGAGTCCCTTCGTCGGTGATCACCAGCGGGTTGATTTCGGCCAGGGAAGCGTCATTTTCCACCATGGCCCGGTACAGGCCTTGTGCGATCTCGGCAAAGGGGCGGAAGTACGCGCGAGGGAGGCCGATAGTTTGGGCCATGTGGCGGGCGTGATATGCTCGCAGGCCCAGGCAGGGATCTACCGCTACTCGCACAATCTTTTCTGGGGATCGGGCGGCCACCTCTTCGATGTCCACACCTCCCTCGCTGGAGGCCATCATCACGATTCGGCCCTGTGCCCGATCGATCACACCGCCCAGGTAAATTTCCTGCCGGATCGTCACGGCCGGGTCGATCAGCACCTTACGCACGGGCAACCCTTTCAGGCGCATGCCCAGAATGCGCCTGGCAACGGCTTCTGCTTCTTCCGGCGTCTGTGCCAGCTGAATACCTCCGGCTTTACCCCGTCCTCCCACCAGTACCTGGGCTTTCACCACGACCGGTCCTCCAAGGCGCGCGGCGATCTGTCGCGCGGCTTCGGGAGTCGTCGCTACCTCACCCTGGGGGACGGGGATGCCATATCGGGCAAAGATGCGTTTGGACTGGTACTCGTGCAGGTTCAAGGCTTCCCCTCCGCTGACGTCGGCCGCGTTGCCGACGCGAAGTGTGGTCATCGCGGATCTGAAAGAAATTAGGTCACATCCTCCATTATAGGACGGTCGGAGAGGGGGTGCCAAACAGGGGGACCGGTTTAGAGGGGGGGACATTTTCCCGTCCCTCACGGAGGCCATGAAGGCCCAAGGAAAAGGGCGATGCTTCACGAAATCTTCACAATTCCCACAAACTGGCCTAACAATGACCTGTTAATCTCGAGTTGGGTGGGAGGAAAGAAGTGAACAGCAGGCCCCCTTCAACAAGGAGCAAAACAGCACGCAGGCGATGGTAGGAGGAGACATCATGAAACGGGTTGCAGTGGCCGTTGGTGTGGTAACATTGTTGCTGGTCGGTCTCACCGTGGCCGCGTGGGCCATGGGACCCTGGCCCGGTGGGGGGATGATGGGCGGTTACGGACAGGGATGGAATTGCCCGGGATGGGGAATGCCCGGAATGGGTATGCCGGGGTGGCCCGGCGGCGGGACGCCGATCTCCGATGAACAAGCGATTGCCCTGGCGGAGGATTATGTGGCCAGTTATGGGAACCCGGACCTGGAGGTGGCGGAAATAATGGCGTTTGACAACCAGTTTTACGGTCAGGCGCGGGAGAAGAGCACCGGCCGGTACGCGTTTGAATTCCTCATCGACCGGTATAGTGGGGCCGTGTATCCCGAACCGGGTCCCAACATGATGTGGAACACTAAGTACGGACACATGGCTGGCTGGGGTGGCATGATGGGGGATATGATGGGCGGATGGTGGGGGGCATCCCCCTCGGATGAGATGCCCATCACCCCGGAACAGGCCATCGCCATTGCCCAGGAGTACCTGGATCGCACCGGATCCGGCCTGGAAGCTGACGAGGAGGCCGATGCTTTCTACGGTTATTACACCATTCACGTCTTGCAAGATGGTAATATCGTGGGCATGTTGAGTGTCAACGGGTATACGGGCCAGGTATGGCCACACACCTGGCATGGCCGGTACCTGGGCATGGTATACCCGGGAGAGGGCGAGGAAGGACATTAAACCCGGAGGGAGGGCCGACATCGGCCCTCCCCCTACGGTTGACCTGCACAACCAACAGACTAATGCAAAGGAGGTGAAATCATGTGCTGCGGATGGGGTGGTATGATGGGAGGCTGGGGTGGCTGGACCGGCTGGGGTATGTTCGGGTGGATCATCGGGTTGATCTTTAACATCGGGTTGCTCGTTCTGCTGATTTTGGGCATCATATGGCTGGTGCGTCAGGTGACGGGTACACGGCCGGGAACCGGCGTCGGCGTGTCGTCCAGTCCACCTGCCGCTCCGCCCTCTGGCCGGACCTGCCCGAGCTGTGGCCGACCCATGGCCGCGGAGTGGACGGTATGTCCCTATGATGGGACACCGTTGAGTGATGGCGAGTCCCGATAAGTAAACAGCGCGGCTGTGGGTAGTAGGACGGTGGAGGGTGTGGCCGTGGGCAAGGCCTGCGGCCACACCCACGCGTTGAGAACCGGAACGCACCGGTGAGATGAGGGACAATCGGACGTAGGTCACGTGAACGTGTGGAAACGTGTGGACGAGAGGTGAAAGTCATGGCACATCGGGTGCTCATCATTGAGGATGAAAAACAGCTGGCGCGCACCTTGCGGGGGTACCTGGAACAGGCCGGGTTTGAGGTGTTGGTAGCTTATGACGGCCGTACCGGTTACTTTATGGCCCGACAGGAAAAGCCGGATCTCATCATCCTGGACCTGATGCTCCCGGAGATGGATGGCCTGGACGTGTGCCGGGCCCTGCGTCGGGATCCCGACCCTACGGTAGCGGATGTGCCCATCATTATGCTTACCGCTCGCGTGGAAGAGACGGACCGGGTGCTTGGGCTGGAACTGGGGGCGGATGATTACGTTACCAAGCCTTTTAGCCCGCGAGAGCTGGTCGCTCGGGTGCGAGCACTTATGCGACGGTTGCAACCGGTCGGTACCGGCCGGACACAACGTACGGCCCTGTTGCGGGCCGGCGATCTTACCCTGGATCCTGTGCGGCGGGAAGTGCGGGTTCAGGAGCAGTTGGTCGACCTCACACCTACCGAGTACGAGATTTTGTACCTCCTCATGAGCCATCCAGGCCGTCCCTTTACTCGGTCGGAAATCCTGGATCGGGTGCAAGGGCTTGCCTTCGAGGGGTACGAGCGGAGTGTGGACGTGCACATTAAGAACCTGCGTCGAAAGTTGGGCGATGATCCCCGCCATCCGCGCTATATTCAGACGGTTTACGGGGTGGGGTATAAGTTTATCGGTGAGGTGACGTCAGACCGGTAGGGGAACCGGGAAAGGAGCTTGCAGGTAAGCCATGTGGCAGCGGGTGCGGAAGATCTGGCAAGAGTCTCTATGGGTACGCTTGACCGCGGCTTTTGCGCTGATCATTTTTCTCGGGGCCAGCGGAGTAATTGTGTTGGTGAACCAGGTGACCACGCGCCAGTTTGAAGTGTACGTTACCCGGGACAGCGCGCGTTGGGCCCAGTGGTTAGCCCCTCAACTGGCCGCGTACTACCGTACATCCGGCTCATGGGAAGGCGTCGAACAGTTCCTGGTGGGCAGTGGCGGCATGCCTATGATGATGCCGATGATGATGGGAGTACCGGCCGAGGAGATGGAGCGCTTGCACCGCCGCATGATGGGCCAAGATCCCATGATGGGGGACGTGGACATGTGGACCGGCATGGGGCTGCGGGTGGTAGTGGCCGATGCCGACGGTCGCGTGGTAGCGGACACCGGTGGGGAATGGACAGGAAACACCATGCCGGCCGTAGCGTGGGAATTGGCCTTGCCCATCGCCCTGGACGGCACCGTGGTGGGCAAGGTGTTGGTCACTCCCCTGGCTGCGGGAAACACACCGGAACAATTGTTCCTGGAGACGGTCACTCGGGCGGTGGTGTGGGTCGCGTTGGGCATAAGTGTCCTGGCTCTGGGAATAGCTGCGTTCATTGCCCGCCAGATCACCGCGCCGCTGCGACGGTTGGCCATGGCCGCGTATCGCGTTGCACGAGGGGATCTGACCGTTCGGGTGCCCGTGGAGGGTCAGGATGACCTGGCGCGGGTGAGTTTGGCCTTTAACCGCATGGCCGTAGCCCTGGAGGCACAGCAACGCCTGCGGCGTCAGTTGATGAACGACATTGCCCACGAGCTTCGCACCCCGTTAAGTGTGATCCAAGCCCAAGCTGAGGCGTTACTGGACGGCGTGTTTCCCCCTACCCCGGAAAACATTCAGCCCATCTACGAACAGACGCAACTGCTCACCCGGTTGGTGAACGACTTGCGGGAGCTTGCCCTCGCCGAAGCGGGCGAGCTGGACATGGCACGTGAGCCCCTGGACATGCGGGAAGTAATCCGTCAGGCAGCGGCAAGCATGCAATCGGCTGCCCGCAACAAAGGCATTCACCTGGTGGTGGATCTGCCGGACACCCCCCTCATCGTCCGGGGGGACGGACAGCGCCTGGAACAGGTGTTGTTGAACCTCCTGAGCAACGCCCTGCGACACACGCCCCATGGGGGAACGGTCACCGTCCGGGCGTGGGAAGAGCGTGACCACGTCTACTGCCAAGTGCGGGATACGGGTCCCGGCATTCCGCCTGATCAGTTGCCCTTTGTGTTTGAACGTTTCTGGCGGGGTGACCGGTCCCGTTCGCGGGAGACTGGAGGTACAGGCCTGGGGTTAGCGATTGCCCGTAAGTGGGTAGAGGCTCACGGCGGGCGCATATGGGCAGAAAGCCCGCCGGGCGAGGGCGCGGTCTTTACCTTCTGGCTCCCGAAGGCTCACGAATCGGTGGACCTCCGAGAGCCAGAAGGGCGTTAGGGTTGTGGGGAAAACACCACAAAGGCTTCCTGTTCTTCATCGTACAATAAAGTGACCACCCGGCCTGCAGCGATGGTTACCTCCCCGTTGAACACTGTACGCCAGGTTTCGCCGTCGTCCATCATCTGAATGCGCACCCGATGGTTGCCGGGTGTGACGGGCAAATTTTCCAGCGCGTACGCTAGACCCTCACGGCGTAGACCACTGGGGGCATAAGTACCTTCCCAGATCACCTGCCCGTCGATTTCAACTCGCAGCTGCACCGGGTACCGTTCCCCGCCCAGGACCTGGGCTTCCGTAAGGCCGGGGGGCAGTTTAGCGGCCATTTCCCCGGAGAGGGTGCCCTGTACTGTTTTAAGCTTTCCGGGGTGCACCATCAACACTCGGACGAGCGCGGGCGGGCTGGCCGTGGTTGCTGGGCGTTCGGCTATCCAACCGAGACCGGTCACCAGGACTAATACGGCCAGGCCGGCCAGGAAGGGGCGTAGTTGACGAGGCCACCACGTAGGCACTTCCTGGAGACGTGCTTGTATCCAGGCTTGGGCGCGAGTAGTAGGTGCCATCTCCCCTCGCACGAAATCGCGCAGCCACTTCACAACCAAGCCCCGGTCCCCAGGTGCACCTTCTATCCAATACAGCGGTGCTTCCAGCAGCTTGCGTCGATATTTAAGATTCTGTACCAGCCAGTACGGTCCTTCTCGGAAAGCACAATCATCCGTGGGACAGGAAACTACCAGGGCCCCTTCGATAGAGGCCGGTTCGCGGAACAGGGGACGCAACCATTCGGGGTTCAACATGCCCACACAGGGGAACGTCACCGTCACCACGGGCAGGGAAATCCCGTCAACCGTGAAGCGTTCCACACCTACGTGAGGCGTTTCTTGGGGGATAGTGGAGGTGGGAAAGGTGCCCAGGGCTGTGTGGCGTTGACACGTGATAATGACCAGAGGCCGTTGATCTTCCCCATTGACCTGGGCCAGTGCATCGTGCCACCGGTCCAGGAAGGCCGATGTGGGCATGGTTTGCAGGTCAATGCCAATGGCTGCACAGGTGCCGATACAGAGCCCACATCCCACGCACAGGTTCGGACGGATAACGGCCAAGGATTTGAACCCGGATTCGTCGCTGCGGGGGACGATCTCGATCGCCTCATACGGGCACTTCAGCGCACACAGGGCACAGCCGGTACACAAGTGCTCGGTGATCTGGACCGGTCCTGCGCTACGGCCGGGCAAGAGCCAGGGGAGGGCGACGGCAATGAGGAAGAGGGCAAGAGCCACACCCCAGAAGAGGGTGTTTCCCCAGCGGCTGCTGAGGGGCAGAAAGCCCAGGTAAAGCCAATCCACAGGGATGTTATCTACGACCCGGCTGAAATCCGCTTTCTCCAGGGATGTGGCGGGTTGGAGCAGGGCCAGCAGGAGCAGCGCCAGGCTGGCTTCCACCATCAGCCAGCGGGGGGCCAACCAACGTGGTCGGGTGAGCCGGAGAATGTGTAACAGAAAACCGAGAAAGATGAGTATCCCAAGGAAGACGTGCAAGAAGAGCACAATGACAAAAAAGGCAAAACTGCGACTTGCCAGGTCAGGCCCCAGGAAGGTAAGGGCTACCGAACCTCCCACCAGTTTGGCGCCGTACTCCGTCAGCCACTGGGCTCGGCGGTCCCAGACCAGCCAGTAGCCCATCACGCCGATAAACCAAATGAGCCCCAGGAGGGCCCATCCGGTGACCCAAGCGACCCAACGACTTTCCCAGAACCGGTCGCTGAGCAACATCTTCAGAGCATGTAACACCACAACGACCACCAGGGCGTTGGCCGCATAGCGGTGTACACTGCGCATCAGGAGCCCGAGGGGGCTGGCGCTGATGCCCGCCACCGTCTCATAAGCGCGATCTGCTCCTGGACGGTAAAAAATGGTGAGGTAAATGCCCGTCACCAGGAGGACGCCCAGCAAGAAGAGGGCCAAGGTACCCAGGTGGTATAGCGGGTTGAAGCGGGTGGAAGTAAGCCGGTTGATGCCTGCTTCAACGTAACTCCAGAAGCGTTCGGCTTGCCGCCACCCGCGGCGTTGGAAATAGGTGGTTCTGCGCATAGCCACTCCTAGGTGTGTTGTGGGTCTTGAGGGAAGGGTGGGTACATAGGAGTCAAGCTCCTGGGTCACCGCTTCCCCGATGACAAATCTATTATGCCTTGCAATAGTGTGTTTGTCTTTGCGCCGGCGCAAAAATATCGGACCGATTTGGGCGATTTTAGGCCCGAACAGAGGGAATAATGCCGGTGAATACGGTCGAGTTCAGGTGAAGCGTCGGAGACGGAGCGCGTTGGTGGTGACCAGGAGGCTGCTGGCAACCATGGCAAAGGCGGCCAGGATGGGCTGCAGTTGGCCGGCAACGGCCAGGCCGAGCCCGATAAGGTTGTACACGAACGCCCAGGCCAGGTTCTGGCGGACTTTACGCATGGCAGCGCGGGCCAGACGAAGCAGCCAGGGAATGCCTCGCAGATCGTCCTTGATCAGGATGACGTCCGCTGCCGCGCGAGCGATATCCGTGCTCTGGCCGACAGCAATGCCGATATCGGCTGCGGCCAGCGCAGGCCCGTCGTTGATGCCATCCCCCACCACCGCGACCGGTCCTCTAGCTTGTTGGATGTAGTGCATTTTCTCTTCTGGGGTTAATCCGGCATACACCGGTACGTTCAGCATGTGGGCCCACCGCTCACCGGCCGAAGGCGCGTCTCCGGTGAGGATGGTCACGTCACAGCCCAGGGCGTGGAGTTCTTTAATGACCTCTTGGATTTCCGGGCGGGGGTCTTCGTCCAGCCCGATAACTCCCTGTACCTGCCCGTCCCACCCTGCGTACACGACGGACATTCCCGCCTGGCGGAGTTGTTCTCCGACCTCCTGCAGGTCCGATGGAAGGGTGAGTTGGGCGTGGGCGAGGAGGCGTTCGTTGCCCACGTATAAGGTCTGGCCGTTCAGACGGGCGATAACGCCCTGGCCGGGCAGGGCTTCAAAGTCATGTACCGGTGGCGGCTCGATGCCGCGCGCCCGTGCGGCGGCGACGATGGCTTCTGCCAGGGGGTGACGGGCCGGTGCTTCCGCGGCCGCTACCCGGGCAAGAAACGCGTTCGGGTCTTCGTGACGAACGTGCACCGCGCTTAACCGGAGCGGATGGCGGGTGAGTGTGCCCGTCTTGTCGAAAAATACATGGCGCACGTGAGCCAGGCGTTCCAGCACGCTGGTGTTACGGACCAGCATCCCCTGTTCGGTGGCTCGTTGTAAGCCCACCCATAAGGTGAGCGGCGTGGCCAAGCCGAGGGCGCACGGACACGCGATGAGGAGCACCGAGAGCGCGTACATGAGCGCGGGCTCATAGCCCGCGGTGCGCGACCAGAACACAAATGTCCCAATAGCCAGGAGGACTGCAAAGGGGACCATCAGCGCGGCCAGACGGTCGGCCAAGCGTTCCACCGGTGCCCGTTGCCACAAGGCCTGATGCAACAGTCGCCCTATTTGGCCGGCTACCGTATCCCCTCCGACCGCGGTGGTGATGACTTCAAAAGTGCCATCCACACTGATGGTGCCCGCGTGGACCGTGTCGCCGGGCTGGCGGTAAACCGGCACCGGCTCCCCGGTGAGGAGGCTTTCGTCCACGTCCCCGGCACCGGTGGCCACCACGCCATCCACCGGAAAAGGTTCTCCCGGTTGCACCCGCACGCGAGCACCGGGGGGCAACACGTCCACCGGTACCCGCTTCTCCCCCTCCGGGGAGATCCACAGCGCTTCCCGGGGAACCTGGCGCCACAGCCGTTCGACCGCCTTGCTCCCCTCGTTACGCGCTCGGACTTCCAGCCAGTGCCCAATAGTAACCAGGAAGAGGAGCATGGCCGCGGTGTCAAAATACACGTGCTCGTAGCCCAGGATAAGGTTGCGGGTGGAAAGGATGAACGCTGAAAACGCACCGATGGCGATTAAGGTGTGCATGTTAGGTTGGCGGCGTAATAGGCTAACCAGCCCGGTCCGCAGGATGGGCAATCCCAGAAGGAACATGACAGGGAGCGCAGCGACGAAGAGCGTGATGTGGAAGAACTGGACCAGCCATTGAGTGTCCGGCGATGAAAGGCCAAGGAGATCACGACCGTAGAGGATAAAGCTGGTAACCATGATGTGCATCACGAATACCGTGCTGATGAGCAGGCGGTTGACCAGCGCTTCCTCCTCATCCTGCGGGGTTTCGCCGGGCAGCCAGGCCCGATACCCCAGCCGGCGCACCCGTTTGGCCAACCGATTCAGGTCTACCCGTTGAGGATCGTAGACCACGCGTGCTTCCCGGCGTACAAAGTTGACCTGCGCTTGGGCAACGCCCGGGGTTCGTTTGAGGGTTTCTTCGATCAGCCAGCTGCAGGATGTACACCATAAGTCACCCAGGGCCAGGGTGGCTTCTTCCGTGGCGGTGTCGGGAGGACTTGGCGGCCGGACTTCGCCGGCAGGTTCAGCAGAACTTTCAAGGAGCTGGGCCACTTCCTGACAGGCCGGACAACAATAGGGGCGTCCTTCTCGGTCGTAAAGCGGTGCGGTGGTGGAGAGGCCACAAAGGGAACAGGTTACTTTCGTTACCACAGCATAATCCCTCCCACGCGCGTGTGTGCCACCCACCCCCATGCGGCCAGGCCACGCAGGGCCATCTGGATCCCGAAGAGGAAGATCAGACCGGCTGCCAGGTATCGGAGAACCTCTCGGCTGGGCAGATGGCCTTGCGTGCTTAGCCACCCGAGGCCCAGCATGGCAGGCAACGTGCCCACGCCAAACAGTGCCATGCCCACGGCCGCGCTTAAGGGGTTTCCTGTCGTTGTGGCGATGAGAAGCGCGGTGTAAACCAGACCGCAGGGCAAAAGGCCCCACAACCCGCCCAGCAGGAACGCGTGGTATCGTCTTGGGGTAGCCAGTACCGTCCACTGACGGACAGCATCACCCCATCGGCGGGTTAGCACGGTGAACGCGCGTTCCACCGGGGGGACGCGTCCGGCCGCGGCGAGTGCCATGTATATCAGAACACCGGCGACGACCAGGGCCAGCAAGCCCTGCACGTAGCGTACCTGCGGCACAGCACGGGTAAGGGCCTGACCCACCCCGGCGGCCAGCGCGCCTAACAGCGCGTACGTGCTCAAACGGCCCGCGTGAAGCAATGGCAGCCACCCGTGTACCGCCCGGGAGCTCTTGCCCCGCTGTGCTGGACGGGTCAGCAAGAGGGTCACAGGGCTGCACATGCCCACACAATGGCCAAAGCTGCCTAGCAGTCCTAGCATGAGCAGGGAGATAGGCATGAACTCCATTATTCCCCGCCTCGTGATATTGACATGCGCATGTCGCTATTGGGGGCCCACCCCCGGGAAGGCTTGGAAAGCCCGTTGCCCTCCCCGGGGGATGAGCCTGTGTTTAAGCCTGCTCGACCTGCAGTAAATCCCGGCGGGTGCCCAACCACACGCTTGCCCACAGAATGACCACCAGCACCCACAGCGTGGCCCCCACGGTCAGGTGAAGCGCGCGTGTCCAGATAGGCAACCGCAGCAACACGTTCAACACACCCAGTGTAAACTGCGCGATCAAGGTGATCAACAGCACATAAGCAAACCGTCGCCAGGACGGGTTCTCCGTCTGTCGGCGAATCCATATCACCGTGACGAGGATGAGGAAGGTCACCGTAAAGGCCGTATAGCGGTGGAGCATCTGGATCCAGATCAAGTTGTGCCACTCGGTGCCGGTAGCACCGCACCAGGGAAATGCCGGACAAACGAGCGACGCGCCGGTGCGGGTGACAAGTGAGCCTGTGAGCAACAGCACGTACAACAACACCGTGGTGACGGTTACCCACGTGACGAAACGGCGGTTCTGTGCCAGGCGAGACCCTTCTGCCCGCAGTGCCACCGTGCTCGGGTGCAGGATGGCGAACATGAGGGCGATGAGGCCTACAATGGCCAAGGCAAACGCGGTGTGAATGAGTCCGGTAAGGGGTGGGATTTCCAACAGGACGTGAATGCCTCCCAGGGGGATCTGTATCGCCAGGAGCACAATGGCCAAAATGCCCGGCACCCGTAGCCAGGCAACGTGAGGGTATCGGCGGGCGGCCAGGATCCCTAGCGCTACAATTTGCACGCTGGCCAGCAGGCCCACCAGACGATGGGTGAACTCAAACCAGGCCCCTACCAGGAAGGGGGGAATGGGTTGACCATAACAGAGAGGCCAGTCGGGGCATCCCAGGCCATACCCGGTGACCCGCACGATGCTGCCGATCAGGATCAACAGAATGGTGGAAATCAGTGCTGTCACCGCCAACAGTGCAAGTCGATGCTCCGCGGTACGTCCCTGAGATGTGGACACGACCGAAACGTCCATTGGCGCCTCCTTCGCTATCTGTTGGATTCCTGTGGACGGACGTCCCCTGTGCCGGTTTCATCCTTCGCCTGTGCCACAGGGTGACGCCTGTCGGTCATGTTGTTACCGGTGACGTGTGTGCCCTTCACCGGTGCTGTCCTCCTGTGTTGGCCGGGTTAAGTATACCTCAAGTGTGAAAGGGAATGGAAGGGCGAAGCGCCTGTAGCCGAGCCAGGGAAGGGCTGTCCCGGCCACAGACGCCTCGACGTGGGGAAGTGCCTGTGGCCCGCCGGTCGTTGTGGGACGTACCGGGAAAGGGCGCCGGGCCGATGAGCCCGGCGCCCGGACAGGTCATCGCACCATCCACGCGCGGCCGAGGAGCCACCAGTTGCTCAGGTAGTAGGCAGCAAAGAACATCAAGAAGGCCAGCACCAGGACAAAGGTGCCTCGCGGTTGCAGTTGAGGATCCTTCTCCTCCTCTTCGCTCAGGTAACCCATAGCAGGTGGCGGGTCAATAACCAGGGTTGGCGAGGTGGGCTCGACGCGTTTGCCGGTGAAGACCGAAGCCAGCACCACGATGAGATACATCGCGCCGCCGATGATGGCGATGATCGCCCCAATGCCCAGAACGGCCAGGGCCAGGTGTACTGTGCCCGGCACCGGGGACTGGAAGGGGGCCTGAGTGAAGGTAATATCCCAGTGGCGGCGGGCGACGCCCTGCAGTCCCGCTGCGACCATGCCGACCGACACAATGGCCATACCGATGCCATAGACGTACGGTTGCCAGATGGCCAACTTCTTGAACTTCAGCTCTCGGCGGAAAATCAGCGGGATGAGGTAATACGTGAGTCCCATGAAGGCCAACGTGGTGCCGCCGACTACGGTGGCGTGGAAGTGCCCCGGCACGCGCATGGTGTTGTGGGCCATCATGTTAATCTGTTCGGTGCCGATAGTGACCCCGGTGACGCCTCCGATCCACCCGAAGACAATCATGGAAATAACGAGGGCGGAGAAACCGGGCTCGCGCCACGGCGCGCGGCGCAACCATTCCAGCAGACCTCGTTTATGGCCTCGACGTCGCAGCGCTACCTCCACCGCGGCCGGGATGGAGAACGCGTGGATCAGGCTGCCCAGCACGGCCAGGTACATTGCGTACGAGGTGTTGGTTGCCTTCCAGGCAAAGCTGGGGCCGGGGTCTACCAGCAGGTGGTGAGCGGCGCCCAGATTAATGAAGAGAATGTAGAGAATGAACGCAAGGCGCGAGAGCTTCTCGTTGAGGGGGACAGCACCCGTGGTGATACCCGCAAGGACGTACCAGATAGCCACCATGGCGGCCAGGTTGATCTGTTGCGCCGGGTGGCCGAAGCCCCAGAACAGGTTGCGGTAGAAGCCGGCGTCGTAGTTTTCAATCCAGCCCAAGGACCAGAAGAAGGCCGGTACCAGGGACATCGCTCCCGAGAGGAGGGTGTACGTCGCGATGATTGACGCGGTCACCAGGCCGAACACGAAGAGGGGCAATGACCCTTCATAGCGCCCTTCGGCCTTCGCCACAATGATGTTGGTGAAGAACAAGCCCACCGCTACCAGCGCGCCGACCGCGAAGAGAATGTATCCCAGGTAGAAGAGGGGGTGGGCCTTGAGGGGCACGTAGGCGGTAAACATCACATCCGCGCCGCCGGTGAGTACCACAATGTTCAG
Source organism: Anaerolineae bacterium (assembly GCA_015490995.1). Classification (GTDB taxonomy): domain Bacteria; phylum Chloroflexota; class Anaerolineae; order JAADDB01; family JAADDB01; genus S141-23. The sequence goes on along the minus strand of WFWT01000059.1, from coordinate 12,811 downwards.
CAGCGCGCCGCCAACAACCATAAGGGCGAAGGCCAGCCAACCAATGGCCGGCTTGACCATTCGGGCGTTTAAGGCCACGGTGCTTCCGAAATAAAGGCCGGCTACCTCGAAAAACACGATCCAGGCGATGAGCATGTCAATGCCGTGAAGGGTCGTCAGACGATAAAACCACACCGGATTCAAGAGGTGGATGGCCTGCCATCGGGTGAGGGCGATAAGCAAGGCAAGGATGCCTCCCACCAGCAGGGCCACCACAGCTGCGACGGCGTTGGCGATGATAAGGCGTTCCGCAGCCACGTCTACTTTTAACCCTGTGGCCGAGCAGGTGCGGAACACCGTGGTTTCTCGGCGCGGAATCGCTGCCACTGCCATGGCTCGCTCTCCTTTCTTACTCGGTTACGATGATCTTGCCAATCATCAGGTGATGGCCGATACCGCAGTACTCGTTGCACACCACGCTGAACTCCCCGGCGGTCGTGGGGGTAATGGTCACCACGTAGTCATATCCGGGGAGTACCATGAAGTTCAGGTTAAGCGGTTGTAAGGAGAAACCGTGCTGGACATCCGTGGAGGATAAGTGCAGACGATACGTTGCCCCTCGCTTCAGCTTCAACACCGGTGTCCATTGCCACATCCGTGCCAGCATGTAAACGTCACTGCCCGGTGGAGGCTCGACCACCGGAAAACCGTTTTCCGTCCCAACCTGATACTGTTGGATGAAGGCGTCCACTTGGCGCTGGAACTGTTCTGCCGTCACTCGATACGTAGTGGTCGGAACGTTCTGTCGGCCCAGGAAGAACCAGAGCGGCATCATTGCGGTTAGAAAGATGCACCAAACGAAGGCCAGCTTAAACCAGCTGCGTTCCAACCGTCCTAAGGGTTTCCACCAGACACGCGGTGGTGCAATCATGATGCTTACCTCCTTCCCGGTGTGCGTTCTCTCCTTTCAGGGATTCGGTTCAGTAGGGCGCGATGGGAACGTTCAACAGTTCCATCAGCCCCCACACGTTGTAGAGGACGAAACTCAACACCAGGGACAACAAGAAGAGGAGAAAGATCTGGTCGAACACAATTTGACCGAGGGGGATGCGCTCTTTTTGTTCCTGCGTTGGTTGGTGCTTCTCCGCCTGCGGTCCACTCATGGGAGCACCTCCTAAACCTGTGCTGCGGAGGGGAGTGCTAGGGGGTACGCCGGGCACATGCCCGGCGTACCGTCCTTACCTCCCCGACCAACACGTGGAATAGCGCCTATACAAAGGGGGTGATCGGCACGATCACCCCCTTTGAGCCGTTAGTAGATGTCACGGGCAGTGTTGTACACGTTGAACTTACCGGTGGGCGTCACCAAGCCCTTGATCCGGGTCTTCTCTTGCAGGGTCTTGTCATCGTAGACCACGATCTCCCCGGTGCGGCCCGGCTCGTCCTTCTTGCCCCAGACGCTGACCCACACTTCATCGCCGGCCTTGTTGTAGTCAAAGTGCACGGCCCGGCCGTAATCTGCCACCTCCCAGCACTTGGCGACCTTGGAAGGATCTTGCTTGTTGATGACACAGATAGTTCGCTGCAGCTTCTCGTCCGGGTTGATGGTGAAGTCCACCCAGATCCACTGACTCTTCGGGTGGCTCTTGACGAAGAGGCTCCCGCTGCCCGGCAGTTCGACCCGGCGAACCACCTTCCAGGCGTATTCGGGGTAGTTCTCGGGGTCGGTGCCGATGCAGGCGAGGAGCGGGTCGCCCAGGTGCACGGTGCACCATACCGGGCCGTACTCTGGGTCGACGAAGTTCACCCCACGGCCGGGATGGGGCAGCTTGCCCGTCTCGATGGTAGCGACCAGTTTCTCCTCCTTCGCGTCCACAACCACGATCTTGTTACGCTGGTTGGCCGCTACCAGGAAGTAACGACGGCTCGCGTCCCACCCACCGTCGTGGAGGAACCGTTCCGCCTCGATCATCTTGATGGTCGGGTTGTTGGGGTCGCTGTAGTCCACCAGCCAGACCATCCCCGTTTCCTTGACCGTGACGATCCAGCGGGGCCGATAGTGGGAGGCCACGATGCTCGCCACGCGCGGTTCGGGGTGGTACTCTTCGGTGTCGTAGGTGTAACTTCTCGTACTGACCACTTTGATAGGTTCTAAGGTTTGTCCGTCGAGTATGACGAAGTGCGGTGGCCAGTAACACCCGACGATGGCGTACTTGTCCCGGTAATCGCCCAGTTCGCCATTGTACTTGCTGGAGTCGATGGACCGCGAGTCATAGCAGGCCTGCACCTCGGCCACCAGGGTAGGTACTTCCGTCCACAGGTCGATGAGGGTGGCCTTGCCGTCGCGGCCAATGGTGTACACGTACCGCCCGGTCGCGGACATGCGGCAGATGTGGACCGCGAAGCCGGTGTTGATGCGGGTGACGATCTCTTTGGTGTCACCGTCGATGATGGCGACCCGTCCCGCGTCACGCTCGACCACGCAGAAGAGGTTCTCCCAATCGCCCTTGTACTGAGGTTCGGTGGGTCGCTCTTCCACCGGCACGTACAGTTTCCATGTCTCCTTCATCTGGAGCATGGAGAGTTCGGGCGGCGGCGGCGGTTCGTTCTGGATGAACTTGGCCATCAGTTCCACTTCTTCCTTGCTCAGGATGCCCTGCTTGCCCCAGTCGGGCATGCCGCCGGGTGTGCCGTTGTAGATGATGGACGCCAGGGCCGCTGTGCCTTTGGGCAAGGTGCGATCCGGTGTCAGGGCCGGTCCGGTCGCGCCCTTGCGCAGTGTACCGTGGCATCCCGCGCAGCGGTTGAAGTAGATCTGCTTGGCCTTCTCGAACTCCTCGGGGGTCAAGGGGGGCGGCTGCATGGCCACCGCCTCGGGGGTGGCTTCTGCCGGTGCTTCCACTGCTTCGCTGGGCAGTGCAGCCAGGTACTGGACGATGGCCTCCAGCTCCTCTTCGCTCAGGGCGCCCGTCATGTTGGGCATCTGCCCTTTCATGCAGGGCCCGCTAGGACATTCAGGCACGATGAAGATATCCGGATCGGTAATGGATTCGCGGATGTAATCGATGGCCGTCTTCGCTTTGCCCTCGTACTTGGGGTCCTTTATCCGCTGGGCCGCGATTTCCCCCATGCGGGAGAGATCTGGGCCGATCGCGCCCTGGGCGTTTGGTACCCCCGGAATCACGTGACAACCACCACAGCCGACCCGCTGCATGGCGGTCACGGCGAGGGCGTTGACGTCCTTCTCCTCTGCCTCCTCCTTGGGCGTTTCTGCCTTTTCTTCCGGTGTGGTCGCCGGAGGCGCGGACGGTTGCTCGGTCTTCGCCTCAGGCGTCGGGCTCGGCTGCGGTACCGGTGTGGGTGTAGGCGTCGGGGTGGCCTTTTGGCCACAGGCGACCAGCACGATCAGGACAAAGAGTACCGCGACCGCAACGATAGCACCACGTTTGAACGACATCATGTGTTCCCCTCCTTACCAACTTACGCCCATATGCTGAGTTGGTCCTACGGTGGCCGGGCACACTTCGTCCACTATGTCACTATACTAGGCTGGCCTGAAGTCATCCTGAACAGGGCCCGACGCCGACTGAAAAAATCCTGAAAATGTCGTTTGGGGGTCCCATTATTCCGTGAGACCGTTCGGAAACGTACTTCTCCGTTGGGGTGAGAGCCCTCCCGTGTTTCCCCGTGAGACCTTTACAGGCCATGAATTTCCCGGATGCTCTCTTCCACCGGTTCTCCCTTCAACGCCACCCTCAGTGTAGTCAAGTGGGTTACGTCCGTCTTTGTGGTAGATCAAAGATCCCCTGTCGGTAGGGATAGAACGGTGGGTCACCGTAATAGTTGACTTTCGGGGTTAGAAGACCTCCCATCATGTGTGTCTGAGGAGATGTGCGTCACCCCGCGCGATGCGTTGGTAACGTCCTTGTACTAAAGACGTGGAAGGTGCCCAAACGTTACGGGGTGAGACAGCGGATTTCCGACACGGAGGGACTGAAAATGAAAGCCACAAAGGGGGAATCTCAGGAGGCACGGCCGTCCGCCGTGCCTCCTGGCACACAGTGGGCGGCGTGTTACTCGTCCTTGTCGATGTCCAGGCGCAGGAAGTGCGCGGAGCAGGAGATGCAGGGGTCGTAGTTTCGGATGGCCTGTTCACACAGCCACGTGGCCTGTTCCAGAGGGAGTTCCAGCACCTGGGGAGCGTAGTGATACAGGTCTTGTTCCATCTGGTGAAGGTTTTGGGCTGTAGGGGGCACAATGCGCGCTTCCTGGATAATCCCTTCGGCGTCGACGGTGTAACGGTGGTACAGGATCCCGCGTGGGGCTTCGGTGCACCCGTGGCCGGTGCCGGCGCGCACTTCATAGGGCACGTAAGGACGGTCCGGTTCTTCGTACGTGCGCACGATACGCAGCGCTTCTTCGCACGCGTAGACGAGTTCCACCGCGCGCGCGATGATGCTCATGAACGGGTTACGGTAGGGAAGGGAGAAGCCCAGCTCGCGCACCACCTCCTGGGCGGTGGGGGTAAGGCGGTCGAAGTTAAGGTTGAAGCGAGCCAGGGGGCCGACCATGTACGCGTCGCGGCCTCGGACGCGGGAGTGTAACGCCGTGGAATGGGGCACCTGGTACTCTTCAAAGGCTGTGTCATATTCGTGTACTGCGATGTCAATGCCTTTGTTAGAAACAATGCGGCCTTCGTTGAGAGGGTATTCGTCTGGATGGCGCAAGGCGACGAACTCGTAGTCCTGTTCGAAGTCCGGAAAGGTGAAGGTGCCTACCCAGCGAACCAGCTCGACCGCAATGTCGCGTGCCTGTTCCAGTTTGCCGATGAACTGTTGCAGGTCTTTGCGTTTGGGGACGGAATAAAAGCCACCGACCCGCACGTTGATGGGGTGAATTTCGCGGCCGCCGATGAACTCCACCAGGTCGTTGCCTGTGCGCTTGAGAGTTAGCCCCTTTTGCACGATCTCAGGGTGGTCCTGGGCCATGTCGATCACGCTCTGGTAGCCGAGGAAGTCGGGCGCGTGCAGCATGAGCACGTGGAGGGCGTGGCTTTCTATCCATTCACCGCAGTAGAGCAGACGACGCAGCTCGCGCAGGGGGCCCTGCACTTGGACGCCGAAGATAGCTTCCATGGCGTGTACTGCGCTCATTTGATAGGCCACCGGGCAGATGCCGCAAATACGCGCGGTGATGTCCGGGGCTTCGGCGTAACGGCGACCGCGCAGGAAGGCTTCGAAGAAGCGAGGCGGTTCAAAGATGGTGAGACGCAGTTCCTGAATGTGTCCGTTACGGGCTTTGATGTACAGTGCGCCCTCGCCTTCCACCCGGGCCAGGTAGTTAACGTTAATCGTGCGCGTGCGAGCTCGTTTGCTCATAGTGCTCACTCCCTTCGCGGAATGCCGGTGCGAACGCGTTGAAGGTGCGGTACAGGCGAATGATGTCTGCCGGTGGGACACCTAGGGTTTCAAAGCGGCGGCCCAACGAGAGGGGATTGGGCGATTCCATCGGACCAAAGCAGCCGTAACATCCCCGTCGATAGGTTGGGCACAGCGCGTTACATCCCGCTTGGGTGACGGGACCCAGACAGGGCACCCCCTGAGACACAAGCACACACACCACGCCTTTCCGCTTGCACTCCGCACACACGCTGTACGTGGGGATACTGGGCTGACGGCCGTGCAGGTACGCGCTGATTAACTCCAGCAGCTGGTACCGGCTGATGGGGCATCCCCGCAGCTCAAAGTCTACCGTCACGTAATCGGCGATGGGCCGGGCCTCGCGCAGGGTGCGGATGTACTCCGGGTGCGCGTAGACAATGTCAACAAACGCGCGGACGTCCGCGAAGTTGCGCAGGGCCTGAATGCCCCCCGCGGTGGCGCAGGCACCGATAGCTACTAGGAATCGGCTTTGTTTGCGTACTTCCTTGATGAGCTCTGCCTCATGGGGTGTGGAGATGCTACCCTCCACCAGGGAAATATCATACGGCCCGCGAACCGTGGCGCGAGAGGCCTCCAAAAAGTAGGCAATTTCTACCCGACCAACAATGGCGAGGAGGTGTTCCTCCAGGTCCAGCAGGGAGAGCTGGCACCCATCACAGGAGGTGAACTTCCACACCGCGAGTTTGGGTTTGCGCTGTCCTCCGGGCATAATGTGCTCCTTTCCTTTGGTTTACCGGTCATATTTCCCGGATGCCAAAGAGGGTGGCCAGCTTCTGATAAGGGAACACCGGGCCGTCCTTGCAGATGAAGAACGGACCATACTGGCAATGGCCGCACAGCCCCTGCCCGCAGTGCATGTTTCGTTCTAAGGAGACGAAAATGCGTTCCGGGGGGACACCCCGGTCCAGCAGCTCGCGCACGGTAAACCGCATCATGATTTCGGGACCGCAAATGAAGGCTATCGTGTTTTGCGGTGAGAAGAAGACATCTGCCTGTGGGAAGAGGGTGGTGACCACACCCACATGCCCATGCCATGTTCGATCACCGCGATCCACGGTGACGAGCACTTCCATGTCGAACCGTCCCCGCCACCGTTCCAGCTCGCGGGCGTAGAGGAGCTCTCGGGGCGAACGTGCGCCGTACAACAGCACCACGTTGCCGTACTGGGGGCGGTGGCGCAGGAGAGAATAGATGGCGGGGCGCAAGGGCGCCAGGCCAATACCTCCCGCCACGATCACCACGTCGTGTCCCCGGGCGTGTTCCAAGGGCCAAGCGGAGCCGAAGGGACCCCGCACGCCTACCACGTCGCCTGGCTTCAGGTTGACCAGGGCCTGAGTTGCCATGCCTACCTGACGGATGGTGTGGGCTACAGGCACCGGTGTGCCCGGATCACCGCTGATAGAAATGGGCACTTCCTTGACCCCGAACACGTAGAGCATGTTGAACTGCCCAGGCCGAAACGCGAAGGGATACCCCTCCGGTGGGGCAAGCCACAGGGTCACCGTACCTGGGATCTCGCGACGTCGCCGGACCACGGTGAATGGGATGGGTACCCACGCGTTGCCCGTGGGGCCGGTGGGTTGGGCCGCGGGCGAGGGGGGTGTGGGCATCATGGGCGACCTCCTTTCACCGCGTACATGTCGATGAGCTGCAACCGTGTGGCGTGGACTCGCTGGGCAATTACCGCGACCAGACGTCGCAGGAAGTGCGCGGCCAGGGTGGGATCGTCGTCCAGTAGCCGACGCAATCTGGCCGCGTCAAAGGTGATGGCCTGGACGGTGTTGATAACCGTGACGTCGAACGCGGCCCGATAGGGAGGTAAGAGCCAGGACCAACCGACTACGTCCCCGGGACCTACCGTTTGCAGGCGGATGACCCCGCGTTCAGGCAGGTACAGCTCAATCGCGGCCTGCCCCTGTAGAAGCAGGTAGAAGTGATCGGCATCCCGTCCCTCGCGCAGGAGGAACGTCCCCGGCTGGAAGGTCTGGAGGGTAGCGGCCTGGGTCAGTTTGTCCAGCGCAGAGGTGGGAAATCCTTGAGTAAAGGGATGTTGTTCCAGCCGGGTAACGAGATCAGCAACGGTTTCGGCGCTCATGATGGACTCCTTTCCGTCTGTGGCGGTTGTTCCCGTAACCGTGCCACTTCCTCCGTAATGTCAATCTGGGCCGGGCACCATGTGATGCAACGGCCACATCCCACACACCCCAGGACGCCGAACTGGTCAACCCATCCGGCCAGTTTGTGGGTGAGCCACTGACGGTAACGAGAAGCAATGGACTGGCGGGCGGGGCGTCCCGCGGTGTAGGTAAAGGCCTGGGAAAAGCAAGAATCCCACCGGCGCACTCGCCAGGCGCTCTCCCCTTGAAGGTCCGTCAGGTCCTCCACCGAGAAGCAGAAGCAGGTGGGACATACCAGGGTGCAGTTGGTGCACGCGAGGCAGCGTGTAGCCACGTCCTCCCAGTGGGGGTGTTCCTGATGGTTGAACAGCAGGTCTCGCAGGTCGGTGGTGTCCAGTGCACGTCGCATGGTGCGAGCTGTGGCCTGGACCCGTTCGGCTGCGGCCGCGCGCTCCTCTTCGGTGGCAGGACGGTGAGGGACTTCGGCGAGGATCTGGCCGCCCAGGACACTGCCCACGTGGGCGATGAACACCTCGTCCAGCTCGGTAAGCGCGATATCGTACGGGCCTTCTGCCTGGGGACCGGATCCTACAGAAGCACAGAAGCAGGTGTTCCCCGCGCGGGTGCAGTTCACCGCCAGGATAAACAGGCGTTCACGGCGGGCCTGATATCGGGGGTCGACATAGGGCCCACCGGTGAAGATACGGTCCTGAATGCGGATGGCAGCCAGTTCGCAGCTGCGCACACCGATAAACGCGTACTGCTCTGTGGGAAGGGGGGCTTCGGTAAAGCGTAGGGTGCCGTTCTCCCGGCGGACTTCCCAGAGGCGCTCCTCCGGTGGGTATAGGAATTTCTTCCACGCATACGGTCCCACCGTGTAGGCAAAGAAGGTGTCCTTTTCCCAGCGTCGTAGGCGGTAGGTGCCCGCTTCCTGTTCGTCCACATAGCCGATGGGCAGGTCTGTTACGCCTCCGATCTCATCGTACACGATCGCGTCATCGCGTACGGTGGGCCCCACAACCGTGTACCCGCGTTGGCGTAAGGTAGCGATCAGGATATCCAGCGCGGTCTTCTCAAAAGCCACGGTTGAGCCGGGGGAAGGAGGTAGGGTGTCCATCGCGCTGAGGTCTGGCCGCATGTGCCCCTCCTGTTCGTCGTTCGCCTGAATCACGGGGGTCGACCGCACGCGTTTGGGGATGTCGGGTACCTCTTACCACACAGATAACCACAGGTGACCAACCTTAGGTATGATGACCGTCATGTCGGGAGTAGTATACCATATGAGATGCTGTTTGTCGAAAGCGCGGTACGATGGCTTTAGGTGCAAGGGTTGGGTGTACGGGCTAGCGGTGAGGTATTATTTAAGGGGAGTGTAGCCGGTATGATGAGCCCTTTTGGCAAGAGCTATTGCGTGTCCCGGGCGCAGGTAATGTTGTCCTCGGGGAGGGGTATGAGCGGGGATAGAGGTGTGGTGGTGTTGGGCATCGGCAACCCCATGCGTCGGGACGAAGGGGTGGGCGTGCGTGTGGTGGAGCGCCTGCGGGCTCACTATCGGTTTCCCGACAGCGTACGTTTGATTGTCGGAGGGATCCGGGGCATAGGCTTGGTGGACCACTTCTCTCCCGATGTTCATGTGGTGCTGGTGGACGCTATTCTGGCGCCTTACGCGCCGGGGACCTTGATACGTCTCACCGGAGAGGAGGTGGTGGAAACAGCAACGCGGCCCCTTGCCGTGCACCAGGCGGGCGCGGCGGAGCTTTTGACCTGGGCCCGGGCCCTGGGACGATGGCCGGCTTCCCTGGTGGTTTGGGGGATGGTGCCCGCTTGTGTCGACTTGGGATCGGAGCTGTCTCCGCCCGTGGCCGCCCAACTGGACGCGCTGGTCGCGGCGGTGGCGCGGGAAGTACACGCTCTCAGCGGGGGGTAACCCGGTGCACGAGCTGTCGGTAACCCAGGCGTTGTTGAAAACGGTCCTGGACGCGGCCCACCAAGCCGGGGCTCGTCGGGTGCGTACTGTGCACGTGGTGGTGGGGGCGCTGACCGGCATTGTGGACGATTCTGTTCAGTTCTACTTTGACCTGTTGAGCCAAGGCACCCTGGCTGAAGACGCACGCCTGTGTTTTCAGCGCGAGCCAGCGCGCGGGTCCTGTCAACGGTGTGGCCACACGTTTGCAGTGACACCTCCGTTGACACCGATGTGTCCGGCCTGTGGCAGCTCGCAGTTACAGGTGACCGGTGGTACCAGCTTTTACGTGCGCAGCATCGAGGTGGAGGATGACGAGGACTAGGGAAATCCCGGTGGTTCAGGCTATCTTAAGTGCCAACGAACAGGTGGCGGAGGAAAACCGCCGCACGTTGGCACGCCATCAAGTGTTCGCGGTGAACGTGATGGCCTCTCCCGGCGCAGGGAAAACGAGCCTTATCTTGGCTACGGCCCGCCACCTGCCGGCCAATGTGCGCCTGGGCGTGGTGGAAGGGGACGTGGCCTCCCGCATTGACGCGGAAACCATCGCGGCCGCGGGCATTCCCGTCGTGCAGGTGAACACCGGAGGCGCGTGTCACCTGGACGCGCCTATGATCCGTTCGGCGCTCACCCACCTGCCCCTGGAGACGGTGGACCTGCTTTTCGTGGAAAACGTCGGCAACCTGATCTGTCCGGCCGAGTTCGCTTTGGGAACCCATTTGAACGTGGTGGTAGCCAGCGTGCCCGAAGGGCATGATAAGCCGTACAAGTATCCCGGCGTTTTCACCCGCTCCCACGCAGTCGTGTTGAACAAGGCAGACATGATAGATGTTTTTGCCTTTGACCTCGACGCCTTTCGCCGGGGCGTGGCTATGGTGAACCCACACGCTCCTGTGTTCGTGCTCTCCTGCAAAACCGACATGGGAGTACCCGAGTGGGTCCGGTGGTTGCTGGCACAGAAGGAGGCCGTGCACCCTTCGACCACACCGTAGTCTGAACGGCCATCCAGAGGGAGGGATTATGGGTCGCCGTCGGCGCCTGCACATTCAGGTTCAGGGCGCGGTGCAGGGAGTGGGTTTTCGCCCCTTCGTGTTCCGTCTGGCCACGCAGCTGGGGCTGACCGGCTGGATCCTTAACGACACGCAGGGTGTGTGCATCGAAGTTGAGGGAGAACCGTCCCGTCTGCACGTGTTTGTCCAGCGTTTGAAGGCCGAAAAGCCCCCTATAGCGCGCATTCTCTCCCTGCAGGTGACCCAACTGCCCCCACAGGGCTACACGCGGTTTGAAATCCGGGATAGCGAAGGGGGCGGTACGCGGACGGTTCTGGTGTTGCCCGACGTCGCAACGTGTTCCCAGTGCCTGGAGGAAGTCCTGAACCCCCACGATCGGAGATACCAGTATCCTTTTACCAACTGTACCAACTGTGGACCGCGGTTTTCGATCATCGAGAGCCTCCCATATGACCGACCGAACACCACCATGCGCCGTTTTACGATGTGCTCCCGGTGTCAGGCAGAGTACGATGATCCAAGGGACCGGCGCTTTCACGCGCAGCCCAACGCGTGTCCACAGTGTGGTCCTGCCCTGGCATGTTATGCCCGACCGGAGGATGTGTCCACTGTGTTTGCCGGCACCACGGATGACATAGAGGCCGAGGCGTTCGCCTCGCAGTACGGGGATTATGTGCTGATCGGGGTAGGGGATATGGCCTTGCGCCAGGCTGCGAGCGCGTTGCAGGCAGGGCGCATCGTGGCGGTGAAGGGGTTAGGGGGCTTTCATCTTATGGTGAACGCTCAGGATGACGCGGCTATCGCCCGGCTGCGTGAGCGCAAGCCCCGGCGGGACAAGCCGTTCGCTTTGATGGTGCGTGATCTGGCCCAGGCCCGAGAGTTGTGCGTTATCTCACCTGAGGCCGAGGCAGTCCTTACTTCTCCGCAGGCCCCTATTGTGTTGTTGCCACGACGAAATAACACCGCAGTGGCCGACAATGTGGCCCCAAACAACCCGTATTTGGGGATCATGTTGCCCTATACTCCCCTACATCACCTGCTCCTCCAGGCCGTGGGCGGTCCGGTGGTGGCCACAAGTGGCAACCTGACCGACGAACCGATATGCACCGACGAGTGGGAAGCGATGCAACGGCTGGCGACGGTGGCGGACGTGTTTTTGGTGCACAACCGGCCCATCGCCCGGCATGTGGATGACAGCGTGGTCGCCATTATGGTGAACCGTCCCCGCCTGTTGCGCCGAGCACGGGGGTATGCGCCCTTGCCCGTCGTCCTCGCCGGGGAGGTGCCTACCATCTTGGCCGTAGGGGGGCATCTCAAAAACACCGTGGCCCTTAGCGTGGGCCGACATGTGTTCATCAGCCAGCACATCGGCGATCTGGACACCGCAGAGGCCCAGGCTGCGTTTGAGCGAGTGATCGCAGACTTTTTACGGTTATACGACGCGCGGCCGGTGGCCATTGCCTGTGACATGCACCCGGATTATGCCAGCACCCGGTGGGTGGAGCGAGTGAGCCGTTGCCTTGACGCGACCGTGCTTTCCACACCGGGCGTTCCTTTAGGGCCGCTGTTGGTGTCTGGAGATGCCGGGTCCGTCCCTATGTCCGAGACTTTTCCCCCTTCCTTGCTCGAAACGGTGCAGTATCTGGTGCCCGTCCAACACCATCACGCGCACCTGGCTGCATGCCTGGCGGAGCATGGCCTTTCCGAGCGGGCGCTGGGCGTCACTTGGGACGGGACCGGATATGGCCTGGACGGCACCATCTGGGGAGGGGAGTTTCTGTTGGGCAACGCGCAGGCGGTGGAGCGGGTGGCCACGCTGCGGCCGTTTCCTCTGCCCGGGGGGGATGCGGCCATCAAGGCCCCACGACGGGTGGCTGTGGCCTTGTTGTGGGAACTGTACGGTGACGCGGTCCTTGCTTGGGAGCACCTCGCGCCGGTGCGCGCGCTTTCGCCGTCGGAACGACGTCTCCTAGGCCAGGTGCTGGCACGGCGGGTCAACGCACCGCTTACTACCAGTGTAGGCCGCCTGTTTGACGCGGTGGCCGCATTGCTGGACGTGCATCAGGAAGTGTCCTTCGAGGGACAGGCGGCTATGGCGTTGGAGTATTTGGTCACCGCTCCGGTGGACGAAGGGTATCCCCTCATCCTGCAGGAACCGACTGCAGATGTCTTTCCCGATCAGGACAACGCGCCACGTTTGGGGTGGTGGGATTGGCGGGGACTGGTGGAGGGGATTTTGGAGGACTTGCGCCGGGGGGTGGACCGCGCTATCATTGCCGCAAGGTTCCACCGAACGTTGGT
>WFWT01000058.1 GCA_015490995.1 Anaerolineae bacterium | reverse complement strand
ACGCCAACCCCTGAGCCGACTCCGACCCCCACGGTGGTGTCGGAGACCGCCACACCTCCTGACAGTGCGCTGGAACCATATTACCAGGCTTTGGAATCCCTGGAAGCGTACACCGCGACCTTGACCATGCGCTATGACCCCGCGGAGGGGAGTGACCAGACTCCCTTTGAGGTGTTCTTTAGCGAAGAACGGGTAAAAGGGGACCTTCCGCGGCAACGGGTGTACGTGCGGGGCCTGTCTTCCGTCGACCCCAACGTGGCCCGCGATGAGGCTACATATGTGTTCATCGGGGACGCCACGTGGTTCCGTTCCGGTGAGGAGCGGTTTTACACTACCCGACCCGGCCAGCGACGTCTGTTCCTTTCGCCGGAGGACATGATACCCAGCACGGCCGAGTTGACCTCTCAGGGGCCTTACGGTGAACCTATTAACGGGGTAGCCGTAGAATACTACACTATTGCCAATCCCGAATCCCTGTTCACCGATAATCCTAACGAACCGGAGAACCCGGAATTGCTGCAAGGGGACGTGTGGATCGCCCAGGAAGGACAGTACATCGTGCGGTATGTGCTGCGCCTGCGTGCGGATGACCTGAAACTCCGCGAGGATCCTACTCCCGGGGTGTTGACGGTCAAGTACAACGTCACCGCGCTTTCCCCGGACGCAGTGGACATCCAACCTCCGGAGGATGGCCTTACCCTGGCAGAAGTGACGTTGCCCGGTTTCCCCGCGGGGACCTTCCCCGTGCCGGACAACGCGGAGCCTGAAACCCTCGTCCAGACCCGATCGCAGCAGATGGTGGTGCTTAACGTGCGGGAGGCAACGCTGGAGGAGGTGGCTTCCTTTTACGAGGAGGCCTTGAAGGCGGCAGGGTGGGCGGAGAAGGAGACAGACCGTCAAGTGCTGGAAGGGACCTTTGTGGGCACTACGTGGGAGAAGGACGGGGAGACGCTCATCTTGATGGTGCGGGCAGGTCAGGAGATGGTGCAGGTGATTGCCAGCAACGCCCCTACCGCACCCGCTGAGGAGTGAGCGCCCTCTCGAGGAAAAGGTCATGTTGTGGGCAGGTAGGCCGGCACGGCCTACCTGCCCCATGACTGTTCGACGTGATGCGGTGACACGCCCAGGCCGCGCACGCCTGAGGCCGGTAACCGGTGCACGGTCAACCTTCTGCCCGGAGGAGGGGACACATGGAAGAGAGGATGCTCCCCGGTCCAAACGCTGAAGTTTGGATCCAGCGAGATGGCGCGAACATCTCGCCATCGTACACCCGGGCCTATCCTTTTGTGATGGCGCGCGGGGAGGGGGCCTATGTCTGGGACGTGGATGGCAATCGATACCTCGATTTCACTTCCGGAATTGGGGTGACCAACACGGGTCACTGTCACCCGGAAGTGGTGGAAGCCATCAAAGCCCAGGTAGACCGTTTTTTGCACATGTCGGGCACGGATTTCTACTACCCGGTGCAGATCGAACTGGCAGACACCCTGAATCGCATTGTGCCCATCGGTGAGCCGACGCTGGTGTTCTTCACCAACTCGGGTGCCGAATCGGTGGAAGCAGCCATCAAACTGTCACGTTACGCTACCCGTCGTCCCCATATTATTGCCTTCCGTAATGCATTTCACGGCCGTACTATGGGAGCCCTTTCCCTGACCGCGTCCAAGGTGGTTCAGCGCCGTGGGTTCGCGCCCTTGTTGCCGGAGGTCACCCACGTCGATTACGGGTACTGTTACCGGTGTCCCCTGCACCTCACATATCCCGAGTGCCGTGTGGCGTGTGTCTCCTGCATAGAGGAGGACCTCTTCCGTACCCAGGTGCCACCTGAGGAGGTAGCGGCTATCTTCGTGGAGCCGGTACAGGGCGAAGGGGGGTACATTGTACCGCCCCGGGAGTGGATGCAAGCCCTGCGTGCGTTGTGTGATCGGTACGGTATTCTGTTGGTGGCGGATGAAGTGCAGACCGGATTTGGCCGTACCGGCAAAATGTTTGCCATGGAACATTTCGGCGTGGAGCCGGACATCATCACCGTGGCCAAAGGGATCGCTTCGGGCCTGCCGTTGGGCGCCATGATAGCCCGTCGGCGGTTGATGACCTGGCCTCCGGGATCCCATGCCAGCACCTTTGGCGGTAACCCGGTGGCCTGCGCCGCTGCCCTGGCTACCATTCGGGTGTTGGAAAACGGGGTCGTGGACAACGCGGCGCGTGTGGGCGCTTACATGTTGGAGCGCCTGCGGGAAATGCAGGCCCGGCATCCCAGCATGGGGGACGTCCGCGGGCTGGGGTTGATGATCGGGGTCGAATTGGTGCGCGATCGTGAGCAGAAGACCCGCGCGCCTGAAGTGCGCGATTGGGTTATCCAGCGCGCGTTTGAAAAAGGCCTGCTCCTGTTGGGCGCCGGGGTCAACGTGGTGCGTTTTATTCCTCCCCTCATCATTACCGAAGCGATCGCGGACGAGGGACTGGCGATCTTTGAAGAGGTACTGACCGAGGCGGAAAAGGCGGTGTTAGGCCTTTCCCTCACGTAGCGCGGCAGGAGGGGAAGCGGGCCAGACGTTCGGGTGGAACGGGCCGCGCGCTTTAGTGGGCGCGTCCCTTGGTGCGCACTTTTCTGCGCCCTTGTCGGGCAGACGCGCCCTCGGTGGACGCGAGGGCGTCCTGGCGAGCCTGTGCACGTTGGTACAGGGCCTGTAGATTCGCGTAGTGAATCTGGGTTATGAGTCCGCCTAGGGCAATGCGGGACATGCCAAAGGCTTCAAGGGGCAACTGTAACAGGGTATCCAGGGGATCGCCGCGCTGCACCGCGTCCTCTACCAGCCGGCGAATGTGTTGCAGGTAGGTAATGTTTCGGTTGATGTGCTCGGTGATTTCCCCGCGCAGCAAAATTTCCCCGTGGCCCTGGACGAGGTTTTCAATCTGGTAGGTTTTCAAGGCTTCTAAGGACCGGATAAGCTGGTCAGGGTCGCCATCTACAATGTAAGGAATGGGCATCATCGTGTCACTCGCCAGGAGGGTCCGATCTTCGTGGATGTACGCGGCGATGAGGTCAGGGGTATGGCCCGGGGAGTGAAAGAGGGTGATGGTTTTGGACTCCATGCGGAGGGTGATCTCCTCCTCCACCCAGAGCCCGGGAAAGCGAAGGGTGACCTCACTCAGTTCAGGTTCCGCCTTACGGGCTTCTTCCAGGCCTTGGCGGCCGTATCGTTCCAGGAGTTCATAGCACTTGCGATGGCCGATGATCTCCGCTTCGGGGAACAGGTAAGCGCCGTACACGTGATCCGCGTGGGAGTGGGAAAAGATCACGTACCGGATGGGACCGGCCTGGGCCTGCTCGATAAACGCCCGCATTTGACGGGTCTCGCTGGGAAAGGGCAGCGTGTCAAATATAATAACGCCTCGACGGGTGAAGATGACCGTGGCGGTGACGTCCACGTAGCGACTGCTGGTAAAAACAAAAATATCCTCCGTCAGGCGTTCTCGATGCATGGTTTGCCTCCGGTTCGCGCGCTGGTGGGGCATTCATGGAGAGGATAACACACGCCCTGGCGAAAGTCAACCGGTCGTTGGGGGATGCCCTGGGCCTTATCGGGGTGGGGCTGTTGGCCCTTGCGTTGCGGGCGTACCGTCTGGACCGTTTAAGCCTGTGGGTGGATGAGGCGTTCAGTGTGTGGTTGGCCCGACAGCCGTTGACGGAGATGGTCGCCTGGATCGCCCGCATCGATCAACACCCTCCCCTGTACTACCTCACTCTGGCCGGCTGGGGGCGGGTATGGGGTTGGAGTGAAGCCGGAGTGCGCAGCTTGTCCGTGGTGTGGAGCGTGATGACCTTGCCGCTGGTGTGGGCTATCGGACGGCAGGTAGGGGGCGCGCGTGTGGGGTGGATAGCTGCCGTTGTATTCGCCCTGGCCCCTTTACACGTGCGTTATGCCCAGGAAGCTCGCATGTACGCCCTGCTGACGTGGGGCACCGCCCTGATGGTGTGGGCCGCGCTGCAATGGATGACCGAGATGGTGCCCCGGCGGTGGCATCAATGGGCCCTGGGGATAGGGGGACTGACCACGTTGTACGCCCATCACATGGGGGTGCTTTTCGTGGGAGCGGTGTTAGGAGGGCTGGTGCTCTGGGCTTTCGCCGGCCCCGGACATCGGGCGCGGCGTCCGTTGGGAAGAGTGGTGGCCTGTCTGCTGATCGGTTGGGGCCTGTGGGTGCCGGTGCTGGTACACCAGGCAGCCGGTGTTCTGCGTCGCTTCTGGATCCCGTACCCAACCTGGGAAACGGTGGCCAACTTTGTACGGGCTTTGCACGCGGCCTATACTCCTACCGCCGGCCTGTTCCGTCTGATCGATGGCGTGCTATTAAGCGTGTTCGGGTACGCGGTGTGGGTACTTTTACGTCGCGCTCACGGGCACGGGCGGTGGCCGGTGATTCTGCTGCTCCTGGTAACGGTAGCCCCTGTCCTGGCCGCGCTGGCCGTCAGTCCGGTGCGGCCCGTGTTCCAGACGCGCACGTTGATCGCCGTGGGGGTGCCCTACGTTGTGCTTATTGCACTGGGCCTCGCCACCTTCCCCTGGCAGAGAGTGGCCCTCTTGGGGCTGGTCGGCTGGTTGGCGCTTAACGTCTGGGGACTTTACGGCGTGTACACCCGCCCCGATCCGGAGCCCTGGCGGGATGTGGCAGCCCACGTGTCCCGTTTAGTGCAACCGGGGGACCTGCTTTTGTTCCACGCCTCCTGGGTGGCCCTGCCGTTTGACTACTATTTTCCGGCCGAAATCGCCGTAGTGCGCCGCGGGGTGCCCGTGGATCGCTTTGAACGAGGCGAATTGGAGCCCCTCATGCGGCCTGAGGATGTCCCTGCCCTACGGGCACTGGTCGCCCCGTACCCGCGTGTGTGGCTGATTTACAGCCATGACTGGTATACTGATCCGGAAGGATGGGTGCCCCGAACCCTGGACGCGGTGCTCTGCCGAGAGAGCGTGTGGCAATGGCCCGGCATTCAGGTCATCCTGTACCTTCGACCGGAAAATACAGGATGCGAGCACGTACGCCGCGGTCAGGACTTGGGGAACGTGGCCGGAAGGCCCAACGCGCGCTGAACACAGGACACGGCCGTCACCTTGCGGGACAGGTGAAAGTGAGGGCGCGGTGCAATGGCTGAGAAGTTAACCCCCATGCTCAAGCAGTATCGGGATATTAAAGCGCGGTATCCTGACGCGATTGTGTTGTTCCGGTTGGGGGATTTTTACGAGATGTTTGATGAGGACGCGCGACGTATCGCGCGAGAGCTCGGGTTGACCCTCACCTCGCGCGCGTTTTCCAAGCACGTGCGGTTGCCCATGTGTGGTTTTCCGCACCATCAGCTGACCCCGTACCTGGGCAAATTGTTGGCCCGCGGGTATAAAGTGGCGGTTGTCGAGCAGATGGAGGACGCACGTCGGGCCCGGCGCCTGGTACGTCGCGAGGTGGTGCGGGTGATCACCCCGGGAACCGTAGTAGAAGACGCGTTGCTGCAGGCTAAGGCCCAGAACTTCCTCGCCGCGCTGGTCCGGGATCGTAAGGCCGCCCGTGAGGGGAGGGTGCGCGAGGCGTTTGGCCTTGCTCTGCTGGACCTCAGCACAGGGGAGTTTCTCACAACCGAGGTACGGGGCGAGCGGGCGGAGGAAGCCCTCTTCGAAGAGCTGATTCGCCTGGCACCCAGCGAGTTCGTCCTGCCGGAGTCGCTCCTGGCGGATGCCCCCTTCGTCGCTCGGTTGCAGGAGGTGGGAGCCAGTCGACTCTCCCAGCATCCCGATACCGCGTTTCACCCCGCGACCGCGGAGGACACCCTGCGAGGCCACTTTGGGGTAGCGACGTTGGAAGGATTTGGGTGCGCGAACATGCCCCTGGCCGTGGCGGCGGCGGGAGGTCTGCTCCACTACCTGCAAAGCGGACAAATTTCGGACCTCGCCCACATCACCGAGCTCGTGACCTACCGCCCGGAACGGTTCATGGTCCTGGACGCGACGACCCGGCGCAACCTCGAGCTGGTCACCGCCCTGCGAGGGGACTCTCACAAGGGTACGCTGTTTGCCGTGCTGGACGAAACGCAGACCGCTATGGGCGCGCGATTGCTCCGTCGCTGGATTCTGGAACCGTTGTTGGAGGTGTCGGCCATTGAGGCGCGGTTGGACGCGGTGGAGAACCTGGTAGAGGATGCCTTTTTGCGCCAGGATCTTCGAGAAGCGCTACACGGGGTCTACGACGTGGAACGTTTGGTCGGCCGGGTGGGGTTTGGCACGGCCAACGCCCGTGACCTGGTGGCACTGCGTAAGTCCCTGGCCCGCTTACCCCACATTCGGAGCGCCCTTTCCCGGGCCCGCGCGGATCTCCTGCGCGCTCTCCTGGCCGACCTGGACCCTTGCACCGATGTGTTGGACCTCCTGCAGCGGGCACTGGTGGATACCCCGCCTATCCTGGTGCGGGAAGGGGGGCTCATACGAGAAGGGTTCGACGACACTCTGGATACCCTGCGGGAAGCTGCCGCTCAAGGGCGCCAATGGCTGGCCGAGCTGGAATCTCGCGAGCGCGAGAAAACCGGTATTCCGACCTTGCGGGTGCGGTATAACCAGATCTTCGGCTTCTTCATCGAAGTGCCGAAGAGCAAAACGCACCTCGTGCCGCCGGAATATGAACGGCGGGCCACCACCACCCACACCGAAAGGTACGTCAGTCCGGAGCTAAAGGCGCGTGAGGCGGAAATTCTGGCCACCGATGACCGAATAAAGGACCTGGAGTACGAGCTCTTTGTGCGGGTGCGCAGCGAAGTGGCACGGCACGCCGGGCGGCTACGGCGGGTCGCGCGCACGTTGGCCACCCTGGACGTGTTGGCCACCCTGGCGGAGGTTGCTGCCCGGCACGGGTACACCCGCCCTCAGGTGAACACCGACCGACGTCTGGTCATCCGTCAGGGACGTCACCCCGTCGTAGAGCGGTTATTGCCCCCTGAGGAACCCTTCGTGGCTAACGATGTGGCCCTGGACGGTGATGACCGTCGGTTGCTCATCGTGACGGGCCCGAACATGGCGGGGAAGTCCGTGTTCATTCGGCAGGTGGCGCTTATCACCCTCATGGCTCAGATGGGCAGCTTCGTCCCTGCGGCTGAGGCCCACATTGGGCTGGTGGACCGCATCTTCGCCCGGGTAGGGGCCAGCGACGACATTGCGCGCGGGCACAGCACGTTCCTGGTG
This sequence comes from Anaerolineae bacterium, assembly GCA_015490995.1. Lineage (GTDB taxonomy): Bacteria > Chloroflexota > Anaerolineae > JAADDB01 > JAADDB01 > S141-23. The sequence continues at coordinate 15,995 of WFWT01000058.1, read as the reverse complement.
GAGATGAGTGAGACCGCGCACATCTTGCGTCATGCCACCGAGCGTTCCCTGGTGATTCTGGACGAGGTGGGACGCGGTACCAGTACCTATGATGGGATAAGTATTGCCTGGGCAGTGGCCGAAGACTTGCACGATGTGATCCACGCCCGGACGCTCTTCGCCACCCACTATCACGAACTGACCGCCCTGGCGGATCACCTGCCCGCCGCGGCCAACGTTACCTTAGCCGTGGTGGAACAAGGGCATGAGGTGATCTTTCTCCGGCAGGTCGTACCGGGGGTGGCCGAGAAGTCCTTTGGCCTGCACGTGGCCAGGCTGGCGGGCCTGCCGGAACGGGTACTGCGACGAGCGGAGACCATTTTGCAGGAGATGGAGTCCCGCCGGGCGGTTCCTCCAGCGCCTTCGGCCACGTCGGTTTCGGACGACGGTGATCGGCCCGCGAGGGAGAGGCCCCTCATCGCGCGTGAACCTGCACCTGCCACGTTCTCCTCAACGACGACAACGGAGGACACCCCGGTGATACGCCAGATTATCCAGCGTATCCGAGAGCTGGACGTGGCCAACACCACACCCTTACAGGCCCTTATCTTGCTCCACCAATTGCAGGAGCAGGTGAAATCCCACGCACCCTCTTCCTCGGTGGACGAAACCGTGTCACGCGGTTAAGGGGGAAAAGGGCTACGCGGCCGGGATGGTGAACGTCACGGTGGTGCCCTGGTTGGGCCCACGGCTCTCCGCCCAAATGCGTCCGCCGTGCAGTTCCACGATCTCCTTGCACAGGGCAAGGCCAATGCCCATGCCCCCGTAGCGCCGGGTCGGGCTCGCATCCACTTGGTAGAAGCGTTCGAACACCTTTTCCTGTTTGTCAGGGGGGATGCCGATACCCTGGTCGGACACGGAGATGTGGACCTCGCTCCCTTCACGCCGGGCCCGGACCGTGACAGTTCCACCCTCAGGGCTGAACTTGCGCGCGTTGTCCAGCAGGTTGATCATGACTTGTCGGAGGTATTTGGAGTGCCCCTCTACGACTAGAGGCTCGTCCGCGACGTCCAGCACCAGGGTGAGCCCCGCTTCAGCCATGGGTTGTCGCCACTCGGTAATGATCTCGTTCAGCCACGATGACACGTCAATGCGGGTACGGGGCAGATCACGCTGGCCAAAGCGGAGTTGCTGGAAGAGGAGCAGTTGGTCCAGGAGGTGTTGTAGGTGGATGGCGTTGCGCAGGATAACCTGCGCATGTTCTTTGATTTCAGCCGGTTTTTGCACAAGGCCCATTTCCATCAGTTCCGCGTAGCCCCGCACCATAGTGAGGGGGGTGCGCAATTCATGGGTGACGTTGCGCAGCATGTCATCACGGGCGGCCAGTGCTTCTTGAAGGGCAGCATATGCGCGGTTGAGATCTTCGTAGAGGTATGTCCGATCCAGCGCGGCAGCTGCAAGGTGGGCGAAGGTACGGATAACCTCCAGCTCATACGGTGGCGGCTGGTAAGGTGCGTCCCAGAAACAAGCCATGTGTCCAAACAGCTTATCGTGGTGACGCAGGGACAGGATCATGAACGCCTCGTACCCCAGCCGGTCAAGGTATGATCGGTGGACGCTGTGGGGCAGGTAATCCACGTTGGGCACAACCACCGGTTCATCGCCGGTGGCGCTCAGCTCCTGCGTGAAGGCCTGGAGCATCTCCACGATGGACGGCACGGTATCCTCCGCCAGGCCGTGATGCCATACCGGCTGGAGCGTTTCCTCTTTGCGCAACAGGACTACCAGATGGGTCGAGTGACAGATACGGCGTGCTCCCTGCCCCACGGCCTGGACCACTTCAGCTTCGGTGTACAAGCTTTCCAGCTCCGCGATTACTTCGCCCAACGTGGTCAGAAGCGCAATGTGGTCCCTGGCCTCACGCAAGAGGTGCGCGTTTTCCAGCAACCCCGCCCCTTGTTGGACGAAGAGGTCGATGAGGTCGCGGTGGACGGCGGTAAACGCGTCGGGCCGTTCGCTCAGAAAGGTCACCACCCCCAGCAGCCGGTTTTGCCAGAGGATGGGCACAAAGTAGGCACTGCGGATCTCCGAGCGCAAAGGGATCCATCGCTCGTCCGCGTGACAGTCGGGTAGATAGAGGGATTGGCGTACGTGGGCCACCCATCCCACCAGCCCTTTCTCCTCGCCCAGGGCAAATGAAAGCCCCATGTGGTGCGAGGACACGTCCCCAATGGCCTGGGTGAGGTGAAGCCGCCCTGTGCGGGCGTCAAAGCGAAAGAATTCGATGCCCTCCAGGGAGAGGGCCTGTTGCCATGTGGATAACAAGTGGCGTTCCAGCTGCGATTCATCGGAGATATCCATCTGCGGCAGTTGGGCGCGCAGGACAGTCTCCACCGCACGGGCGCGGTCGGACAGCTCGGCCAGCATGCGCGCGTTGGTCATGGCAATGGCCACCTGGCCGGCGAGGGTCACAAAGAAAGCGATGTCTTCCTCGGAGAAGTGTGAGGCGGTGGGGGCTAGAAGGTGTAAAATACCCACCACTTGATCTTGTAGAATGAGGGGCACACCGAGATACGCCTTCAGGTCTGTGCGGGACACCCAGCGGGCCAACTCTTGAGTGCGTGGATCTTCGTGAATGTCCTCAACCAGCAAAGGATCCGGGTGCTCAACAAACCACGCCTGCAGCGCGGGGCCGGGAAACGTGGCATCCGACCGGATGGTGCCGTCGGGCAATCGGACCATGGTGGTGGCCGGATAGGCATTTGTGACGCTGAACGCGACCAGCTGAGCCAGTTCGGACGGGATGCTTTCCACCACGATGCGGGTAATGTGATCGAGTTCTAAGTTTTGGATGATGGCCTGATCGATGTCGCGCAAGGTCTGTAGACGGCACAGGCGTTTTTGGGCCTGTTGAATCGCCTGGACGTGAGCGATGGCCAGAGCGATCTGAGCGGCCATGGCCCGTAGGGCGTGCAGGTCCTCTTCGCCGAACGCGTGGTAGTCCCTGGAGGCCAGGATAAGCACGGCGATGGGGGGATCGTTTGGCTGTGCGCCCGGCGCACGCAAGGGCAGGGAAACCCGCGCCTGGATGCCCGCCGCTTTGGTGGTAGCGTCAAAGCGGCCCTCTTCTTCCAGAGGTTCTCGCACCAGAACCGCGTGCCGGATCCAATCATACGGCGCGTCCACCGGGATCTGGTAGAACGCCTTGCGTATGGGTTCTGGCACGTTTTCTTGAGCCCGCAACACCAACGTGTCCCCTTCCTGAAGGTACAGCCCTCCGCTTTCCGCTCGGGTAAAGGTGATTACCTCTCGCAGCACGCCCTGGAGGAGGACGGATATGTCCTGGGTTTGCAGGGCGAGAGCAAGGATGCGTTCACGGGTGGCCAACTCCTCTTCCCGACGTTGGAGGGCGGCGGCGATCTGTTTCTGGCGGGTGATGTCCACAAACATGGCCAGGGTGCCGGTGATGTGGCCTTCCATGTCCGCCTCCGGCACCGCGAAGAGCAGGGTCTCCACCACCCGGCCGTCCCGGGCCCGGAGCTGCCGCTCTACCCCGTACAGCCCGCCGGTAAGGGCTTTTGCATACCCCTCGCGTAAGGCCTTCAGGCTGGCAGGGGTGTAGAAGTCGGCCAGCGGACGCCCAATAATTTCTTCCCGTTCGTAGCCGAGAACGGTGGCAAAGGCCCAGTTACAGTCGGTAATAATGGGTTCACCGTTGCGGTATTGCGTGGTGATGTACATGATGGGTGCGCTTTCGAAGAGCAAGCGGTAGCGCTTTTCCACATGGCGCAGAAGGGACTCCCGATGATAGTACATGCTCATATCCCGCAGGCTGACAATGACCATCGGCCCCTGGGGCATTTCAACGGCTGTCATGGTCACGTCCACGGGGACGAAAGCGCCGTCCTTGCGGATGGCGTGTAACAGGCGTGCCGGCTTGGTGGGTGATGTCTGAGGGCGGGTGTATAGGGCCTGGATTAGGGTGGTGACTTCATCGGCCTGTTCGCGAGGAAACAGCTGTTCCAGCCGTTGTCCTTGCATCTCTTCCGGCGTGTACCCCAGGGTGGCGTGGAGGGCCGGGTTGGCCCGCACGATACGGTGTTGGGCGTCCACCAGGAGGATGATATCGGGCACGGCGGCGAACGTGCGATGATAGATGTTTTCCAGGGTGTATTGACGGCGGATCAGTTCCCGCAGGAGGCCTATGATGCCCGCAATGAGGAGAGGGATAGGGAGGGCGATCCAGCGTTGTCCGTTTACGATGTACGCCCAAAGGGGAACGCCAAGCCACTGGAACAGGAGCACGTTGAAGAGGGGAAGGACCATCGCGGCGATAAGACCGGGCACCAGGCCCAACAGGAGGGTCAAGGTGAGCAACGGGATCAGGCTCAGGGCAACGCTGATTATGCCCAAGTACCGGGTCAAGAAGATGGCGAGCAGCACGTAACCAAGGGTGACCCCTACAACGATGTACAGGCGTTGGCGGTGCGTGCGGGGGGACCACAACCACGTGTAGGCGTTCTGGTTCACCAACCGTTCTAACACCTTCATCCGTACATCACCTTGCCTGAGTGCTCACCGCGTCGGGCAGGCGGAATACCCCTCCCTAAGGCCGGCCCGACGGCGGGAACCGGGGGAGGCGGAAGCGCGAAGGGAACGGCTACGCTGTGCCGCACAGTGGTACACACATGCCTGCGGGAGGGGAATACCAATACCACACACCACGACAGGAAGGGGATACACGTCTGGGCGACACCGATTTGTGCAATTGTGAAAAGTCCACATTGGGGGAGCACGCCTGTGTGATTCGTGCTCCCCGGCCATTTGCAAAAAAAGACCCTGCCCCCAGGCAGGGTGCTTTCTGGTACCCCCAGGAGGACTCGAACCTCCCCACCCGGCTCCGGAGGCCGGTGCTCTATCCAACTGAGCTATGGGGGCTCCCTGCAACGTGCGCCCTTAGAATAACACAATTTTCCTGAACAGGCAAATTGGCAAGCGCGTGAGGGTAGAAGACGTGTTCTCCGCAGGCGCCGGGGAAAATAGCGCGTTGGGGAGGGACACTGTACAATCGAACCTGCAGCCTTCATCAATGCAGGGCGGGGAGGTAGTCCATGGGCCACCAGGAGACTCACCTGTATCGGGAGATCCACGCGCAGCCGACGGTACTGGCAAACGTGCTGCGCGTGGAAGCGCCACGGGTGGCGCGCATTGCACGGTACGTGCGGAAGCGGGCGCCCTGCTACGTGGTCATCGCGGCTCGCGGCAGCAGCGACAACGCTGCCCTGTACGCGAAATACCTGTTTGGAACGACGGTTGGGTGGACGGTTGCGTTGGCCACGCCTTCCCTGTTTACGTTATACCGTCGCCCACCGCGCTTGGCCGACGCGCTGGTCATAGGGATCTCGCAATCGGGCCAATCCACCGACATTGTGAGCGTGGTCCGGGAAGCGCGGCAACAAGGGGCGTTCACGCTGGGAGTCACGAATGATCCCCGGTCACCCTTGGCCGAAGCCGCGGAGGAGGTGATTTGCCTGCATGCCGGCGAGGAACGCAGCATCGCCGCGACCAAGACGTACACAGCCCAGTTGATGGTTATGGCCCTCCTGGCCGTTCACTTGGCGGAAGCATCGTCTATGGTGGAGGCATTGCACCGGGTCCCCGATGCGGTTCAGGCCTGTTTGCAGCAGGGCAATCACCTCCGGCAGGTGGCGGAACGCTATCGGTACATGCACACCTGCGTGGTTATCGGCCGGGGCTTCAACTACGCGACCGCGTATGAGCTGGCGTTAAAGCTCAAGGAGCTCACGTACGTCGTCGCGGAGCCGTACTCCTCCGCGGACTTTCAGCACGGTCCTATTGCCGTGGTGGCCGATGGTTTTCCTGTCTTCCTGCTGGCACCTCAGGGCACCGTCCACCCGGAGATCCACGCGCTGGGCGAGCGGTTGCACGCCCGCGGCGCGGAACTGGTCATTTTCTCCGACGTGGAGGCCTCCCTGGCCCTTGCCCGCGTGCCGGTGCGCCTGCCTGTCTCCCTGCCCGAATGGCTCAGCCCCTTTACCACCATCGTGCTCGGCCAGCTGTTCACGTATTATCTTACCCTGGCCAAGGACTATGACCCCGACCACCCGCGCGGCCTGACGAAGGTGACCCAAACCCTTTAGGTGCGTGCGATAGCGTCCTGACGTGCACTTCTTAAAGTTCGTGCGCGCGCGCTTTGTGCCCCCTTGACACCCCCGGTAGGTGGAGTATAATGGAGTTGCAAATTTTATGCAACCGCTTGCGTTCCCTTTGCGCTCATGACGCCCACCATTCATGACGTCGCCAAAAAGGCGGGTGTATCCCCCTCCACGGTATCTCGGGTGTTAAACGACAAGCCGGGGATCAGCGAAGCCACACGTGCCCGGGTGTTGCAGGCCGCGCGTGAGCTGGGTTATATCCCCGACATGTCTGCTCGCGGTTTGGCCGCCCGGCGCACTATGAACCTTGGCTTTCTGGTGCACCCGCGCCATACCCTGGGGCCCCATTCCTTCTACGGTGAAGTGCTGGCGGGGGTGGATCAGGAAGCCCGCAAGCACGGCTATCACCTCGTCTTCGCGGCGGAGGGGGACCGTCCGGTGCCTAACATGGTCCAGCAGAACCGGGTGGACGGTCTGATCCTGGCCGGGTGTGACATCCCACGGGAGACCATTGTGAACTTGCGCCTGCAGGGGGTACCCTTGGTCCTGGTGGACAACCACCTGGAGCGGGTGAACAGCATTATCATTGACAACGAAGGAGGGGCGTACGAGGCGACAGCTCACCTGATTCGGTTAGGGCACCGGCGCATTGCGTTCCTGTGCGAGTGGTTGGGTGACCTGAGCTTTCGTGAACGGTTCGAGGGGTACCGACGGGCCCTGGCAGACCATGGCATCCCCTTTGATGAGCGCTTGGTGGCAGAGGGGTTGCCCCGTCAGCCCCGGACCGGGTATGTGGCCGCCCAGCGCTTGCTGGATCAGGTGGGGGATGCCCTTCCGACCGCGGTGGTGGCGGCTAACGACCTGGTGGCCGCGGAGACCTTGCGCCTCTTGCGGGAACGCGGTCTCCGGGTTCCGGAGGACGTGGCGGTCGTGGGGTTTGATGACGGGGAGGTGGCCCGCCACACGGTGCCTCCACTGACCACCGTGCGGGTGTACCGTCGGGAACTGGGGGCCCTTGCGGTGCGGCGGCTGTTGGACCTGTTGGAGGATCCCGAGCAGCCGCCCACCCACGTACGGGTCTTCACCAAGTTGATCGTTCGTGAATCGTGTGGTGATCGGCCCGCGGTTTCGCCACCGCCAGAAGGGGGTCCCGGCACGGAGAGCACAGAAGGGGGGTGAGAGGAGGGAAGGAGGGCAGTCCACAACGTTCGGTTCACACCATGGGCAGGTGACTGCCCAGGTCACTGTCGGCGAGGAACAGTTCAATCCACGCAGTGGCAGTGAGGAGGAGGTGCCATCATGAAGCAACGGTGGGTAGTTTTGGGCACGTTGTTGATCCTCGCGGTGGTGGTGGCGGCCTGTGCTACACCCACACCACAGGTCATCAAGGAGACGGTGGTCGTCACCAAAGAGGTGGAGAAGCTTGTGAAGGAGACAGTGGTCGTTACCAAGGAGGTGGAAAAGGTCGTCACCAAGGAAGTGGAGAAGGTGGTGACCCCCACGCCTGTGCCACAGCCGGCCATCTTCCGCACCGCGGGTGGATGGGATGCGCCCCCGGCCTACCACGGAAACTCCTTCGCTCCGGGTGGTGTAGGGGCAGCCTGGTGGTGGGTCTTCGAGCCCTTGTTCTACTACGTCCCGGCCAACGGTGATATTGTGCCCGCCCTGGCCGTTTCCTTTGAGGAAACGCGCGAGACCTTCACCGCCAAGCTCCAGCCAAACGCTGTGTGGCACGATGGCCAGCCCTTCACCAGCAAGGATGTCTGGGCTACCATGTACATCCGGTACCTGCAGAACGCGCCCATCTGGCAGTTCCTGGACCGGGTGGAGACGCCTGACGATCAAACGGTGGTGTTTTACTGGAAGAACCCCACACCTTTCGCCAAGCAGCTGCTGGCCAACGAGCTGATCCGCGCGCCTTATCACCTGTACGGCGAATGGGCGGAACGGGTGGCGGCCAACATGGACGATGAGGCTGAGCTGGCCAAGGTGCGCGAGGAGCTGAGCAACTTTAAGCCGGACAAGCCGGTAGGCACCGGTCCCTTCGTGGTGGACACCGTCACCGCTTCGGAGATGATTCTCCGCAAGTTCCCGCAGCACTATGAGGCCGACAAGATCGCGTTTGACGGCGTGCGGGTCCTGCGGTGGAGCTCCAACGAGGTGGTCTGGGCCTACCTGCTGGCGGATGAGATCGACGTCGCTCACCCCGCAACCCCCAAGGATGTCACCGACTCCATTATGGCCAAGCAACCGCAAATGGAGCTCGCCCTGCCCACGGATTGGGCGGAGTTCGGCATCGTGTACAATTGGCGCATTGAACCCTTCTCGGATTACCGCTTCCGCAAGGCCATTACTCATGCCATCGACCGCCAACAGCTCCGTGAGGTGACGTACTACTTTGCGGGGGACGTGGACGAGTACGCGCACAACATCCTGATGTCCTTCCGGGACACGTGGCTCTCGAAGGACTTTTTGGACGGGTTGACCACCTATGAGTACAATCCCGAGCTGGCGGAGAGCATTTTGCAGGAGTTGGGCTTCACCCGGGGTGATGATGGCAACTGGGTGGATCCTGACGGGAATGCGGTCACTTTTGAGCTCAACGCGCCGGCCGGTTACTCCGACTGGGTGATCGCGTGTGACAATCTGGCGACCCAGTTGACGAACTTCGGTTTCCCCACCGAGTGCCGGCCCATTGAGAACGCGGTTTACTGGCCGCAGATCACCGCGGGCGATTACCAGATCGCCCTGGAGTGGACGGCCGTATGGTGGGGCTACGGTCATCCGTGGGCCGGTTTCCGACGCCACTTCCTTGGAGACACCGCCAAGCGGGCAGGCATCCCTGCCGAGCTGGAAGGTCCGGACGGCACCATGGTGAACCTGGAAGATCTGGTCGTGGAGATGGGCAGCACCTTCGATGAAGCCCGGATGAAGGAGCTGGTCCAGACCGCGGCCTGGATCTCCAACGAGTCCCTCATCGCGGTGCCGTACCTGGAGAAACGGTTGATGATGTTCCACAACGCCAAGCGCATTACCGGATATCCGGACGAGGATGATCCGCTCTGGACGCTGGGCGGTGGTGGCGCGGAGCGCGCGTATGTTGTCATGATGCGGCAAGGCTTGCTGAAGCCGGTCCGCTAAGGTGAGGCTCGGGGTGGGGCCGGTTACCGGCCCCACCCCGCACCGGGTGGCAGGGCTGGAGGAGGAAACGTGCATGGCCGTCCTTAAACGGATAGCGGTCGCGTTGGTGACCCTCTTCTTCGTGACGACTCTGACCTTCTTTGTGGTGCGCAACACCCCAGGTGACGCCCTCCAGGTGTGGGCCCTCGAGATCGTACAAACGTACGGTATCAGCATGGAAGACGCGATGAAGCAGGTGCGGGCTATGTACGGGTATGACCCGGACGAGCCCGTGCTCAGTCAGTACATCCGTTACGTCAAGGGCCTGGCGCGCGGCAACTTGGGGACGTCCATCCTGTACAAGAGTTCGGTGAACGAGATTGTCTTTCAGGCCCTCCCCTGGACGGTGTTTATCCTCTCCACGTCTCTGGTGTTGAGCTTTTCCATCGGCGCGTTGTTGGGCATGGCCATTGCCTGGAAACGAAAAACCGTGCTCGACCCCATCATCACGGGCTATGCGGCCATCACCGGCGCCACACCGGATTACATTACCGCGCTTATCCTGCTTATTATCTTTGCCATTAACCTGAAATGGTTTCCCCTTAAGGGCGCGTATGACCCCGCGGTGAAGCCGGGGTTCACGTGGGAATTCATCAAAAGTGTGCTCTACCACGGGGTGTTACCCATTGCAGCGTACACCTTTGAAAACACGGCTGCCTGGGCACTGGCCATGAAGGGCAGCGCGGTCAGCGTCCTGGGGGAGGATTACATCATGGCCGCGTGGGCCCGCGGCCTGAAGGAACGCCGCATCATGACCCGCTACATGGGACGGAACGCGATGTTGCCGTTGGTGACGGGCTTGGCCATTGCATTCGGGAGCATGATGGGCGGTTCGGTCTTGATCGAGACGATATTTAACTATCCGGGCATTGGGTGGTTCTTCAACCAGGCAGTCGCCCGTCGCGATTACGGCCTGATGCAAGGGCTTTTCTTCCTGACCGCGGCAGCCGTTATTTTAGCCAACCTGATAGCCGACCTGTTGTACACCCGCCTTGATCCGCGCATCCGACTGGAGGAGTGAACGGTGACTGTGGCCTCAATACGGGCTGAGAGCCGCTGGCGAACGTGGTATGCGACGTTCCTGATCCTGTACCGTAACAAGCGGGCGTTTGTCGGTTTTCTTATCCTGTTGGCGTTTCTCCTCATGGCCATTGTGGGACCGTACTTGGTGCCTCTGGACATGAGCGCCCGCTACGCGGAACGTTACCTGCCCCCATCCTGGGAGCACCCCCTGGGCACGGATTTTGTCGGCCGGGATACCTTTGCCCTGATCGTCCACGGGTCGCGCGATGTGCTTTCCATCGCTTTTCTGGCCGCGCTTTTCACCGTTGGCATCGCGCTGGCGGTGGGCATGGTGGCCGGCTTGCAGGGCGGGTTAGTGGATGCCGTCCTGATGTTGCTGACGAACACGGTGCTGACCATTCCCAAGTTCCCCGTCATGCTGGTGTTCGCCACCGTGTTCCGGGTCAAGGATCCTTTCTCCCTGGCACTTATTCTCAGCGTCTGGGCCTGGGGGGGCTTGGCCCGCGCGGTCCGGTCTCAGATCCTCTCCCTGAAGGAGCGTGAGTTCATTGAGGCGGCTCGCGTGATGGGGCTGGGCTTGCCCCATATCGTTGTGCGCGAACTGCTCCCCAACATCATGCCTTATGTGGCCATCAATTTCCTCTACATAATGAAAGATGCTATCACCGCCAGCGTGGGGCTGATGTTCCTGGGCATTATTCCCTTTTCGGCGACCAATTGGGGCATGATGCTGAACCTGGCTACCCAGCAATCGGGGGCAATTTATATCCCGCAGGGGCTTTATTACGCTTTAGCCCCGATGGTGGCCATTATCCTCTTCCAACTGGGCGCGCTCTTCTTCGCCCATGGCTTGGATGAAGTCTTGAACCCGAGGCTGCGATCATGAAGCCACTGCTCCGCGTGCGCGATTTGGTTGTGGAATTTCACCTGGACCGGGGGACGTTACGGGCGGTGAATCGCGTTTCCCTGGACGTGTATCCGGGTGAGATTATGGCGATTGTGGGGGAAAGCGGCAGCGGCAAGTCCACCCTGGCCTTTGCTCTGCTGAACCTGGTGCCCCCGCCCGGTCGCATCGTCGAGGGGCAGGTCTCCTTCAACGGCACCGACGTGCTGGCCCTGCGGGGGGACGCGCTGCGCCAGTACCGCTGGCGCGAGGTGGCCATGGTCTTCCAGGCCGCCCAAAATGTCCTGAACCCGGTAATGCGGGTGGTGGATCACTTCCTGGATACGGCGCGGGATCATGGCCTGACGAACGAGGGGGAGGTGCTGGCGTGGGCCGAGGAGCTGCTGCGCATGGTGCGGCTGGAACCCGCGCGTGTGTTCTCGGCATACCCACACGAGTTAAGCGGTGGCATGCGTCAGCGGGTGGTCATCGCGCTGAGCCTTCTCCTTAAGCCCCGCATGGTGATCCTGGATGAGCCCACCACGGCACTGGATGTGGTCACCCAGGCGTACATCATGGACATCCTGAACGAGATCCGCCGGGAGATGAACCTGACAATGCTTCTCTTGACCCACGATATGTCGGTGGTGGCAAAGATCGCCGATCGGGTGGGGGTGATGTACGCGGGGCAGGTGATGGAAATTGCAGATGTGGACTCTATCTTTTACCGTCCCCGCCACCCGTACACGGTGGGGTTGATCCACGCGGCCCCTTCACTCCTTGGCGATCTGGACAGAAAGCAACCCATCCCGGGGTCACCCCCTGATCTCATTAACCCGCCCCCGGGGTGTCCTTTCCGCCCGCGTTGTGGGTATGCCAGTGCGCGGTGTGAGGAGGACCCTGGTTTGCACGTCATCGCCGACGGTCACTGGGTTGCCTGTCATCACTGGGAGCAGGTTACACATCATGCACCCGTAAGTTGAGGAGACGGCTGTGAGTACACCGATCATCTCCCTGGAAAACGTCAGTGTGACCTTTCAACGGGGGGTGTTGTGGCGCCGACAGCGTGTCCATGCGGTGGTCAACGTGTCCCTCGCCGTTCACGAGGGTGAGGTGGTGGCCCTTGTGGGGGAGAGCGGCTGTGGCAAGACGACGCTGGGGCGCGTCGTGGTAGGGCTGCAGGCACCGACCCGCGGGCGTGTGCTGTATTACGGTCAGGATGTGCGCACGTTGCGCGGGGAAGCGGTGTACGAGTACCGCCGCAGTGTGCAAATTGTTCACCAGGATTCTTATGCTGCCCTGAACCCTGTGCGTACGGTGTATCAAAGCCTCAGCGCTCCCTTTTTCCGTTATCGCTTGGTACGACGCAGGGCGGAGGCGCGCGAGAAGGTGGCAGAACTGCTGGAGATGATGGGCTTGACGCCGGCCGGGGATTTCATCGACAAGTATCCGCACCAGCTCAGCGGTGGTCAGCGCCAGCGGGTGGTCCTGGCCCGCGCGGTGGCCCTTCGACCGAGGTTGATCGTGGCCGACGAGCCGGTGTCCATGGTGGACGTCTCCCTGCGGTTGTCCATCTTAGACCTTATGCGCTCGCTTAACGAGCGTATGGGCATTGCTTTCCTGTACATCACCCACGACCTGGCCACAGCCCGCTATTTTGTACGTACCGGGCGCATTGCCGTGATGTACCTGGGACAGGTGGTGGAGATGGGGAACCTGCAGGAAGTGCTGACCTGGCCGCGCCACCCTTACCTACAGGCCCTGCTTTCCGCGGTGCCCGTGCCGGACCCTCGTCGTGCGCGTCACATGAAGCCCCTGCCCCTCCGGAGCTTGGACTTACCCGATCCCACACATCCTCCCTCTGGATGCCGATTTCACCCGCGATGCCCGTACGCGGAGGCCATCTGTGGGGCCGAAGAGCCCCCCTTGCAGACGGTTGCCGATGGACATCAGGTCGCATGTCATCTGGTGGATAAGGTGCCTGAATGGGTCCTATCGTAGGTCGCATTGCCTTTACTGTGGGGATATTCCTGGTTTTGCTGGCGCTGATTCCCCTCCCCTTCCTGGAGTGGGGGTCCGCGGCGTTTGTGGTGGACGTGCTGGCCCTGGTCATGAGCGGTAGTTTCTTGGCTTATGTGGTATGGCGAGTACGTCGTGAGGTGCGATGGAGTCAATCCCGTCGGCACCGTGAGGAAGAATGAAGGGTGTGAGCAAGCATGCTGTTCACATTCCGATGGATACCTTGCCAAAGGCACACCTGGCCCATCCGGTGAACAGGGCATGACCTTGAAGGTGACGGCAACCCGGCATCCACACAATCCCATTCTTGTACCGCAGGAATCGACATATGCTTCGCGCGCGGTGTACAACCCCGCGGTGTGGCGAACGGAGGAACGGTGGTGGCTGCTGGCCCGGTGCGAGGCTGAAGGGGATCCTTGTCGAGGACGGTTGGGCCTGGCGGTTAGCCGAGACGGGGTTAATTTTACCCTGGAGCCCACACCGGTGTTGGTACCCGAGCACTCTTATGAGGCGTTGGGGTGCGAAGATCCCCGAGTGGTCCGGCTGGATAACCGGTACGTGTTGACGTACGTGGGCAAGAGGGCCACCTACGGTGGAGGCCGGGTATGTCTGGCCACGTCCCAGGATGGACGCCGGTGGCAAAAGTGGGGGCCGGTGTTGCACCCCCGGCCGGGTCGTTGGAACGCGGGACAGGTGAAGGCCGGTGTGGTAGCGCCCTTTCAGGTGAACGGGAAATACCTAATGTTCTTTCTGGGGGAGCGACGTCCCTGGCACAGCGCGATTGGGGTGGCGTATTCCTGTGACTTGCAGCACTGGGAGGAGCCTGAGGACAACGTCGTGCTCACCCCACGCCCCGGCCATTTCGACAGTCAGGGCGTGGAACCCGGGCCACCGCCGGTGTGGACGGCAGCCGGTATACTGCTGTTTTACAACGGTTGGGATGCACGACGGGTCCATTGTGTAGGGGCCGCGTTGTTGGATCCGGAACAGCCCCAGCGGGTTTTGGCCCGCACCACGCAGCCCATACTTCGCCCGGAACGGCCGTGGGAACGGTATGGACCGGCGCGAGATGTCGTCTTTGCCACCGGCATTGTGTATCATCCACCCGTATGGCGCCTCTATTACGGCGCGGCGGATCGGGTGGTAGGTCTTGTCCACGTGACCGTCCGGTGGGGTGAGAAGATGCTGATCCCGGAGAGCGGTTGATGGCATTGACCGCTTGTACCTGTTAGGGTGCTGATCCCGACGACCTATACTTCTGTGGCGGAGGAGGAACTTACCGATGCGTTTGGAGCGACATAAGCACAATCCTGTTTTGCTGCCTAATCCCTCCCATGCCTGGGAGGCCCTCAACGTGTTCAACGCGGCCGTGGTACACCATAACGGCCTCTTTCACATGTTGTATCGGGCCCAGGGGCTAGATTATGTCTCTCACATCGGATATGCGGTAAGCGAGGATGGCGTGCACTGGGCGCGGTTGGACACGCCGGTTTTTTCCCCGGCGGAGTCATGGGAAGCGCGGGGGGTCGAGGATCCTCGCATCACCTACCTGGAGGGCCACTTTTACATGACATACACCGGCTACTCGCCCATCGGCATCCGCGCCGCCATGGCCCGCAGCCAAAATCTCATCCGGTGGGAGCGCATGGGAATTATTCTGCCTAACGAAAACAACAAGGATCACACCCTCTTTCCCGAGAAGATCAACGGTCGGTATGCGTTGCTGCACCGACGACCTCCGGACATTTGGCTGGCGTATTCGGATGATTTGGTTCACTGGACGGACCACCGGATTATCATGCGGCCGCGGCCGGGCACATGGGAGCACTTGAAGATCGGCGCGGGGGGGCCCCCGTTACGGACAGATGAGGGGTGGCTCATCATCTACCACGCGGTGGACGCGAATCGGGTATACCGCCTGGGCGCGGCGTTGTTGGCCCTGGACGATCCTGGGGTGGTATTGCACCGGTCTCCCACACCCATTCTGGAGCCGACGGAAGTGTGGGAAGTGCGGGGGGATGTGCCCAACGTGGTCTTCACCTGTGCGAACGTGGTTGTGGACGGTATGCTGTACGTGTACTACGGGGGTGCAGACCGGGTGATGGCGCTGGCGACGTGTGAGCTGGACGCTCTGCTCGCGTATTTACGTCAGTGTCCCGGGGAACCGGCGGCAGCCTGAACGCAGGAAAACGAACGAAAGCCGCCGGATGTGCCGGCGGCCCTCGCTTCCCCGCGGTGCCGTGTGCCGAGGGGGCCTGATCCGGCCACCCACACGTGGGAGTCGCGGGCAGGGTTCCCGCCTTGCCTCACGGCTATCGCGTTCCCCCTGACAACCTTGACTCCCTATCTGTTTCTGTTGGGTCAGGCCCGTACAGGGCATCACGCACACCGCAGGTACACTTGCACTATATCATAAACCGTGCCCCCGTGCAAGTGAAACGGGTGAACCGGAGACCAGGCTATCGGTGGCCTATCCTGAAGTGCTCAATCCATGGTCGCTTCGGCCGTTTTCCTCATTCGGCCCCTTACAGTAAGATGTAGGTGCGTTGCGAGCAGGAGAAAACGGGTGTTGCCATAGCAGTTCGATGACCCACGAAAGGAGCATAGCTGTGGAGGACCGGAAGGAGCAACAGCGCCCGCCGTTTCCAATAGATTACGAGTTGACGCCACCGGACCAACTGGCCGACCTGGACCTACCAGAAGAAACCACCCCACCGGTGATTGAACGGTTGGAG
>WFWT01000057.1 GCA_015490995.1 Anaerolineae bacterium | reverse complement strand
GTGGTAGTGGGGGAGCGTTGTGCTTGGACGAACACGCTGGGGCTCAGGGGGTACCACCCGGCGGGGCGTTGGAGCCACGCGTCCAGGCGGGCTAACAGGGTAGGGGGAACCCGTCGCTTGAGCCAGGGGATGCGGAAGTGAGATACCGCGCGCACACGTTGGACGTGTAGGCCAAGGGTGTGGAGGTGGTGCTGGACCCAGCGAGGGTGAAAGTCGTAGTTCAGGGGGACGAATGGGTGAGGGAGTGGGTCGAAGGGGTTCCAGCGTTGACGGCGCAGGAAGTACCGGAGGATGGCTTTTATGTGGCGTTTGTTGGCAAATTCCAGGATAAGGGTGCCTTGGGGGCGGAGGACACGGGCCAGGTGGCGTAGGGCGGTCGGTGCGTCTTCCAGGTGGTGAAGCACTCGCACCATGACCACCACCTGACAGGATTGGGATGCCAGGGGCAAGTGGTATACGTCCCCGGCGACAAAGATGAAGCGGGGGTCCTTGCCCCATGTGGCGCGGGCCTCCTGGAGGAGGGAGACGGCGTAGTCGAAGAGGATCACCTGCCGATAGCCGGTGTACAGGGGGGCCAATCGGCCGAACCCGGCACCTATATCTACCAGCGTGTCGCCGGTGGGGGGGAGCAGGGCGCGCAGCGCGTGGACTTCCGCCAGGTGTTCGAATTGCCTGTCGGGGGTCCAGAATTCTTCTCGATAACGACTGCCCTCATAGTTACAGATCTTGGGCATGGGGCTCTCCGAAGGGTGTTTCACGTGAAACCGTGGTCTCCTGGCGTGTGGAGGCCTGGTCCTTCTGTTCTCGTAACGTGACCCACACCTGCTGGCCGCGCTTGGTCGGCACCGGAGGAGGTGGTACCCACGCCTCGGGGTGTGCTAGCTCCCACACGTACACCTTGCCCCCTCCCGCGTACTCCCGCAAGAAGCGAGGATGGGCAAGGTGGCGGTCGTAGTGATCCGCCAGTTCCTCTACGGTGTACGGTCCGTGTACGTCCTGAATCTCCACCGTGCCCACCAGACGTCCCCCGCTGATAACCCCCACACGTCCCCGCACCCGGGTGGGATGTTTGCGGATCTCCCACCGTTTCTTGCCCTCCACAATGTAGGTGGCGTACGGCTCTCGCACTCGAAACCCGCGCTCTGGCCAGTCCGCCACCTTAAAGAAGGTGCCGTACCCCACGATGTACACCGCGTCGGGCTCCAGGGCGTCGATCACTTCCTGGCGGTGCAACACGACAATCAGGGTTATCCCGTGCTGGCGCGCCAACGTGCCCAGCCGCCGGGCTACCCGTCGGGCCGTGGCCAGGTCCAAATGCGCAGCAAATTCGTCGATAAGCACCACATTAGGCCGGAGGGCCAGCAGGTAGGCCAGCCGCGCGCGTTCCTTTTGCCCGGTAGACAGCTCCCGAAACGGGGCCCGATATAGGACCGCGTCCGAGATGCCTGCGTAGTTTAACAGCTCTACCGCCATGTGCTCGCTGCCCGTCAGGCGGTAGAGGACCTCCGCGATCGGCGCGTCCCCGAAGTCGGGCTCCACTTCCCCCGGCAGGAGCAGCGCCACGCGCGCGTTTGTTGGCGCCTCAACCTCCCCCTCATCGGCCCGATATAAGGGGTCGTCCTGGCCTGTCAGGGCGCCGTAAATTAACCGCAACAGAGTCGTCTTGCCACTTCCCGAGGCTCCTACAATGATGTTGATGCTGCCCGGAGCAAAGGTCACCTGGACGCGCCGCAATACATGCTTCTGCACTACCCGGTGCCGTACGCCGAAGGCCGTCAACACCTCCTGCATGGCCGGGGAGAGCGCGTTTAAGTCCAATCGGTTGGTGTACGTCTTTGCCACATCCCGCAGGACGATGGGACCGCTCAGGGGGGCTTCCACTGTAAACCGCGTTCGGTACAACCGGCCTCCGTGCTCCCGGGCCACCGGATCCTCGGCCAGAAAGTGCGTAATGCGCGCCTTGGCCTCCTCGCTTAGGGGATAATAGAGCACCGGCCGGCCGCTGGCGGTGTCCCACAGGTAGATAAATCCCGCCTTTTCCAAGAAGGGATTGTACCTCGCCATCATGGCCACCGTCTCCACCGCGGCCTTAGCCACCCGCATCTCAGGCACCCAGCGCTCTTGCAGCCAGTCTATCATTGCCTGCAGGGCGAGCTGACCTAGCCCGTCCACTCGATAATCGGGATGCACGACTACCCGCGCCAGGCGAGATACGGGAGACCGCACCTCCTGAAGGGCTCTCGCTTGTGCTTCCCACCAGGAGAGGGCGTGTTCGCGTGCCCACACTTCCGGGTGAAAGGGGTGGGTAAACCACGCCGCGGGGAACACCCGTTGCCGAATGTCACGCTCGATGGCCCCGTCGGGTAACCGGCGATGCATAAGGGGAATCGGGGGATCCACCCGCACATAAGCCACATAGCGGGGTTCATAAGCCGCCCGTTCGACCAGTTCCAACACCAGAAACCGTGAGGCCCGGGTGGCGCTCTTCACATCGTGAAACCGCATGGGCTGCCCACACTGGGCACAGCGGGGCCTGACGTTGGCTTCCTCGTATCGGTGGCACGCTTCACAGTACCAACAAGCAATGATCGCCTCGTCAGAAGCGTAATGATACTGCTCCAGCTCTACAATAGCCTCATAGTCCCGCTCGAACTGGGCTTCTCGGGCCAGGATGCGGTACGCGTACACTACGTTTTGGCTCAGCGGGGAGCGACGTTCGTGCATGTATTCCCTTTGAAATGGAGGCCAGAGAGGTATGTCACGGGCCAGGGTGTAGTTGTCAAAAGTAATGGCTTCAGGATCGGCGAAGGAGGCGTGTAGCGTTTCGCCCACGTGCAACCACTGAGCTACCGTGCCTACGAGGGGCAAGCGCCGGCGGGCACCGTCCTCCGTTTCCACCCACACAAAGCCGGCGTACCGATAACGCGGCCGTCGAACGTCCACCTCCACCACGCGTACCTGCATTGTGCCCCCCTCGCTGCCAAGGCCCTACCGTCCGCCGGTGTGTCTTCGACCTATCCTCCCGGAGTTCATGCGAAAAAGGGGACAGGGTCCATCATGCCCCCGTCCCCTTGGCGTGGCGCCCCGGGCAGGACTCGAACCTGCAACCTACGGATTCGAAGTCCGTTGCTCTATCCGCTTGAGCTACCGGGGCTCCCATGTATCCCTTCAATTATAGTGGTCTCCTGGGTCGGAGGCCAAACTTTTCTCCCCGAAGGGCGAGGGATTCTCCGTGTCTTGTGCACCACCGCTTGGGCATTCCCCGCCATGTCGCGTATAATGGTATTGTCCAAGCGATTTCGCGCATTACGTGCACGATAACCCGCATGTCTGCAGAACACACACCTGCCCATCAACTACACCGGCTGGTCGAAACCATCCGGCACTGTACTCGGTGCCGCCTTCACCAGACCCGCACACACGCTGTGCCTGGGGATGGTCCCTTTGATGCCGATATCATGTTCATTGGCGAGGCGCCCGGGTATCACGAAGACCGCCAGGGCAGGCCGTTTGTGGGAGCTGCAGGGAAGTATCTCAACGACCTCTTGGCCCGTAACGGTCTCGATCGTTCCCGCATTTACATCACCAACATTCTCAAATGCCGACCACCCCGCAACCGGGATCCGCTCCCCGACGAGATCGCGGCCTGTCGGCCGTTTTTAGAGCGTCAAATTGCCCTCATCAACCCGCGTATTATTGTGACGCTGGGGCGGTTCGCCCTCCAGTTCTTTTTCCCCAACGCCTCTATCACCCGTGTGCACGGACAGGCCCGGCAAAAGGGAGGACGGTGGTATTTCCCCACCTTCCATCCGGCCGCAGCCTTGCACCAGCCTCGGTGGCAGCCGTTGATCGAGGAGGACTTCCGTAAACTGGCCGAGCTCCTGCAAGCGCTGACGGTCTCTGAAGGGCCGGTGTACCATCAGCTGTCCCTCTTCCCGGCCGATGATGTGGACTCTGGCCCTGGAGAAGGACACCCGGGTGCGGGCACTCACGGGCAGGCTGACATTGATCCACCACATTCCTAGGGACACAGGAGGAAATCTGGCGTGAGGGATGTGTTGCGCATTGTTCCGCTGGGCGGCCTGGGAGAGATTGGCCGCAACATGATGGTGTTTGAGTACGCGGATGACCTTATCGTGGTAGATGCGGGATTAATGTTCCCCACCAACGACATGCTCGGGGTGGACATCATCATCCCGGACGTGAGCTACATTGTGGAGCGCCAGGACAATTTGCGCGGGATTATCCTCACCCACGGCCACGAAGATCACATCGGCGCGTTACCCTACGTCTTGAAACAACTGGACGTGGACGTTCCTATTTTTGGCTCCCGCCTTACCCTCGGGCTCGTAAACCTGAAATTGAAAGAGCATAAGTTGCGGGATGAGGACTTGCGGCTGGTCGACGAGTGCAGCGTGTTGGAATTGGGCGCGTTTACCGTGGAGTTTTTCCACGTTTGCCATAGCATTCCGGACGCGCTGGGGGTCGCCTTGCGCACGCCGGTCGGCTTAGTGGTGCACACGAGTGATTTCAAGTTTGACGATTATCCGGTGGACGGCCGGCTGACAGAGGTGGCCAAGCTGGAAGCTTATGCCCGGGAAGGAGTAGCTGTACTCCTGGCCGATTCAACGAACGCAGAAGTGCCGGGCTACACCCCCTCCGAACGAGACATCGAGCGCAACTTTGAGCACATCTTTGCCCAGGCCACCGGACGGATCATCGTCTCCACCTTTGCCTCCAACGTCTCCCGGGTACAACAACTGATCCGCATCGCGCGCAAGTTCGGTCGGCGGGTCGGCGTGGTAGGCCGGAGCATGGTGAACATCGTGCGTATGGCCATTGACATGGGCTACCTTGACATACAGCGGGAGGAGTTGCTCACCCCGGAACAAATGAACAGTTTGCCCCCTGAGGAAGTCCTCATCATCTGTACCGGTTCTCAAGGAGAGCCCACCTCCGCCCTGGTCCGTATGGCGTTGGGTGACCATCGGCACATTCACATCCGTCCGGGGGATACCGTTATCGTCTCCGCGGAGCCCATCCCCGGCAACGAAGAGCTGGTCAACCGCACCATCGACAATCTCTTTCGTCAGGGCGCGGAAGTGTATTATCACGATCTGTTTGATGTTCACGTCTCCGGCCATGGCAGCCGGGAAGATTACAAGACCATGATCCGGCTCGTTCGTCCACGCTTTTTTGTCCCCATTCACGGTGAATATCGTCATCTGGTCCTGCACGCGCAACTGGCTCAAGAGATGGGCATCCCGCCCGAGCGGATTTTCGTCATCGAAAGCGGTCAGACACTGGAGTTTGACGGGGATCGTATGTCGTTGGGCCAGCGGGTAACCGAAGGATACGTGTTTGTGGACGGAGCCGGCATCGGTGATATTGATGAAGTGGTGCTGCGAGACCGCCACCATCTGGCCCAGGATGGTTTTTTGGTGGCCATTGTGCCCCTGGACGTTCAGACCGGCACGCTCACCGTACCGCCGGAGATCCTGACCCGGGGGTTTATTGACCCCGAAGAGGCCGGCGTCCTGATTGAGGAAGCGCAGCGCACGGTAAGGGATCTCGTCCGGCCGGGGGTAGCTGCCCCTACCCTTTCGGTGAAAATTAAAGAAGCGTTGAGTCGTCTTTGTTACAAACACACCGGACGTCGACCCATGATTTTGCCTGTGGTCCTCGAAGTATAAACCCTGTATTTATCTCATGGAGGTGGACAATGGCCTATCCGTTTCCTTCCGACGCGTGGGTACAAGCCTTGAAGGAGGCCATTAACACTAGTCAGGCGTACCGGGAAGCCGCCAAGACGTGGGAAGGGGATTTCTTCTTCGTGATCGAACCGGATGACACCACCACCCTGGACAAACCGGTCACCCTGTACATGGACCTGTGGCACGGGGAGTGTCGGGACGCGTATGTGGTGGCTGACCCTGCATCGCACCGACAGCCGGAATTCGTCATTTCGGCCCCGTACGCGGTCTGGAGACAGGTGGTTACCGGTGAGTTAGACCCTATTAAGGCTATGATGACGCGACAGCTGAAATTACAGGGCAATTTGATGAAGATCATGCGTTCCGTCAAAGCCGCTCACGAGCTGGTTCGGTGCTGCACAATGGTACCGACCGAGTTTCCCGACCAACCTACCACGTCTTAAGGGGTGGGATATACGATGTGGTTCTTTCGCTCGCCGGAGATCGTGTACGGCAAGGAGGCGTTAAGCTACCTGGAACAACTTCACGGGCGCCACGCGTTTATTGTCACGGACGCCACCCTTGTGGAGCGAGGGTTCCTGGAGCGGATCTGTCGTCACCTGAGACGGGCCGGAATGGCCGTTACCGTGTTCGCCGACGTGGAACCGGAACCTTCCCTGGAGACGGTCCGGCGCGGCGCCCAGGCCATGGAAGCCCATCAACCGGATTGGATCATCGGCCTGGGGGGAGGATCGTGCCTGGACGCTGCCAAGGCCATGTGGGTCCTTTACGAGCGTCCCGACCTGGACCCCGACGCCATTAGTCCGTTGGCTCCCCTGGGGCTCCGCCAAAAAGCGCGTCTGATCTGTATTCCCACCACGGCCGGAACCGGCTCAGAAGCCACATGGGCCATCGTGTTAACCGACCGGTCGGCCCAACGCAAGTTGGGCTTGGGCTCGCCGGAGGTGTTGCCTGACATCGCCATCGTGGACCCGGTGCTCACCCAAGATTTGCCCCCCGCGTTGACCGCGGCGACCGGCATGGATGCCCTCACGCACGCGATAGAAGGGTTTACCAGTACGTGGGCTAACCCCTTTTCGGACGCGTTGTGTGTGCACGCGGCGCGTCTCATCCTCGCCCATCTCCCACGCGCCGTCCATCACGGAGGGCGCGACCCGGAAGCTCGGGAGGCGATGGCCGTGGCAGCTGCCATGGCCGGCCTGGGGTTTGGTAACAGCATGGCTGCACTAGCCCACGCGCTGGGGCACAGCGCCGGCGCGGTGTTTAAGGTGCACCATGGCCGTATTGTGGGCCTTTTCTTGCCGTATACCATCGAATTCACCGCCTACCACGGGGAGGGACGCTATCAAGCGTTGGCCCGTTCGTTGAACCTCCCTGCCCAGGATGACCCAACGGCTGCCCGCACGCTGGCAGCTACCGTGCGCCGGTTGGCCGAGGATATCGGAGAACCCAGCTCGTTGCAGGCCCTGGGCATCGCCCGTTCGGCGTTGGAGGAGAACTTGGAGCGCCTCTGTGACCTGGTGGACGTCGACCCCACCGTAGTGACGGCTCGACGTGTGCCCCACCGAGAGGAGGTCCGCCGGTTATTCTTGTACGCATATGAAGGACGGCCGGTGGATTTCTGATCTCGGCCTGGGTGAAGGGTTTCTCCCCTCTCCTAGACTATCCTCCCAGGAGGTCGCGACATGCGCAAACAACCGAACTCCAAAATGTGCTTTGTGTGTGGTATGAAGAACATCGCGGGCTTGAAGGCCTTCTTCTACGAACAGGAGGACGGGTCCGTTTTGGCCAAGTTTACTCCGCAGGACATCCATCAGGGATATCCTGGGCGCCTCCATGGGGGTATTGCCACCGCCATTTTGGATGAGACCATTGGACGTGCCATTATGGTCCGTTATGGTGAGGAGATTTGGGGAGTGACCGTGGAGTTGCGGGTTCGCTTTAAAGCGCCGGTGCCCCTAGGGCAGGAGTTACGGGTTATCGGCCGAATTACCCGGGATACACGGCGCGTGTTTGAGGGGGAGGGTGAGCTGTTGCTCGCGGATGGGACGGTGGCAGTAGTGGCGCAGGGAAAGTACTTGAAACTCTCCTTGGAAGCCATCGGCACCTTTGACCCGGAAGAACAGGAATGGCGTGTGGTGCCCGATTGAGCCACGCCCTCAGGCGTGAGAGGGTCCTTCTCCCGAAGGAGGCTCTTCGTTCCCTACACGAGAGGGTCCACGATGCCCCACGCCGGCTAAGTGATGCGTGTCGTTAAAGCGGATCAGACGAGGGATGGGGGCGAATACAAGTTCGCTCAGGGCACAGTTTGCCATTTGGTAACGTGACCATAGGCGGCCGTCGTTGTCCACCAACAGGGCAAGCGCGGTCGCAATGGCGCCCCCGTGGCTGACCACAAGTATGGTCTCGCCGGGGTGACGTCGTGCAATGCGCCGAAAGGCGTCCAGAACTCGGGTGGCAAATTGGTAAGCGGATTCCCCACCGGGTGGCGCCCAATGTGGATCCGTTCGCATACGGTCCCACAACCGTTTCTCGTATCGGAGCTCCTCGTAGGTCAGACCTTCCCAGGCACCCAGGTTGTACTCTGCCAGGCCGGGATCCTCTCGTATCGGTATCTGGCCCAAGTAGTGTGCCACTATCTGGGCAGTTTCTCGCGCCCGACGTAGGGGGCTGGTGTAAACGGCGGAAATGTTGGGGTAGTGTATGGCCACATGGCGGGCCAGAGCTTCTGCCTGTGCGCGGCCGTGGGGGTTTAGAGGGTTGTCCGTCGCTCCCTGCCATGTGCCCGCCACGTTGGCGTCCGTTTCACCGTGTCGAACCAACAAGAGCACCGTGCGCCCTTGTTCTGTCGATGTCATGGGGCGTTACCCTCGCCTTTTAAGAGGACATACACAGGGTAGATGGGACCGGCTGTGTAGAAGACAGCCAGCGGGCCGGCGGGCGGCCATCCAGTATGTGCCGGAAAAGTTGTTCTACCTTGGCCGCGATGAACGGCCAGGCATAGTGGAGCGCCCGCAGGCGGGCTTGGCGGCCTAAGCGGGCTCGGAGGTCCGGGTGGAGCATCAGCTCCGCGAGCTTTTCGGCCAAGGGTTCCGGTTGTCCACTGGGGACGTGAAATCCGGTGATGCCGTCAACGACCGTGAAAATAAGCCCTCCCACTCGAGAGGCCACCACCGGCGTCCCACAGGCCATCGCTTCCAGCGCCACCATGCCGAACGATTCGTAATACGAGGGCATGACCACCACGTCCGCCGCTGCGTAGTAGTAAGGCAACACATCTTGACCTTGCCGGCCAAGGAAGGTGACCAGTTCCTGGAGCCCGAGCGCGTCGCGCAGCGCGTAGAGGCGGGCCATTTCCGCGTCCATCTGAGCACGGGGAACGCTAGCATCGCCCCCGATGATGACGACGGTAATGTCTGCTGGCGCGCAGCAACGTTGGGCTAACAGTCGGACTGCTCGTAGAAGGGTATCCAGACCCTTGAGGGGCTCGATGCGTCCCACGTACAGGATCATGAAAGTATCCGGCGCGACCCCCACCATCTCTCGCGCGTGGGCTTTAGGGCGCGGGCGGAAGTGACGTATGTCTACCCCAGGAGGGATCACGGTAATGCGCTCGGTCGGAGCGTCATAAAGCTCTAACATGTGTACTTTGTCCATCGGACTACCGGCCACAATGTGATCTACCTCTCGCATCAAATGGCTTTCCGTGTTCAACCGTAAGGGGGACGCGCGTTCCATCGGGGTAGTGGCTACCAAGTTTTTCATGTGCCCTAAGGTGTGGAACATTTGTACTACAGGCACCTCCCAGAGGGCGCGCAGGTGAAGGGCCACCAGGCCGGAAAGCCAATAATGGGAGAAAACCACATCATAGGGTACGCCATCGCTGTAAGCCAGCACTTCGGCCACAAACTGTTCCGTGTAGCGTGCCTGTTCATCCTTGGGAATAGGATGAGGCGGCCCGGCCGTGACGTGGATAACCCGGGTTCGGGCTCCCAGTTCATAGCTGATGGTGGGCACCTTCGGATTCTGGTTCCGGGTAAAGACGTCCACCACATGACCGCGGCGGGCCAATTCACGTGTCATCTCCCGGACGTAGACGTTCATGCCGCCGGTTTCCTTACCCCCCAGGGTAGCCAGGGGACAGGTGTGGACGCTCAGCATACAAATGCGCAGTCCGTTTCTGTTCATGTGGCTCCCTATGTGTTCCCGGATATGGCCCTCACCCTTGGCCCTTTTCATTCATCGGGCTAGTGGTGAGACTATGGTGTTACGTTGCAGGTGAAGGTTTGGCCTGGAGCGAGGACGTTTTCCCGGCCGCTTCCTCTACCGGAGGAGCATCCCGGCGGATTCGCACTCGGTAAACGTACGAAGGCTGCGCGCCTAACCGGAATTTGTATTCCTCGTCCCCTTGCAGGAAGTCGAAGATTTTTAGCCCCGTAGCAATGGCTTGTTCAATATCCATCACCACCAAGTTGACCCCCGGAGCCGTGCGGGGAGCCGTCTCCGGATCAAAGCCGCTGTTATATACCATGCGCCGTTCCCGGTAATCAAAGCACAACAGGGTGGCCACGGGCTGTTCGTCAACTTCCAGAAATGCCAGGTGCAACCACCCGCGCTCGCGGGCCAGCCGCGCGATATCGCGGAAGAACGCTTCCATCTGGGCGGTCATGAAGGCAGCCTTGTGAGGATCGCTGCGGCGGTGAAGGGAGATGAACATGTCCATCGCATGGTCCAGATCTTCATCAGGACGCACCACGTGGTAACGCACCGTGCGGGCCGCTTCCATAAGACGACGGCGTTTGCGGCGCACTTCGTGGCGTTGCTTTTTGTTGAGCATGTACAGGTATTCCTCAAATGTGTTCGGCAAGGGGATGACAGGGCAAACATCCTCTACATCCACCCAGGTCCACAGGCCGCGCGTGCGGGCCAGTTGCGGCAACACCCGGTGAGTGGGGGTGTGCTCCGGCAGGTTCACCAGCAAGATCTCTTCCCAAGAGGGGGCCTCTGGGCTGAACAAGTGGTCCAGCAGGGCGGCTGCGATCTGCTCCTCATAGCCGCGCACGGCCAGGATGTCGAGATAATCCGCCACTTCTACCCCGCCTACAGGTCGAAGACAACATTGCGCTCGTTGGTCAGCAAGGTGGAAGGAAGCCAACCCCACCAGCATGTCGTTCTCAAACCAGCCCACAAGGTGTAGTTCCCCTTCGGGGAAATGGTGCCACCACACCGCATGCCACGCTGGTGTCATAAACGGCGTGGGGAATGCGCTTTCTTCCACCAGGCGTTCCCAGGCGGCGGCTAACGCAGTAAACGCGCTTGGTTCTTGCCATACCCGTTTGACCAGTGTCACGGCTGCACCATTATCGTTCGGATGAGGTATTCCCGTTCCCCACCGGGCGTCGGGCCTTCATCCTAAACCATCCCCCACGACGACGTCAAGGCTGCCTGGGTACTGGGGTTGAAGCGGCCATGGGGTCATCTTCCAGGATGGCCAAGGGGTATCGCACGCGTGCTTCAAGGTGGAGGGGGTTCTTCCTGCCGGGTGCCGAAGATGCGCACCACCCCTAAAGCGATCAGGAGCACCACCACGGTGAGGCCGCAGGTCATGCCCAGGAAGATGGTTAGCAGCCGTTGTTGAGCGCTGAACCAGGCGCCTACAGTCGAGCGCATTTGACGAATGGGGTTACTTATCCCCGGGGAAGGGGTAGGAGAGGGGCTGGGCGTGTGTGTGACGGTGGCCGTCGGTGTGAGCTGCGCCAGGGCACCCGGTGCGGGTGGAGAAGAGGTCGGGGTGGGCGTGGAGGTGAATATAGGGGTGCTCGTCGGGGTAACGGTGGTCGTAGCCGCGACGGTCTCCCGGGGAACAGGAGGCATGGTGGGCGTGGGAGTAGCGGTAGGTGTCGGCGTAGGTGTGGGTGTCGCGGGAGGAGGAGGATAACACACCTGGACTTGCACCTCATCCACCCACATGGCAGTAACCTGTTCATCGCCGTCGTTAAAAACGTTGATATAAAGGACGTACTCTCCGGGCAGATATGGAGTTAAATCCAAGGTAATTTGTTCCCAGTTTTGGGTGTTACTGGGCGGACGGCGTCGCCATAGGATGTTCCGGACACGCCCGCGCGTGTCCAGCAGAATGATCTCCTGCCGGTCCTGATCGGTGTCCTCCGTGTACGTCCACACCCAGAGGACCAAGGTGGCATATTCGGCGGTGGAGGGAAGTTTGAACCGCTGGCGGATAGATGAGAAGGAGCGTACATTACGGCGGTCAACCGTCCCCAGGCGTACGGCTCGGTTGCCCGCCAGGGGTGCGGGTTGGGATGCCGGACCCACGTACACCGGGCGCAGACGGGTAGGGCCGAAAATCCAACCGCCCGGTGCCTCGAACCCGGGCTGAATTAACGCCTCCACACATCCGGCCGGCCAGGGGGTCGGTGTCCAGGTGGGCGTG
>WFWT01000056.1 GCA_015490995.1 Anaerolineae bacterium | reverse complement strand
TCAAGGGTTCTGGCCGGGTCACCTGCCACCCCAGCGCCATACCCACAAGTGTGCCCAACAATAGGCCGGTAACAAACACGTAACCGGATGAGCGCCAGCGTGCCCACATGGCCCTCACCGGTCCTCTAACCGTGATGTGCGTTGATGGGTACGCCCCTCCCGGTAGTCTGCTGCCTTACACCGTGGGTTTTTCCCACAGACGTCGGTACAGAATGTCCTCCAGGGTGTGCAGTACGGGCACCAGTTCGTCTTCCCGGGAAATGGAGGTCAAGACATGAATGACCTCATGCATTTCCCGCAGCACTCGGTACTCCCGTCCGTCCAACCGAAGCCGCTGTCCCCGCGGCATGTCCACCTCTCGGGTAACCTCCAAGCGGATACGTCCTCCCCGATCCGCGAACAAATGCCACACTTCGGGACCGTCCCGCCGGGCGATAACATCATCCTCCACCACGACGTCCCACCCTTCCTGGCGCAAAATCTCCGCCACCTGGGCAAGATCCAACCGGCGCACGCCCATCATTCGTTCCCGTCACATTCCTGCGAAGGTAAATTTATTCCTGCACGATCTCAATCTGTTTTGGACTGTTGACGATAATTTCCGGCCATCCCCGGTACAATTTGATCAGGCCACGCACACGAATGGTTTTGCCGTAATAATACTCATCAGGCAACTGGTCCGGATATCCCGGAAAGCGACTGTAGGCGCTGGGAAAGATGACCACCTTGAAGTTGCTGTCCTGGTCCGCGTTGCCCATGAGCCAGATGACCCGACCACTGTTGTACGTGTGGGTGACCGTCAACTGAACCGGTACATCATCCCGAAAGAGGTACAAACGGGCCTGCGTGTGGTCAACGTACCCCTCCGGTGGCACAGGCAAGGCCGCGGTGGGGAAAGGCTCCACCGTGCCCTTCTCCCAGTCGGCCAGGAACTGGTCAACCATTTGCCGAACGGCATCTGGCGTGTCAAAAAGCAGACCCACCTCTCGGTTGTTATCCAGGGAGTTGGTGGTAAAGTTCTGAGAGCCCACGAAGGCCAGCTCACCGTCAATGATGAACACCTTGGCATGGATGTATGGGTCCAGAATGTAACGCACCTGTGCGCCGGCCTGACGGAGACGTTCACGGCCGGGCTCGTCGTAGTCTTCCTCGATCGGCCAGCGAGGTGTGCTGATAAAGCGCACATCTACCCCGCGACGGGCAGCCGCGACCAACAGGTCAATGATCTCCGGGTCCTGAGAGTTCTGATGTTCCAGCCAGATGCTCTTACGGGCTCGCTTGAACAACTGGGCAAAGCGTTGACGACTGTTGTCAGGCGCCCAGATAAGGAAAGCATCCGAAAGATCAATGGGCTCCCGGTTCCAGTCGGCATCGAACACGCGGGCCACTTCCTTTACCACCCGGGGATCTTCGGTACGCACAATGTATTCCCGGCTGGCGGTAAAGCCACTGGAGGTCATATTTTGCGTCATAATGTAGGCCACCCGGTCATCGATGACAATGGCCTTCTCGTGGAGGTACCGGTAGGTCCGGGGAGCCCATTTGAGCTCCACCCCTGCCGCCTGAAGGTCAAGTCCAACGTCAATGTTGGTTGACCCTCCGCCGTACGGATTGTTCTCCAGCATCAAACGCACCGTCACCCCACGGGCAACGGTGTCCTTTATCTTCTGGATTACGGCCGGATCGGTCATCAAGTACATGGCAATTCGGACATGCTCCTGGGCACTATCCAGAGCCTCTAGAATAGGGGCACGTCCAGCGTGGGGTTGGATCCAAAGAGCAACATCGGAGACCGTACCCCGTGGCGGCAGGGTGGTCACAGGGGCCACCCACACCAGCGCGATAAGCGCAAGGACCAGAACAAGCAATATCAGAACACGGGATGACCATCGCATGGCCGGACTAGCCTCCTCTCCCTTGTGCCATTCCCCGTTCCCGGGACCGTCACCGATGGCGCTGATCACGCCCTCACCGCGTTCAACCATGGTGGGGAGCATCAGTATAACTCAGGTTGGTGTGGAGTAAAAACACCTTCTCAGTCCTTCGGGGTCTTCCGTTCGAAGACAGCGCCCGGTGCCACACAACGGAAGGCCCACCGCCCCAAGGCTTTTCCCAGGCTGACCATGCATCTCGGACTGTACAGGGAAAAGACTCACGTGAGGTCGGCCAGCCCCTGGTAGGCAGCTGTGCGCAGGGCATCCAGGTTTTCTGCGACGGTAGCTCGGTCGTTGAAAACGGCGGACCCGGCCACGAGCACCGTAGCACCGGCGCGAACGACCTCCGCGGCGTTCTCGGGGCCAATGCCGCCATCCACTTCCAACTCCACTTCCGACCGTCCCAGAGCGTCCAGCATCGCCCGCACCCGAGTGATTTTGTGGGTGCTGGTAGGAATGTACTGCTGCCCCCCAAACCCTGGGTTCACAGACATCACCAACACAATGTCCACAAAGGGCAGGATCTCTTCAAGGAGATGGACAGGAGTCGCCGGGTTAATGGCTACACCCGCTTTTTTACCCAGCCGGTGAATCAGTTCGACGGTGCGGTGAAGGTGGGGACAGGCCTCCACGTGCACGGTAATGTGGTCGGCACCGGCCTCGGCAAAGGCAGGGATGAGACGGTCCGGCTGGCTGATCATCAGGTGGACATCCAGGGGAACTTCCGTGAGGGGACGAAGTGCCTTTACCACCAAGGGCCCCATGGTCAAGTTTGGCACGAAATGGCCGTCCATGACGTCCACGTGAATCCAATCCGCGCCCCCCTGGATGGCCTCACGGACCTGTTCCCCCAGACGAGCGAAGTCGGCCGATAGAATGGACGGGGCCAGTTTTAGCTGTCGTACCTTCATCACACGTGCTCCTGCTCGAACGCGATCCCCTTCTCTGTCAGGGAGATGTGTTACGGGTGAGCACCTGTACTCCCTGCCGAGTGCCCACTAAAACCTGATCCGCCATGTCCAGGAAAAGGCCATGGTCAATGATGCCCGGCCTCAACTTCAGGGTGTGGGCAAGCTCTTCGGGACGGGGAATACCTTCCGGGAAATAGCACATCACCAAGTAGTGCCCGTTGTCGGTGAGGATAGGGCGCCCCTCTTCATCGCACACCAAACGGGTTTCGCAGCCCAGGGAACGCAACCAGCGCAGGTGGGCACCGGCACCGAAGGGAAGCACCTCTACCGGGAGCGGCCCTTTACCCAGACGGGCGACCAGTTTGGTTTCATCCACGATGATGATGAGGCGTTTGCTGTGTAAGGCCACAATTTTCTCCCGCACCAGGGCACGTCCCCGCCCTTTGATCAAATTTAGCTCAGGATCCACCTCATCCGCGCCGTCCACGGTCACGTCCAGCAAAGGATGATCATCCAGGGAAGTGAGGGGAATGCCCAAGGTACGGGCATGTTGGGCTGTAGCCTCCGACGTAGGTACTCCTACAATGTGGCGAAGCTCGCCGCGCTCCAACCGGCGCGCCAGATAAACCAGGAACCGACGCACAGTCGTGCCGCTGCCCAGGCCCAGAATAACCCCATCGGGCACCAGGGCCGCGGCGTGGGCAGCCACCTGGTCCTTAAGCTGAGCGGTCTCCGTCGACGGAGCGCGGTTGGCGTCCATGAATCGGCACTAGAAACAGCAGAGATTGAGCATTCTGTGTCAGATATTCTGCCACACTTCCCATGAGCACCCGTTCCACCCCGCCTCGGCCGTGGGTGGTGGTCATAATCATGTCAATGCGTTCCCCCTGGGCCACCTCACAGATGGTGGGTCCGGGCTCATAACCGTGCACCAGAGTCCGCACACGCAGCCCCGCCGCGCGCAATTGGGAAGCCACCCGTTCCAGGTATGTGGCCCCACGTGCAATGGCAGCTTCCCGCAGGGTACCCACCAGATCGGCCACCTCCCCATACCGGTGGGCCTCCGGGATCTCGGGGATGTGTAGGAGCAGGATCTCTGCGCCAAACGTACGTCCTATGCTGTACACGTAAGGCAGTACCTGCTCTGCCCGTGGGGACCCATCCAGGGGCACGAGCACCCGCGTGACACGCGGCCGTCGTACCTGATCGGTCGCACCGGGCGGAACAAGGAGCATAGGACGGTGGCTATGGTGAAGTAAGGCCCCTGCGGTGGAGCCGAGGATCCAGCGGGGCACCCCCCGACGGCCGTGCGAACTGATGACAAACAGGTCGACGCGAAGACGCTCCGCTTCGGCCACGATGGTAGGGACCACCGGCCCTTGCGCGACGTGCACGGTAACCTCCTCCCAGCCGTAACGGCCCAGATCTTGAGAGGCCGCTTCAAGGTAAGCTCGCCGTTCTTCGCGGGCACGCCCGTTGAGAGCAAGGGGCATACGCACCCCCAGGACCCGGCGTTCCGGGACGACCGAAAGCAACGTGACCTGAGCCCGGTACGCGCGCGCCAAGTAAGCAACGACGGGCAACGTTCGGCGTGCTTCCTCTGAACCGTCCAAAGGCACCAGGATGTGACGAATGGTTGCCGGTGATATGGTTGTGGGGGTTGACGCCGGGGATATCTCCGCCTGAGATGGCGAGGCCAGGCTGGGTGTGGGTGCCGGGCTCTCCTCAGCATGGGCAGGCACCATGCCCAGACTCCACATCGCCCCTTCTATCTCTCCTAAGCGCTCCTTAAGCGGGCTGGGTGGTCCCAGCTTGCTCCGAAAATACGTGAAGAACCCGTACAACGCAGGAATGAACACAAAGTACATCCACGCGCCTTCGGTGAACCGCTCGTAGAAGATAATCACAGTAGCCAGACTTGTCAGAAAGGCCGCCAGCAGCGTCCCCACCAAAGTTAAACCATGAGCCAGATCGTAGCTCTCCCGCACGTGCCGCCATAGCCGCTTCGCAGTGGCCCACGCAGTCATGCTCAACAGGATGAACACCCCCGCCGCATAGATGGAAAGATACGTCTCCTCTCGAGTGCCCAACAAGAGAAAAGCCAAGGAAGCAAGCCCCACCTGCAGCCAAACAGGCTTGTCCGCAACGTCATACTTATTGCGCTGACCTAAGACAGGGGGAATATAATGACGGTCTTTCATCCCCAGAGCCAGGTTTTGAATGCCCTGGGCGCTGGCCGCAGCTGCTGAAAGCAACACCACCACTCCCACCAACGTACCCACGTAGGGCAGCGGATCCGGCAAGAGATAGTCCATCGTCTGGGTAAACACCGATACCTTCTCATCCAGAGGATCCGCCACCTTGAAGATGGCCGGACCGGTTATAAGCATCGTGGCAGTCGTGGTGCCCATGATGATCAACAAACTACCAAACGCCTTGCGGGCTTTCTCCTCCGGTGAGCCTTCGTATGCCGCTACCAGGTTGGCAAACACCTCGATACCCGTCATCAACGCGAGAATCCGGGCATACCCGGCCAAAGTGTAGTTCAAGTACGGGGGCACAAAGGCTTGCAGGTTAAGGGAAGGAAGCTCCAGACCCAGTTTCCAGATAGTAGCAATGTTCATGGCCCACAACAGAAGTAACACGGCCAGCGTGGCCGGCCCAAAGGTACGGGCCGCAACCTTAGGCCCCTGGTTGACCAGCCAGCCGGTAAGCACACTCAAGCCAATGGCCACAAAGACGCGACCGGGCAACCCTAACAGCAGTGGCTCGTTCAACACAAAGAAACGGTCGGCAATAAAGGTGACCAGCGCAGCAATGCTCACCAAAAACGTCAACGTGTACTCAACGAAGGTAATGCCCGCGTTGATCTTAACCGCCCAGCTCCCGAACTCCTCCTCTGTCAACCCACTACCGCCGCTACCGTCGGTGACCCAATGCATGACCAACCGGTACATGGCCGATACAACGGCCACCGTGAGGACAACCAGCCAAATGCTGGCACCAAAGGTTACCTGGGCCACCCCGGCAACAACGATAAGCTTGAGGAACGGACCAAACACATAAAGAGGAGAGGTAGCTGGATCCCCTCCTCCGGCCAGGGCACCTTCAAACGCGTTGGACAGCTTACGAGACGGCACATGAGCCATGATGGATGTTCATCTCCTTACGCTATATCATCAACGCCCCGAAGAGGAAGCAGCCGGCATCGCGACAACGTTGCCCTGCAGGCAAAGGCCGGCTAAGGAAGGGATCCTCCCCTGTATCACCCACCTTAACCGGCCTGCGCTTCCTCGCCCAGGGCCTTCTGGCACCGGCCTGGCACTCCCTGGGACCGCCCAGCTTGGGCCACACTCATACCAGGGTCCCACACGTCATCCTTATATCCTTATCCAAAGAAAGGGCGTGTGGCCGGTAGCCACACGCCCTGGATCTTACCCTGAGTTGAAAGCCCCAGGCAAGCAGGAACTTACCGATGGGGCATCTACTTCAATGTCTTGAGGAACGCGACCAGATCGGCAATTTGCTGTTCGGTGAGGTCCTTGCCATAGTTGGGGTACATGCTACCCGGGGAGAACCCTTCCGGCGCGTACACGTTGGGGTCCACAATGGACTCTCGGAGATACTCTTCCACGGTGGTTGCCTTGCCGGTATAGGTGTCCGAGTTGATGATCTGCTCGGCCCGGGTGGCTACACCGGCCAAGGAAGGTCCAACCAGTACCCGTCCAGGCTCCAGGGAGTGGCAAGCCGCGCATCCTGGCGCCGGCCCGATGGTTGACTGCTTAAACAACGCTTCGCCCCGTTTAGGATCGCCTGTCACGGCACCGCTGGGTTGCTCCGCCGGCTTCTGCTCCCCACCGCCGCCACCACCAGCACACGCCGCAAGC
The DNA here is from genome assembly GCA_015490995.1 of Anaerolineae bacterium. GTDB lineage: Bacteria > Chloroflexota > Anaerolineae > JAADDB01 > JAADDB01 > S141-23. The sequence continues at coordinate 5,773 of WFWT01000056.1, read as the reverse complement.
ACCAGCGCGAAAACCATCAGCAACCACACCACACGTTTCATGGGGCCACCTCCTTCCTGCGCGCACGTGAGTCGAATCCATCCTCCTCGCGGGAGCTATGCCCGCCAAATGCCCTTGAGCCTGCGCACGATCCCGGATAACGGAGATGGGTGAGTGCACGGTTGGCCCATTAACCGAAACGTGCACCACTGCTGTGCCGGATCACCGTTTTCCCCCATCTCCGGCCAACTACAGCCTATTTGTTCGGTACCTATGGTTCACAACCGTCGAGAGGGTTCAAAAGCTTACTTCCTGTCGACCTTTGCTTCACCTCTCCATCCCCTCGGCAACGGGCCGGTGATCGTGTTCTGCTCGTTATGCGAGGGGTGGAGTGGGAACGTAACGCTCTCTCGTCTCAGGACGTGTCGTGAACACACCGACCTAGCCCTGAACAGCGGTCCCAATATACCACTCGTTCTCTCCGGGAAGCAAACGTGAGCCCTCGATCCTAACTGCCCGAGGACCGTCTTGGAATTTACCAATACTATACGGCACATACGGCCATCTGGACCCCAATTGTCGGCCCCAAAACGGATAAAAGTGCCTTTTCGGCCTCTTCCCGTCCCTGTGGCCGTCACAATGGGTAACCGCTCCCGCCCCCTATCGAAGTAAATAGGCGATATCCTCGGCGAAGGCCTTAGGTTCGGTGCCAAAGGGGTAAACCAGCTTGATGTATCCCTCCGGATCGATAAGGGTCACCGAAGCGGTGTGAACCATCAAGTAATCCGTGGCATCGGTACCTTCGTCCTTAGCGTAAAAAATGTTGTACTGCTTGGCTACCTGCGCAATCGCCTCAGGGGACCCGGTCAAGCCAAGAAAGCTGGGATGGAAGTTGCGCACAAAGGCGTCCAGACGTTCACGGGTATCCCGCTCCGGATCGACGGTGATCATGATAACCTGTACACGCTCGGCTTTCTCCGGCGGGAGCATTTCCACTGCACGGGCGAGGTCATACATGGTGGTTGGGCACACATCTGGACAGGAAGCATACCCGAAGAAGAGGAGCACAACCTTGCCTCGAAAGTCACTCAACCGGACGGGCTGTCCCTCCGGGCCGATCAGGGTGAAGTCCGGCGCGGGTTCTGGCGGTTGGAGTACACGCCCGTTGAACTCATACGGCCGCAGGCGTTGAGCGACCCACCAACTTACACCGATGGTCACCAGAGCCAGCAGGACGATACCGGCACGTCGCATCATGACAGCCTCCTTTCGACATGACTACAGGTAATTGCGTCCCATCATTACCGCAGTCGTTGTGCCAATAGGGCGAGGTAGAGAGCGTTGGGAAATCGGTGTTCTGACGCGCTGATCCTTTCCCCATCCCTCGAGGTAGGACGATCGTCGAGGCAACACACTTCGATGGACCTACCCCTCCGTAATTCAGGACGGGCGCGACACAACGACGAGAGCCACACAGGCCACAACTCACCCCACGTCATAAAGAACACGTCATGAAGAAAAAGAACGTGTGCATGCCACGAACGCCTGCAATGTGTCAGGCGTTACCTGGGAAACGCGACGCCGGATGACCACTGTACCGGAGGCATCCTTCACCGAGACCAGCACGATGCACACGTCTCCCTGCACCGTCCCCAACAACGTTTCGATTATCTCCTGAGCGCTGTGAGGCGGTTCCACGGTGACCAGAATCAACGCAGGAGTCGTGTGAGGCAATAGCTCCAGGGCTTCTGAGAGGTCATGGACGTGGGCAAGAAGGGGAATGCCTGCTTGGACTACCCACTCTTTTAGCCCGCGCCCCAGCAAATCATACGCCGCCACAATAAGCGCGCCACCTCGCTGCATGGGTGTCTCCCTTCACAGACCATTGGCCAACGGAAAACAACACATCCCCCCACCCGTGCAGAGGTGGCCGTTCCTGTGATGACATCCGCCCCCCTTTGCACCGCCGCGCAGGCATTTCTCACTCTAGCAGAGAGCGCGTAAGACGTCATCCAGAGAAGGGGTGAATTCCTTTTCCTTAAGAAGGATGGGCTACACATCACCCGAATGAGTGATGCCCGGGTCGTCGTGGTGCCCAAAGGCAAACAACGTAAACTATGAATGATCTTTCATCTAGCACGCTCGACGTATTCATCTGGGGTTCATCGGAACCGGCTAAGCTAAAGGCACGCCAAGACAGCCGCGGCCATCGTTACCAACACGCGGTGGGACCGTCTATCTTTCCGGGAGTTTTCAACCAGACGGGAGCCACTAACGGGGACGTGTTGTAAAACTCTGGCCCAAGCCTAACAACTCCAATGCAAAGGTATGCGCTTCTGTAAGACGTTATCCCTGGAGGGATGAGGCACAGCATCCATGGCACATCAAGGACAACCACGTTGGCAAAGGCAACGCAGGTCACGTGTTCGGTGGGTCTGGGGAGGGCTAAGCGTCTTCATGATCGTGGTGCTTCTGACACCGCTGATCGGAGCAACAGGAATCGCTGAACCACGCCGCCAACAACCGCGCGATCCTGTGGCTCGCCTGACGGAATGGGAACCCGGCTCCGGGGATGGATATGCCCTCTGGCGAACCGTGTGGTATGGCCAGGGCGATCTGACAAACGTGTTTTTCCTCAACGACCAGCTGGGCTGGGTAACGGCCACGGCCGGACGTATTTTTCTCACCCGAAACGGAGGACGCTCCTGGCACATGGTCCAGTGGCGACCACCGGATCAGCGTCACGCGTCACGTACCGAAGGCCCCACACTTTACGATGTGTTCTTCACCTCTCCCCTAGAGGGATGGGTGGTCGGCGAAGGCGGGCTGGTACTCCGCACTCAGGATGGCGGCGAAACCTGGCAGGCCGTCCCGGTAGGAACGACAAATCCGCTCTACGGGATCAGCTTTGCCCCCGATGGGCAGCACGGTTGGATTGTAGGAGGAAATGGGGTTATCCGATACACCGAGGATGGCGGTAAAACGTGGCGCACCCAGTTATCCGGGGTGGGTGTTCACCTGTATGACATCGTTGCCATTGACGCTCAACGGGCCTGGGCAGTAGGCCAAAACGGCTACATCCTGATTACCGACGACGGCGGCGCGACGTGGACGCCGCGCAAGCAGGGTGGGGCCACCTTGCGAGCAGTGGCCACCCGAGATGGACTCACGGGCTGGGCCGTAGGGGATGGGGGCACCGCCTGGCGAACGGAAGATGGAGGCCAGACCTGGTTGCCGGAATCGCCCGGCACCTTACAACACCTGCGTGCAGCTCTGGTGGACACCGATGGTGTACTGTGGGTGGCCGGTACAGGGGGCACCGTAGGGCGTCGCTCCCCGGATGGCACCTGGCAGTTCTGGAACACCGGCACTAACGCCCGCCTGGACGGCATTGCCCGGCCCTCCGCGCTGTGGGTGGCCGGACAACGCATGACCCTCCTCACCGCGATGGCTCCGGACGACACCTGGACGAACCCCATCGGGGGAGAGATCGCCACGCTGGGAGGCATCACCATGCCCGACGGCGTGCACGGATGGGCAGTAGGCGAACGGCGTAACGTGCCGTTCGACAAGGTGGGAGTCATTCTCCGCACGGATGATGGAGGCTGGTCCTGGTACGCGCAGGAACCCGGCGTGGCTACGGGCTACTTGAATCGCGTCGCGGCCGTTGATGCCAACACCGCCTGGGTCGTAGGGCAATACGGTGGCAAAATCCTGCACACTACCGACGGCGGCCAGACGTGGGAGGTCCAAAACGGCAACATCGCCAACGAGCTGACCGACATCGCTTGTGCGGACGCCCAACGTTGCTGGGTCACTGTGGACACGCCCCCCGACGCCGACCCTCTGCTCCTAACGACGACGGATGGCGGTGCGACCTGGCAGGTGCGCAACATGCGCTCCACCTTTGTCCGCCGCGTCCCGCTCATCACCGTGGACGTGCAACCTGACGGACGATCGCTGTTGTACAACATTTTCGGTGAACACCTTATCAGCACCGACTTCTTCCAAACGTACACCCGCACCCTTTTCTTTGAAGCTCCCAACGGCCAATGGGCGGTGGACCAATACTGGCCTTCCCTCATTTTCTCGGCCGGCCTACACGGCCAAGTCGTGCGTATGGAACGCGGGGAACGCCAGCGTATCACCCCCCCGGCCGATCCAACCATCTGCGAAGCCCACGATGGCTACACCTATTGCAACTTCAAAGGAGGCGGCGACCTGTGGGAATGGTTCGGCGTGGGTGTCCTGAACCGGGAACACGTTATCGCGGTAGGAGGTGATTGCGCGTATACCAAGCGCTTTGGGCCGATCTACCGGTGCGCGGCCTTCAAAGGAGGCATCTTTGCCTACACCGAAAACCCCGGCCTGATCGGCACCTGGTCCTTGGACCCGTTGCCCGTGGGCACACCTGGCCGGCTACGGGATATGGTAGTATTCCACGAGGGGGAACCGCGCGGTACCACCTCCGCCTCAGGTCCGCGCTGGGACGCCCTGGCCGTAGGGGATGGAGGGTTCATTCTGGGATACCGACGGACACCCAACATCGTACTGGCCTACGTCATCGACCCCCCACCGGTAGTGGACGGTGTGCTCAGCGAATGGGCAGAAACACCCGGCATTGACCTGGACGTGATGTCGGCCGATCAGGTGGCCATTGCGGCTCCGGACAACACAGCTGACCTGAGCGCCCAGCTGCGCATCCGACGGGCCGGCGATACGCTTTACTTTGGCATCCGAGTGCGTGATGATCAGGTGGTAAGCGATAGCGCGCGTCCTTTTCAGGATGACGGTGTACGGATAGCGTTGGACGGCCTGGGCGATGGGTTAACGAACGCTGATGATCTGGTGTTCTGGGTCGGTGCAGACGGCACGGTACAGGTTGAGCAAGGCCCGGCCACAGCCCTCGTAGCCACAGGAGTGATCACCACACCCACAGGGTATCAGCTGGAAATCGCGGTGGATGCCCGCGCCCTAGGCCTTACCCTGGCCAACGAACCAACCTGGGGACTGGCGTTCGAAGTGTGGGACGACGATGACGGCGGGCTCGCGGATCACATGCTGGGCTCCGACGGCGCTACTGCCGGCGAGATCCACCATGACATGGCTGAAGTGACCATTCTGGGGCCGGAGATCTCCATTCAAAACTACATGACACGGTGGGGACGCTCCATTGACACCCACATCCGCTCCTGGGTGGGCGGGGTGGATTGGCGAGCTTACAATTTCGGGTACTACAACACCCTTGACATCCACCCCAACAACGTGTCCGCGTTGTTGCTTTACTTCGATACCCGGTGGCTCCCGTCCACCATGTTCGTGGTGGACGCGGAAATCCGACTGTTCACGGTGGAGAAGCTGGGCACCGGCACGCTGGACGTCGCGGTATACCGGTTAAACCGTCCCTGGCGATTCGACATGGCCACGTGGGACCTGGCAGACTTGAACGTACCCTGGGAAACCCCCGGCGCCTTCGGTCCAGATGACGCCAGCGCAACGCCTGAGGACGTCACTACCGTGGTGGGAGTTAACGGCTGGTACGCCTGGAACGTGACCTCCCTCGTTCAGGGTTGGGTAAACGGCACTGTGCCCAACTATGGGGTCGCGCTGCGCGCGCCGAACCCGGGAGGAGCAGAATTTCGTTTCGTCTCCAGCCGCTATTATCCCCCGCCTTTCTATCGACGTCCACGACTTCGCATCCGGTACCTGATCCCTTGGCCCGGCGCGCCGACCCCTACCCCTACGGCCACGCCGACGGTCACCCCAACCCCCACCGTGACCCCAACACCCACCG